>NZ_KV830588.1:0-39936 GCF_001836795.1 Neisseria sp. HMSC061H08 | reverse complement strand
GGTTTCAGCGCAAGCGTACAATACCAACCTCGCGACAATGCTAACCCTAGCGACAAATACGATCACGCTGTGAAAAGCCGTGAATCTTACGACTTGGGCTTGAACTACGAAAATTCTGGTTTCTTCGGTCGCTACGCTGGTTCTTATGCTAAACGTGCTGACTTGACTTCTGGTTACCTGGATGCATTCAACCACAACACTACTTTGGCTGCCGGTACTTACAAAGATCACCAAGCTCACCGTCTGACTGCTGGTTACGATGCTAACAACCTGATGGTTGCTGTTGTAGGCCAATACGAAGGCTTTAAAGCTGACGTAGCTGGTGCTAAGAAAAATGAACGTACTGAAGTTGGTGCAACTGCTGCATACCGCTTCGGCAACGTAACTCCTCGTGTTTCTTATGCTCACGGCTTCAAAGTTAAAGAAGAAGGCGTGAAACAAGAGAACAGCGCTTACAACCAAGTTATCGTTGGTGCTGACTACGACTTCTCTAAACGCACTTCTGCCCTGTTGTCTGCCGGCTGGTTGAAAGAAGGCAAAGGCGATGCTAAATACGAGAAAACTGCTGGTACTGTTGGCCTGCGTCACAAATTCTAATCTGATTTAAGATTAGTCTGAAAAAGAGCCTGTTTTATACAGGCTCTTTTTGTTTTCGTAGGGAGTGTATTTTGTTATTGCAGGAGCAGATTAAAGTATTTTCGATATTTTTTCAGACGGCCTATGGGAATCTAAACCGGGTTATATTCTATTAAATATATGCCAAACAAAATTTTGGAAATTGTTTTGAGTATTATTATAAATAAGTTAACAATATAAAGATGGTTATTGAATTAAGTTGATTTTCCTATATTTCATGTCTACTAATAATAGATTTATTTTTATAGTTCTAAAGTATTATTAGCATGTAGAATTTGGTTTTAAGATTTGTAAATTTGATTTTAATCAAATTATTGCCGATAGATGATTCATATAATATAAGTGTTTAGAGTATCGATATATCGGGAATAGCCATGTCCTGTCTTGAAATGAAGTGCTTAAGTGGCATTTGGAAACGAATCCTTGTGCTGTTTGCTGTATTTTCTATGATGATAGTAAGCCTACCTGCTTACGCAGAGCGCTTGCCTGATTTCTTGGCAAAAATTCAGCCTTCTGAAATTTTTCCTGGTGCTGATCGTTACGGCAAACCTGAAGGTAAGCCTTTGGTTGCTCGTGTATATAAAGGCGAAGAGCAGCTTGGCTTGGTTTATATCACGACTGATGTGGTCAATACGCGTGGTTATTCGAGTAAGCCGATTGATACGATGGTCGCATTGGCCAATGATGGCACTATTGCGGGAGCAAAATTGGTTGAACACCATGAACCAATTATGCTGATTGGTATTCCGCAATCCCGTGTCGATAAATTCATTGATAAATATATTGGCTTAAATTTTATTAAAAATCCTCCTCAGCCAGGTGTGGCTCCTGCTGATATCATCAGCGGTGCGACTGTAACGTTGATGGTGATTAATGACAGTATTCAGCGTTCTGTCAAATCGGTTATTCATCAATATCATTTGGGTACGGATAAAGCGACTCAAGCCGGTGCTGCTGCCGCTTCTGGTGAGCAGGCTGCAAATGAGCCTGCGGTTCAAACCCGTCCCCGTCGTGCTGTGAATCCTGATAAACAAGACATTCAGTCTTGGAATGCGTTGTTAGAACAAAAAGCTGTTGGTCATCTGCATATTTCTGTTGACGATATCAACAAACTGTTTGAAAAAGGCGGTAAAGCCGGTGTTGCAGATCATGCAGAGCAGGGAGATGGTAACGATACATTCGTTGATTTATATGTTGCTTTGGTCAGCCAACCTTCTATCGGTAAAAGCCTTTTAGGTGAAGCCGGTTGGAATAATCTGCAAAAACGTTTGCAACCAGGTCAACAGGCAATTATGGTTGCCGGTGAAGGCCGATACTCTTGGAAAGGCTCAGGCTATGTGCGTGGCGGTATCTTCGACCGTATCGAAATGATTCAGGGCGATACCAGCTTCCGTTTTACCGATGCACAACATGAGCGTGTAGTTGCTTTGGCAGCGGAAGGTGCGCCTGCATTTAAAGAGGTTTCTTGGTTTACTATCCCTGAAGGTGTGGAATTTGATGCTGCCGAGCCATGGCGTTTACAACTGATGATTCAACGTGTGTTGAGCGTTAACGATAAAGCTTTCGTAACTGCAGATTTGGATTACGAATTGCCAAAAGGCTACTATGTCGATGATCCAAAAGCACCACCTGTTGAAATCAGCGCGCCGGTTGAGCAAGTTGCGGCTGCAGCTTCAGTTCCTGAAAGTACGGGTATTGCCGAAGATGCGACTGCCGGTGATGATGGTGTTTCCAATCAACTTTGGAAACAGGTTTGGAAAGCCAAGCAAGGTCAAATTATTGTTGTCGGTATTGCTTTGACAATTCTTCTGTTGGTATTCCTGTTCCAAGACTGGATTGTCCGTTACGAAAAATGGTATGACCGATTCCGTCTCTGTTTCCTGACCTTTACGCTGTTTTATATCGGCTGGTATGCTCAGGCACAATTATCGGTAGTGAATACTTTGACGTTGTTCTCAGCCATTTTGACTGAGTTTCACTGGGAATTCTTCCTGATGGATCCGCTGGTATTCATTCTGTGGCTCTTTACAGCGGCGACCATGCTGTTGTGGAATAGGGGTACGTTCTGTGGCTGGTTGTGTCCTTTCGGTTCGTTGCAGGAATTGACCAATCGCATTGCTAAAAAACTGGGCGTAAAACAAATTACTGTGCCACATCTGTTGCATACGCGCCTGACAGCCATTAAATACGTCATTTTCTTCGCCTTGCTGGCTATTTCCCTGTACGATTTGGGCACAGCTGAAAAATTTGCAGAAGTTGAACCTTTCAAAACTGCGATTATTCTGAAGTTTATGCGCGAATGGTGGTTTGTATTGTTTGCTGCAGCTTTGTTGATTGCCGGTTTGTTTATCGAACGTTTCTTCTGTCGTTATCTGTGTCCTTTGGGTGCGGGTATCGCATTGCCGGGTCGATTCCGTGTGTTTGACTGGCTGCGCCGCTATAAAATGTGTGGCAACCCTTGTCAGATTTGTACGCATGAATGTCCGGTACAAGCCATTGCACCAGAAGGCGATATTCATCCGAACGAATGTATCCAATGCCTGCATTGTCAGGTAATGTATCACCACGATACGCGTTGTCCTCAAGTAGTGGCAACGAATAAGAAAAAACAAAAACAAGCGGCGGCAAAATCTGAGCAGCACGATGCGACAGCAACGAAAAATGCTCAAGAACAAGTTGTTCAGTTTGTTAAAAAAGAATCGGCAATTAGTGTTGATAAGTAGTTATTTATAAAAAAGAGGGCTGTATCGGCAGCCCGATTTAGAAATTTTTTCATCGGTAGGCCGTCTGAAAAAAATCGGCCGCCGGATTTTATCCAAGGAGTGTCGTATGTCAGACGAAAAATTAGAACAAAACGGCTTAAGCCGTCGTTCATTCTTAGGTACTGCCGCTGCTTCCGGCGCAGGTATTGCCGGTGCCGGTTTGTTGGGCTTGGCCGGTTGCTCTAACGGTGAGGGTGACAAAGCTGCTGCTTCTGGCGCAGCTCCTGCTGAAAAAGCAGCTGCTCATTCTGCCGAGCCGGGCAAAATGACTTCCGAAGTGGGTCCAGGTGAACTTGACCAATACTACGGTTTCCTCTCAGGCGGTCAATCAGGCGAAATGCGCTTGATCGGTGTGCCTTCCATGCGCGAACTGATGCGTATTCCCGTGTTCAATATGGACGGCGCGACCGGTTGGGGACGTACCAATGAGAGCTTGAAAGTCCTCAACGGAAATATTACCGAAGAAACCCGTAAATTCCTGCAAGACAGCGGTCTGCGTTGCTACCCTAACGGCGACTTGCACCACCCGCACTTGTCTTTCACCGACCAAACTTACGATGGCCGTTATGCTTACGCCAACGATAAAGCAAACAATCGTGTTTGCCGCATCCGCTTGGATGTAATGAAAACCGATAAAATCATCGATATTCCTAATGCTTCAGGTATCCACGGTCTGCGTCCGCAACGTTATCCGAAAACCGGTTACGTTTTTGCCAACGGCGAACACATTGCTCCGGTTGACGGCGTAGGTAAACTGGATGATCCGAAAACTTGGCATGCCGTTTATACCGCTATCGACGGCGAAACCATGGAAATCGCATGGCAAGTATTGGTTGACGGTAACTTGGACAACGGCGATGCTGACTACCAAGGTAAATACTCTTTCTCTACCTGCTATAACTCTGAACGCGCTCTGACTGTACAAGGTGCTTCTGCTAACGAGCAAGACTGGTGTGTAGTATTTAACCTGGCCGCTATCGAAGAAGGCATTAAAAAAGGCGATTTCAAAGAAGTTAACGGCGTGAAAATGTTGGACGGCCGTGCAGAAGCCAACTCTCCATACACCCGCTACATCCCTGTGCCTAACTCTCCTCACGGCTGTAACGCAAGCCCTGACGGCAAATACATCATGCTCAACGGTAAACTGTCTCCAACCGTTACCGTATTGGATGTCAGCAAACTGGACGATTTGTTTGCAGGCAAAATCAAAGACCGCGATGTGGTCGTAGCCGAACCGCAACTGGGTCTTGGCCCGTTACACACTGCATTTGACGGTCGCGGCAATGCCTATACTACATTGTTTATCGACAGCCAAATGGTGAAATGGAATATCGACGATGCGATTAAAGCCTACAAAGGTGAGAAAATCGATCCGATCAAACAAAAACTGGACGTTCACTATCAACCCGGCCACAACCACACTACCATGGGCGAAACTAAAGAAGCCGACGGTAAATGGTTGGTGTCTTTGAACAAATTCTCCAAAGACCGTTTCCTGAACGCAGGCCCTCTGAAACCTGAGTGTGACCAATTGATCGACATTTCCGGCGACGAAATGCGTCTGGTTCACGACAACCCGACTTTTGCCGAACCGCACGATCTCTGTCTGGTTTCCGCTTCCAAAGTGAATCCAAGCAAAACTTGGGACCGCAAAGACCCATGGTTCTGGAAAGATGCTTTGGAACAAGCGCAAAAAGACGGTGTTGAGCTGGAAAAAGCCGCTAAAGTCGTACGCGAAGGTAACAAAGTACGCGTGTACATGACTGCCGTTGCGCCTGCGTACAGCGTTCCGCAATTCGAAGTGAACCAAGGCGACGAAGTGACCGTATACGTAACCAACGTTGAGACCATTGAGGACTTGACCCACGGCTTCACTTTGGAAGGCTACGGTATCGCTATGGAGATCGGCCCGCAAGCGACATCTTCTGTAACCTTCAAAGCAGTTCGTCCAGGCGTACACTGGTACTACTGCCAATGGTTCTGTCACGCATTGCACATGGAAATGTCAGGCCAAATGATTGTTAAACCAAAATAATTTTGGTTTGATGATTTAATCCTTTAGGCCGTCTGAAAAGACATTCTTTCAGACGGCCTTTATAGCAAAGCTGTTTGTCAGCCAGTATAGCAATGAGATATAAGCCATCATCAGACAGCTTTGCTATAACATCAAAATACCTGTTTCTGCGTATGTTTATCATGTAGAAAACAGGCTGTCTGAAATTGAGATATGATTATGACGCATACACCATCCCATCGTTCCAAATGGCAACGTGCCGCATTCGTATTGCTGTTGGGCAGTATGGTTCAGACGGCCTTTGCCGCAGTCATCAACGTATCCGCACAAGACAATCTCAATGATGCTTTAGCACGCGCCCAAGCCGGCGATACGCTCAAGCTTGCCTCCGGCACATACAAGACCAAACTCTATATCGACAAACCGATTACCATTGAAGGTCCGGCCGACCGTTCCGCCAAGATTGTCGGCGACCGGAGCGGGAGGACGGTTGCCGTTCATGCGCCTGATGTAACTTTGCGTAATCTGACCGTTTCCCATTCCGGCATGAGTTTGCCGGCAATGGATGCCGGTATCTATTTAGAAGAGACGGCAACGCGCGCGCTGGTGGAACATAACAACATCATCGACAACTCTGTTGGCGTGTATATTCACGGTGCGGCAGAATCCATGGTGCGGGAAAATAAAATCATCGGCGATGCAACCCTGCGCGTCAACGAACGCGGCAACGGCGTAACCGTCTGGAATGCGCCTGGTGCGCAAGTGGTCGATAACGATATTTCCAAAGGCCGTGACGGTATTTTTTCAAATACCAGTACCCATAATACCTACAAAGGCAACCGTTTTAGCGACTTACGCTTTGCCGTCCATTATATGTACACCAATGACAGCGAAGTCAGCAACAATATCTCCGTCGGCAACAATATGGGTTATGTGCTGATGTTTTCCGAACGCCTGAAAGTGTATGGCAACATTGCCGTTGGCAGCCGTGACCAAGGCATTATGCTCAACTACGTCAATTATTCTGAAATTCACGATAATGTGATCAATAAGGCGGGCAAATGCGTGTTTGCCTACAATGCCAACTACAATAAAATTTTCGACAACCATTTTGAAAACTGTCAAATCGGTATTCACTTTACCGCGGCCATTGAAGGCACAAGCCTGTTCAATAATTCGTTTATCAACAACGAAAGCCAGGTTAAATATGTCAGCACCCGCTTCCTCGATTGGGGCGAGGGTGGTCGCGGCAACTATTGGAGCGATAACAGCGCCTTTGACCTTGACGGCGACGGCTTCGGCGACAGTGCCTACCGTCCCAACGGGATTATCGACCAAATCATCTGGCGCGCACCCGTCGCCCGGTTATTGATGAACAGCCCTGCCATCAGCATTGTCAAATGGGCGCAATCGCAATTTCCCGCCATCCTGCCCGGCGGCGTAATTGACAGTAAGCCTTTGATGAACCCCGTCCGCAATAAAACGACAACCAAATACGAAGCCATGAAGGACGAATTGCTGCATGAAGCAAAAACGCACCAATCCGAATGGGGTAATGCCGAAAACGGTGCGCTGACAGGCGGAAATGCCAATATGTAACCTTTCAGACGGCCCAATATCAAAGGCCGTCTGAAACATTCACTAGAGGAATACCCATGAGCAGTACCAACCACGTTGAATTGAGAAACGTGACCAAGCAGTTTGGCAGCCAAAAGGCCGTCAACCAAGTCGATCTGGTTCTCAAGGCTGGCGAGAGCGTCGGCATGGCAGGACACAACGGTGCGGGCAAATCTACCATTATGAAGCTGATACTCGGCCTGATTACGCCGACCGAGGGCGAAGTGATGCTTTTGGGAGAACCGACCGGAAGTAAAGCAGGGGCGCAGCGTCGCAGCCAAATCGGTTACCTGCCTGAAACGGTTGCATTGCACCCTTCATTGACTGGTATCGAAACCATGGATTTCTATGCCAAACTTAAAAAACAGCCCCTGAGTAAAAACCGCGAATTGCTCGAGCGTGTCGGCATTTCCCAGGCCGCACGCCGCCGTGTCGGTACTTACTCTAAAGGTATGCGTCAACGCCTCGCTTTGGCACAAGCCTTGTTGGGCGAGCCTAAAGTCTTACTGTTTGACGAGCCGACTACCGGCCTTGATCCGGCTTCGCGTCAAATGTTTTACGAAGTTGTGCGCGAACTCAATGGGCGCGGTGCAACCGTATTGCTCAGCACCCACGCACTGGCCGAGCTTGACGGCCACGCCGACCGCATCATCGTCATGAAAAACGGCGTGAAAGTTGCCGACGGCAGCATGGATGAGTTGCATGTTCAAAGCGGTCTGCCGTTGACCGTCAACGTCCGTTTGAAAGAAGCGCGCCCGTTGAGCGAGCGTTGGCATCCGCTTTCAGACGGCCTGTCATACCAAGCGCAATGTAAAGCAGAAGAGCGCATGGCTCTTTTGAGCGAATTGGGTGATTTGGGCAGTCTTGCCTACATCGATATCCACACGCCTACACTTGACGATATGTACGCGCAATTCTTGAAGAGGGAAGACGTATGAACCCCGTTTGGATTATTACCGGCAAAGAAGTCCGCGACAGCCTGCGCAACCGTTGGGTTCTTGCCGCCGCACTTTTGCTTGCCGCATTGGCACTGTCATTAGGCTTTCTCGGTAGCTCGCCTACCGGTTCGGTCAAGGTTGATCCCTTGACGGTAACCGTAGTCAGCCTGTCCAGCCTGTCTATTTTCCTGATTCCGCTGATTGCGATGTTGCTCTCTTATGATGCACTGATCGGCGAAATCGAGCGCGGTACAATGGCGTTGCTGCTAAGTTACCCCATTTCGCGCAACCAAATCCTTGCTGGTAAATTTATCGGTCACCTCATCATCCTTGCCCTTGCTACCACGGCAGGCTACGGATTGGCAGGTATTACCCTTCAGCTTGCCAACGGCGGTTTTGATATTGCCGCATGGCAGCCTTTCGCCCTCTTGATTGCTGCCAGCGTGATTCTTGGCGCAGCCTTTTTGTCCATGGGCTATTTGATCAGCGCAAAAGTTAAAGAACGCGGTACAGCCGCCGGTATCGCCATCGGCGTTTGGCTGTTTTTTGTCGTTATTTTCGATATGGCGCTTTTAGGTGTTTTGGTTGCCGATACCGAACAAGTCATTACCGCGCCTGTAGTGGAAACCGTTCTTTTGTTCAACCCCGCAGACATTTATCGCCTGCTGAACCTGACGGGTTACGAAAATACAGCCATGTATGCCGGCATGGCGGGTTTGAGCGAACAAATCAGCCTGAGTATGCCTGTTTTGCTGACGGCTCAGGTATTATGGGTTATCATTCCTTTGATTTTAGCCGCCTGGATTTTCGGAAAGCGACAAATATGAGAAAAATATTATTGACTACCTTCACACTCATCGCATTGGCAGCCTGCAGCAAGCAGGACAACAGCCCTCCGCCTGCGCCCCAACAAATCAGCGATAGTGCAGTGGGTCATTACTGCAGCATGAATTTAACTGAACACAACGGCCCTAAAGCGCAAATCTTCTTGAACGGCAAACCTGAAAAACCAGTTTGGTTTTCCACCATCAAGCAGATGTTCGGCTACACCAAGCTGCCTGAAGAGCCGAAAGGCATTCATGTCATCTATGTTACCGATATGGGTAAAGTCAAAGATTGGGAAAAACCCAATGCCGACACCGAATGGATAGATGCGAAAAAAGCCTATTACGTTATCGAAAGCAGCTTTATCGGCGGCATGGGGGCGGAAGATGCGCTTCCTTTTGCCGACAAGGCACAAGCTGAAAAATTCGCCAAAGAAAAAGGCGGCAGAGTTGTCGGTTTTGCAGAAATGCCCGACGAATATATTTTCAAATAAAACAATCAATAAAGGCCGTCTGAAACCATTTCAGACGGCCTTTGTGTTGAAGGCTGCCGATTGATATTTAATGATGCAGACGTTCAATGTAAAAATAAAAAATCCAAGGAATACGCCATGTCCACTCCTTTAACGCGCCGCCGCTTCATTGCCATCGCCGCCACACTTGCCGCCGGTGCCGGCATTCCCTTTGCCATCAGCCGAAAAACCAATCGGCCGACTCATTCAGCCGGCCCGAATCAAGAAGGGCAGCCTGTTATCTGGAAAGGGATTGCATTAGGCTCGGGTGCGGAATTGCGTTTGTTCGACGTTGGGCGCAGGCAGGCGGAGATACTGATCAACAAAGTATTGGCGGAAGTTTCACGATTGGAAAAAATCTTCAGCCTGTATCGGGACGACAGCCTGATCAGCCGCTTAAACCGAGAAGGCCGTCTGAAAAATCCGCCATCCGATTTTTTGCAGCTGCTCAGTATCAGCCGGGATATTCATCGGCTGACGCAAGGTGCATTTGATCCCAGCATTCAGCCTTTGTGGAATCTGTATGCCGATCATTTCAGACGGAATCCGAAAACCGAAACGCCGCCGTCTGAACGCAGTATCAAAGACACGCTTAAATTAGTGGATTTCAACAAAGTCGATTTTGATACCAAAGAAATCCGTTTTGCTCAAAAAGGCATGGGCCTGTCGCTTAATGGCATTGCGCAGGGCTATATCACCGATAAAGTAGTCGAATTGTTGAAGCAGCAAGGCGTTGCCCAGGCATTGATTGATATGGGGGAAATTTACGGCTTTGATAATGCCAACCAGCGCGAGTGGAATGTCAGTATTCGCAATCCCGACCAAGAAGACCAAATCCTGACCACCATTGCCATGAAAAACCAAGCCTTTGCCACATCGGGCGGCTATGGCACGGTAATGGACGAGGCAGGCAAATTTACCCATCTTTTTGATCCGCGCACAGGCGGAAGCCAGCCGCGTTATAAAAGCATGAGCGTCATGGCGGAGAGTGCAGCGGTTGCCGATGCCTTTTCTACCGCATTCTCCATTATGGATGAGGCGGCCATCCGTACTGCGGCTCAAGTTAAAAAGGCACAGGTTTGGCTGGTAATGCCGAATAATGAATTGAAGAAGATTGGAGGATGAGGGAAGGGCGGCCTTGTCTGCGATTTTGACTATGTGCATAGGGCAGGGAAGGCTCCATTACTGAAATAATGGAGGATAAAAAAAGAAGGGCTGCCCAAGGGGGCAACCCTGAAACTCTTGCAGCTGGGAGTAATTAGCAAGAGATTACGACACTTAAAACAAAAATTCACTCATTTCAAAGCATGAAGCTTTAATATCTAAGCAATACGGTTTCAACCGCTCAAACCCCTTCGATACGGAGAAACACAACATACATGGGAAAATCCGACAAAGTGGTTTGAAGCAATTCAGATGAACGGTCTGTAATGCAGATAACCGGATGTCTTTAGATGAACGGTATAATATCAGGATAAACGGAACATTACTAGTGAATATTATAAAAAATTAGAATAATTCATTTAGTGATTGATTTTATTGAATAAAAATATGAATTTTTATTGAACTTTTTTACAACATATTGATTTGGTTTTAAAAAGGAAGTTGTGTAAGTATTTGGCGTTAATCAAAAAACTTGTTTTGAGCTTTGAGAATAGATAATCAATAGAAAAAGGCCGTCTGAATGTTCAGACGGCCTTTTTTCAAAAAGTTACTTATTTGGTTGCAGAAGCAGTAGAAGCAGCTTCGGCTTGAGCGCCTGCAGCTGCGTTCTCACCCCATGCAGCAGGATATTTGTAACCGGCAAAGCGTTTTTGTGAGTAAGCTTTGAACTCGTCAGAGTTGTAGGCTTCGGTTACATCTTTCAGCCATTGGCTGTCTTTGTCGGCAGTGCGGACGGCAGACCAGTTAACATAGGCAAAGCTTGGCTCTTGGAACAGGGCTTCGGTCAGTTTCATGCCGCTGCTCATGGCGTAGTTGCCGTTAACGACGGCAAAGTCAACGTCGGCACGGCTGCGCGGCAGTTGGGCGGCTTCAAGTTCTACGATTTGGATGTTTTTTGGATTTTCGGCAATATCGTTTTTAGAAGCAGTCAGCGGATTAACGTCGGCTTTCAGTTTAATCCAGCCCAATTCGTTTAACATAACCAATGCACGTGCAAAGTTAGATGGGTCGTTAGGTGCAGAAACGCTGACGCCGTCTTTTACTTCGTCCAAAGATTTCAATTTGCCAGGATACAGACCCAAAGGTGCGGTCGGTACTTGGAAGGCTTCAACGATGTCCAACTTGTGTTCTTTTTTGAAGTCGTCCAGATAAGGTTTGTGTTGGAAGATATTGATGTCCAATTCGCCTTCAGCCAAAGCAAGGTTGGGGCGCACATAGTCGGTGAACTCAATCAGTTTGACTTTATAGCCTTTTTTCTCCAAAGCCGGTTGAATTTGGTCTTTTACCATATCGCCGAAGTCGCCGACGGTTGTACCGAAGACGATTTCTTTTTTCTCTGCACCGTTGTCGGCAGAAGAAGCGGCAGAAGCAGCAGGCGCGCTGTCTTTTTGACCGCCGCAGGCAGCCAGTACGATGGCCAGCGCAGCGGCTGAAAGGGTTTTGAAGAATGTGTTGATTTGCATATTTTGCTCCTGATGGATGATAAAACGGTTTCAGACGGCCTCAATCTACCGCCGTCAAAAAAGAGGGATTGTAAATCTATTTTGGAAATATGAGGATGTTTTTTGTAAATTTATTTGGAATATATATCCTAATATGTTCTAAATAGATAACAGGCCGTCTGAAAAATAGTAAGTCTATTTCAGACGGCCTGGTTTGTTTAACGTTTATCCAGTTTGCGCGCCAATCTGTTGCCGATACCTTGAATCAGGATAACGAGTAAAACCAGGATGGCGACAATGAAGATGATGACTTCCATTTGATAGCGGTAGTAGCCGTAACGGATGGCAAGGTCGCCCAAACCGCCGCCGCCGATCATGCCTGCCGCCGCGCTGTACGACAGAAGGCCGATAGCCAGTACGGTAATGCTGGAAACCATACCAGCGCGTGCTTCATTCAAAAGCACTTTGCAGATGATGCTCATGGGTGAGGCTCCCATTGCGGAGGCCGCTTCAATTACGCCTCTGGGTACTTCGCGCAGGTTTTGCTCGACCAGACGGGCGAAGTAGAATAAGCCGGATACGCTCAATACCAATGAGGCGGCAACCGGGCCGATGGTCGTGCCGATGATGGCGCGTGTAACAGGAATCATGGCAATCATCAGGATGACGAAAGGGAACGCACGCATCAGGTTGACCAGGTTGTCCAAAAACAAATTCAGCTGTTTGTTGTAGTGCAACTGATGGCTTGACGTCACAAACAGCAATACGCCCAAAATCGTACCGAAGATAACGGCGAAAGTAGTCGATAGGCCGACCATAATAAAGGTTTCGCCCAAGGCTTGGATAATTTCGCCCTTCATGCTGACGATGGTCGCAACAGCACTTTCAAATGTTAAATCTGCCATATTAGTCCTCTCGAATCAGCTCTTGCCCGATTTCGGATTGGGCATGGATTTGGTTGCCGTGTACTTCAACGATTTCCAGCAGACGGCCTTTGTTCAAGAGGGCGGCACGGTCGCACAGGCGGCGGATAACGCTCATTTCGTGGGTAACGATGACGATGGTTACG
Source organism: Neisseria sp. HMSC061H08 (assembly GCF_001836795.1). Taxonomy (NCBI): domain Bacteria; kingdom Pseudomonadati; phylum Pseudomonadota; class Betaproteobacteria; order Neisseriales; family Neisseriaceae; genus Neisseria; species Neisseria sp. HMSC061H08. The sequence continues at coordinate 26,958 of NZ_KV830588.1, read as the reverse complement.
TTGAAACGTCGGTTGATGTCTTCCAAACACTTCAAAACGCTGCGCGTAGTGGCGGGGTCGAGGGCGGAAGTGGGTTCGTCGGCGAGGATGACTTGAGGTTGCGGCGCCAGCGCGCGGGCAATGCCGACACGTTGTTTTTGACCGCCGGAAAGTTGGGACGGGTAATGGTTGGCACGGTCTTGCAAGTCGACGATTTCCAGACATTCTTCAACACGTGCTTGGATTTTTTTAGACGGCCATTTGGCAATTTCTAAAGGGAAGGCGACGTTTTCGGCAACGGTACGGTTGCTCAATAGGTTGAACTGTTGGAACACCATGCCGATGTTTTGTCTGGCATGGCGCAGTTGTGTGGCATTGAGCGCGGTCAGTTCTTGACCGCATACGCTGACGGTACCTGTATCCGGACGTTCCAATAAGTTAATCAGACGCAGCAGGGTGGATTTGCCCGCACCGGAGTAGCCCATCAGGCCGAAGATTTCCCCCTGTTTGATTTCGAGGCTGGTCGGCTCGACGGCGATAAAGTCTTTGTTGTCGCGTGTTTGATAGTGTTTGGAGACGTGATCCAGAATAATCATGGTTTATCCGTGTTTTCTTTAATTCGTGTGGCCATCAGGGTGTGCAGACGGCGGTTGTCGGCGCGTGCGACGGTAAATTGCAGGCTGCCGATGATGACTTTTTCGCCGCGCACGGGCAGATGTCCCAACTCTTGAATGACCAGACCGCCGATGGTGTCGGCTTCTTCGCTGCTGTATTCCGTACCGAAGAAGGTGTTGATGTCTTCGATTTCGGTAGCCGCGTGGATGCGCCAGCGTTCGGAAGAAACGGCGTGGATGTTGTCGGCGCTGTCGTCTTCGTCAAACTCGTCTTCGATTTCGCCGACGATTTGCTCGATGATGTCTTCAAAGGTGACCAAACCGGATGTGCCGCCGTATTCGTCGATGACAATCGCCATGTGGTTGCGCTGTTCGCGGAACTCTTTTAAAAGGGTGGTCAAAGATTTGCCTTCGGGAACGAAAACGGCAGGGCGCAAGACGGATTTCAGGTGGAACTGCTCGGGGTTGAACATATATTTGAGCAGGTCTTTGGCATGCAAAATACCCAAAACTTCGTCTTTGTCTTCGCCGATGACGGGGAAACGCGAATGGGCGGTTTCGATGACGTAGGCTGTGATGCGCTCGATGCTGTCGTTCTCTTTCAATACGTTCATGCGGCTGCGCGTAATCATGGCGTCGCGCACTTCCAGCTCGGCAAAGTCCAATACTTTTTCCAGCCGGGTCAGTGTGTCGGCGTCAAAAACTTCCTGCTCGTGCGCTTGGCGCAACAGGGTCAATACGTCTTCGGCGGAGTCGGGCTCGCCGGCAAGTCGGGAGATTAGGCGTTCGAAAAACTTGGGTTTCGACTGCGTACCGTCCATTTTAATATTCGTCCTCTTGGTAGGGGTTGGGGAAGCCTGCCGCCAGCATCAGGCGGATTTCTTCGGCTTCCATTATTTCGGCTTCATCGTCTTCGATGTGGTCGTAGCCCATCAGGTGTAAAGTGCCGTGTATGGTCAGGTGGGCAAAATGCTGCTCGGGTGTTTTGCCTTGTTCGCTGGCTTCTTTCAAAACCACTTGCGGACAAATCACCAAATCGCCATACAGGCCGTCTGAAAACTGGTCGGGTAGGATTTCGCCTTCGTTGAGCGCAAAACTCAATACATTGGTGGCGTAATCTTTGCCACGGTAGTCGCGGTTGTAGGCGCGGGCTTCTTCTTCGTCCAGAAGAATCAGGCTGATGTCAGCGCGGCGGTATTCGTTTTTCAAGGCAGACCACGCCCAGCGGTAGAAGTCGCGTTCGCTCGGAAGGTCGGCGGCGGAAGAGGCGTTTTCAAAGTTCAGATGAAAACGTTGCCGCTGTAAGGATAAAAAAGGATATTTTTTGGCGCGTTTCATGTTGTCCGGAAAATTTGGTTTTTAGGCGTAAATATAACATATTCACCCCCATGCCGTCTGAAAAACCGCCCAAAATATGATAGACTTCATGCCGTTTTCCATCTTTCAGGCAACCATTATGAACCCGAAAAAACTCGTTATCGCCAGTCGCGAAAGCCTGCTTGCCATGTGGCAGGCAAAACACATCCAAGGCCGTCTGAAAGCCCTGTATCCCGATTGCGAAGTCGAGATTTTGGGCATGACCACGCGCGGCGACCAGATTTTGGACAGAACTTTGTCAAAGGTCGGCGGTAAAGGCTTGTTTGTCAAAGAGTTGGAACAGGCTTTGTATGACGGCCGGGCTGATTTGGCCGTGCATTCGATTAAAGACGTACCGATGGATTTGCCTGAAGGTTTCGCGCTTGCAGCCATCGGCGAACGCGCCAATCCGTTTGACGCGTTTGTGTCCAACCAATACGCGCGTCTGGAAGAAATGCCCAAAGGTGCCGTCGTCGGCACATCCAGCCTGCGCCGCGAAGCCCAGTTGCGTGCGCGCTATCCGCATTTGGTTATCAAACCTTTGCGCGGCAATGTGCAAACCCGTTTGTCCAAACTCGATAACGGCGAATACGACGCGATTATCTTGGCCGCCGCCGGTTTACAGCGTCTGGAATTGGATGAACGCATCCGCATGATTTTGTCGGAATCCGACAGCCTGCCTGCCGCCGGACAAGGTGCATTGGGTATTGAAATTGCAGCGCATCGCGAAGATTTGTACGAAGTCTTGAAGCCGTTAAACCACGATACCACACACGCCTGCGTGACGGCCGAACGCGCGTTGGCGCGTGCTTTGGGCGGAAGCTGCCAAGTACCGCTGGCCGCATATTGCACTGAAGAAAACGGTTTGCTGACCTTGCGCGGCTTGGTCGGCCATCCCGACGGCTCGGTCATTTTGCAGGCGGACGCACAAGCCCCTGCCGAATACGCCGATGCCTTGGGTCGCGCTGTCGCCAAAAAATTGGCAGATGATGGTGCGGAAGAATTGATTGCCGCCGTATTGCAAGAACAGGTTTGAAACAGCATAGATCATTTAAAAGGCCGTCTGAAACTTTCAGACGGCCTTTATTTTGTTGATGCTTAAGGATTCATAATCCGCGCAACCAAAGCTTTTTCTTTGCCTTGCATATTCGGGATTTTGACCTGAATGCCGTTGCCTGGGGCAACATCGACAGGCTGACCTTTGCGGGTCATTTGTTCCAATTTGATGGTTTGGTTGCCGCTCGGGTGGATGATCTCGAGTGAATCGCCGATGGCAAAGCGGTTTTTGACTTCGATGGTTGCCCAGCCGTTTTCATCGATTTCGGTAACGTGGCCGACATATTGGCTTTGTTTGGCGATGGAGTGGCCGGTCAGGTAGTTTTGGTAATCCTGAGTTTGGTGGCGCTCGAGGAAGCCGCTGGTGTAGCCGCGGTTGGCAAGGCCTTCGAGTTCGCTCAACAGGCTGTAATCAAACGGACGGCCTGCAACGGCATCATCAATCGCTTTGCGGTAGGACTGGGCAACGCGGGCGACATAATAAAGCGATTTGGTACGGCCTTCGACTTTGAGGCTGTCCACGCCGATTTTGGCCAGTTTCTCAACCACTTCAATGCCGCGAAGGTCTTTGGAGTTCATGATGTAGGTGCCGTGTTCGTCTTCCATAATCGGCATCATTTCGCCCGGGCGGTTGGACTCCTCAATCAGGAAAACTTTGTCGGCGTAGGGGTGGCGTTTCTGACCGTTGATGCCTTCAAAGTTTTGGTTGGCTTCTTCTTGGGCTTTTTCAAAGTTGAAACCTTGCAGAAGCTGGGCATCGCCCGCGTCGCTTTCGACGGCGTTGTGGACTTTGTAGTCCCAACGGCAGGAGTTGGTGCAAGTACCTTGGTTAGGGTCGCGGTGGTTAAAATAGCCGGAGAGTAGGCAACGGCCGGAGTAGGCGATACACAATGCGCCGTGGATGAAGACTTCGAGTTCGATGTCGGGACATTCTTGGCGGATTTCGGCAATTTCTTCCATGCTTAATTCGCGCGACAGAATAATGCGTTCGACACCGATGTTTTGCCAGAATTTCACGCCCCAGTAGTTGGTGGTGTTGGCCTGTACGGACAGGTGGATCGGCATTTCCGGCCATTTTTCGCGCACGGTCATGATCAAACCCGGATCCGCCATAATCAGCGCGTCGGGTTTCATGGCAATCAAGGGTTCCATATCGGAAACAAAGGTTTTGAGCTTGGAGTTGTGCGGCAGCGTGTTGACGGTCAGGAAGAATTTTTTGTTGCGTTCGTGCGCTTCTTTAATGCCTTGCTCGAGGACGTCGAGTTTGGCAAATTCGTTGTTGCGGGCGCGCAGGGAGTAACGCGGGCTGCCGGCGTAAACGGCATCTGCGCCGTAATCATAGGCGGCGCGCATACGTTCGAGGCCGCCGGCTGGTAATAAGAGTTCGGGTGCTTTCATGTTTTATGCTTTTAAAAATGTTTTCAGACGGCCTTTAAGGGAAGAGGGAAGGCCGTCTGAAAGATGTTTGAAGAATGGGCGGATTATCCGCTGTTTTTGTGTTTCGGTCAATTTTGTGGCGGGTTTGCGCTTTGTTTTTTATACGGAAAATGTCTTATATGATGAAAGGTGAAAAGTGGCTGCAATTCATTGGAAATGTAAAAAAGCAGGGTTATGCGGATTAATTTAACAAAAAACCGTTCAAGCAATGTATTTTCTTGTAAAATATCAAGCTTCATTTTAAAAAATATTCGGATTAGTTACCGATTTTGATCGACGGAAGGGTTATGGATTTTCGTTTTGACATTATTTATGAATACCGCTGGATGTTTTTATACGGCGTATTAGCAACGCTGGGAATTACAGTGGTTGCAACGATTGGCGGTTCGATTTTAGGTTTGCTGCTGGCATTGGCTCGTTTGGTTAATCCGGAAAAAGCCGGTGCGCCGATACGTGCATTGGCTTGGGTTTTGCGTAAGATTTCTTTTGTGTATGTTGCGTTGTTCCGCGGTACGCCATTGCTTGCTCAAGTTATTATTTGGGCTTTTGTTATTTTCCCATTTTTTGTACATCCTACCGATGGTGCATTAATCAGCGGAGAATCTGCAATTAATTTTCGTCGTTCTTATGGCCCATTGATCGCAGGTGTAATGGCTTTGATTGCAAACTCAGGTGCATATGTTTGTGAGATTTTCCGTGCCGGTATCCAGTCGATTGATAAAGGCCAAATGGAAGCCGCGCGTTCTTTGGGTCTGACCTATACTCAGGCGATGCGTTATGTGATTTTGCCTCAGGCTCTTCGCCGTATGTTGCCGCCACTTGCAGGTGAATTTATCACACTTTTGAAAGATAGTTCTTTGCTGTCTGTTATTGCAGTTCCTGAACTTATGTCTGTTCAAAAAGCAATCACGGGTCAGTATTCGATATTCCAAGAGCCGCTTTATACGGTTGCATTGATTTATCTTGTATTGACGAGTGTATTAGGATGGGTATTCTTACGTTTGGAACGTCGCTATAACGTAAAAATTCATTAATTAGGAAGATAAAAAAGGAAGACTTTTTCAAGTCTTCCTTTTTTATTTGCCGTCAATGTTTCAGACGGCCTTGAATCAGAATGCTTCGCCGACTTTAACACCGCCTGCGATGTCTTTGGGCGTTGCCAGTTTAGCGGTCGCCTGTTGGGTAGCTTGGAATGCTTCGGTTGCCATGATGTCGGCTGCTTCCTGGATGGTCAATGTGTTGGCCATGTATTGCCAACGTGCGGCCAAATCGGCGTTTGCCGGCGCGTGAAAACCGTCTCGCAATTCATCGACCAAGTCAGGGCGGTTGCACACCAGTACAATATCGCAGCCTGCTTCAAAAGAAAGGCGGGCGCGTTCTTTAATACCGCCGACGCCGCATGCGCCTTCCATGGTCAGGTCGTCTGAAAAGATAACGCCGTTAAATCCGATTTCTTGGCGCAGGATTTGTTTCAGCCATTTTTCGGAGAAGCCGGCAGGTTGGCTGTCGATTTGCGGGTATACGACGTGGGCAGGCATGACTGCGGCCATGCCTGCCTGGCTCAGTGCGCGGAAGGGGATAAGGTCGGCGGCTTCGAGCGCTTCGCGGCTGCGTTCGTCGCAAGGCAGGACATGATGGCTGTCGCCTTCGACAAAGCCGTGGCCGGGGAAGTGTTTACCGCAAGATTTCATGCCGCCTTTGTTCAGGCCTTTTTGTAAGGCAAGGGCAAGCTGGGTTACGATGTTGGCGTCGCGGTGGAAACTGCGGTTGCCGATGACGGCGCATTGACCCCAGTCCAAATCCAATACAGGTGTGAAGGATAGGTCGATACCGCAGGCGGAGAGTTCGGTTGCTAAAACCCAACCGACTTGTTCTGCTTGGACGCAAGCGGCTTCTTTGCCTTCATTGTCCCAAATTTCGCCCAATACGTTCATTGCCGGCAGGCGGGTAAAGCCGTCAATAAAACGTTGAACCCGTCCGCCTTCGTGGTCGACGGCGATGATGAGTTCAGGTGTACGGACGGCTTTGATTTCTTGAACCAAAGCTTTGAGCTGGGAAACGTTTTCAAAGTTGCGGCGGAACAAAATAACGCCACCGACGGCAGGGTCGAGCAGGCGTTGTTTTTCTTCTTCGGTCAGATGATAGGCGGCGACATCGGCCATGACTGGGCCGCGTGGAAGATGAGGCGTATTCATTGTTTTGTCCTGAATAATGTATATATTGGATAATCGTTATGTTCAGACGGCCTGAGAGTATAGGAATATCTCAGGCCGTCTGAATATTGGTTTTGAATTAGGCAGTTGTTTTTTTCTTGTCTTTCAAGATAAAAATCAACACAACCATCACGATGCCGGTTACCACAAAACCTAAAGGCGCAGAGCCGGTCATGCCTAAAATCAGGTAGCCAATAGCGGCAGAGGCGGCAACAGTCAGTGCGTAAGGGAATTGCGAGGTAACGTGGTCGATGTGGTTACAGTGTGCGCCGGTAGAAGAGAGGATGGTGGTGTCGGAAATCGGCGAGCAGTGGTCGCCAAATACGGCACCGGCCATGACGGCGGACATGCAGGGGATAATCAGCGCTGGTTCGACTTTGACGGCCATGGCGGCGGCAATCGGCAACATGATGCCGAATGTACCCCAGCTTGTACCGGTAGCGAAGGCCATCACGCCTGCGAGCAGAAATAAAATCACGGGCAGGAAGCCTGCATGGATATTGCCTGCTACCAAGGTGGAGAGGTATTCGCCGGTGTGCATCTCGCTGACAACGGTGCTGATAATCCATGCCAAAATCAAGATGATAATGGCGCCGCGCATAGAGATGATGCCCTGCCAAATAGCTTTAGGGTAATCGCTGGTTTTGATGGTGCCGATGGTGCAGAGGATGACAGCCAATACGCCGCAAGTACCGCCGAACACGAGGGAAGTGTTCACATCGGTATTTTCAAACGCGCTGAGCAAAGAGAAAGTTTCAGAAGCTTGTGCGCCAGTGTAAATCATGGCGGAAACAGTGGCTACAATCAGTACCAAAACCGGCACAATCAGTGCAAATACACGGCCGTTGGGATGGCCTGTTTCAACGATTTCATCATGAGTTTCGTTCAAAGCGGCACGTTCCAAACGAGCCATAGAGCCGATGTCGAAGGAGAACCAGGCAACGACAAACACCATAATCAACGCGAAGACAGCGTAGTAATTCATCAGGCTCATGGCCACGAATGCGCCCATTGGCGTGTAGTCTGTGATGTTGTAAGTCACCAAAAGGCCGGCCAAAGTCGCGATAATCGATGCGCCCCAGCTGGATACCGGCATCAAAACGCACATCGGCGCGGCAGTGGAGTCTAGGATATAAGCCAGTTTGGCGCGGGAAACTTTGAATTTGTCGGTCACAGGGCGAGCAATCGCACCGACGGCAAGACTGTGGAAATAGTCGTCAATAAAGGTAACGAATACCAGACAGGCGGTCAGCAGCTTCGCACCGCGGCGGCCTTTGATGTGCTGTTTTGCCCAATCGGCAAATGCTTGGTTACTGCCGGAATGCGTCAGCAGGGAAGTGAAAATCCCCAAAAGCACCAAAAAGAGCAGGATTTTGGGTTTGCCCAAAGACCAATCGCCGTCCGCCCAAGTCAGGCTGACAGCCATGTCTTTCAAGTGAACCAAAGCATCAAGTGGATTACCGCCTACCAGCAGGAATGAGCCGACGATAATGCCGACACCGAGGGACAGCAATACACGGCGCGTAGCAATGGCCAAGGCGAGCGCAATGGCTGCCGGGACGATGGATAAAATAGAATTTGAATAATTAATAAGTTGCATAATTATATTGTATATAAGCGGTAAAATATTTTCAGACGGCCTAAGTTGGAAGACGGATAACAAAATACCCACTGCCTCTGACAGATGGGTATTTTATCATCTAACACATCATCATGCCGTCTGAAAATCGGACTATTGCAGATTTAGCGCGAGGAACAAAGTATTGCCGTCGCGTTGTACCAAAAGCGGTACGTTTTTGCCTGCGCTTTCCAATGCACTACGGAAAGTGGATTCGTCATTGACGCTGATTTGGCTGACGGCAATAATTTCGTCGCCGCGTTTGAGGCCGGCACGTTCGGCCGCTCCGCTAACGCGCAGAACGATTAAGCGTTGTTTGCCGTCTGCGTTTTCAACCTGCAGGGTAACACCTGCATTTTCAACGGTAAATCCGTCATGGCCGCCTTCGTGTTGCGGGTGTTCGGCTTCTTTTGCAGAAGTTTCCGTTTGCTCGGCTGCGCTGCCAAGTTTTACTTTGACATCGGTTTGTTTGCCGCCGCGCCAAATGCTCAAAGTCACTTCTTTGCCCGGCATAATCGAGCCGACCATAACAGGCAAATCGCTGGAAGCGCGGACTTCTTCACCGTTAACTTTGCGTACGATGTCGCCAACCTGCAAACCGGCTTGTTGTGCCGCGCTGTTCGGCATGATTTTGGCAATCAGTGCACCGCTTGCTTTGTCCAAACCGAAAGATTTGGCCAAATCGTAAGAAACTTCTTGAATAACCACGCCTAATTGACCGCGTTGGACTTTGCCATTGGCTTTCAATTGGTCGGCCACATTCATGGCAACATCAATCGGAATAGCAAACGAAATACCCATGAAACCGCCGCTGCGGCTGTAAATTTGCGAGTTGATGCCGACCACTTGGCCACGAAGGTTGAATAACGGGCCGCCTGAATTGCCGGGGTTGATGGCAACGTCGGTTTGGATGAACGGCGTGTAGTTTTCATTCGGCAGGCTGCGGCCTTTGGCGGAGACGATGCCTGAAGTTACGCTGTTGTCAAAGCCGAAAGGTGCGCCGATGGCGGCTACCCATTCGCCCGGTTTCAAATCTTTCGGATTGCCGATTTTGACAACCGGCAAGTCTTCTTGCGGCTCGATTTTTAAGAGGGCAACGTCGGATTGGGCATCTGAGCCGACCAGTTTGGCCGTGTATTCGCGTTTGTCGTTGAGCAGGACTTTAATGTTGCCCATGCCGGCAACTACGTGGGTATTGGTCAGGATATAGCCGTCTTTGCTGATGATGAAGCCGGAACCGAAATTCAAATCGTCGCTTTCGGTATCTTCTTGCGGCATGTCGGGCATATTGGGAACGAGGCGTTTGAAGAACTCGTAAAACGGATCGTTGTCGGGGAATTGGCTCAGGTCCATGCTGTGGTCGTCATCCGGTGTCGCAGTGCGTTTTGCCGGTGTTGCTTGAATATTGACGACTGCCTGTCCTTCGTTTTGCACCAGTTGGGCGAAGTCGGGCAACAACATACCGACTTTTCCGTCATCGGTATTGGTTTCTATGCGTTGGACGAGTTCTTTGTTTTCGTCTTTACCGAAAAAGGTGCTGACTTTGTCGCAACCTGAAAGAAGGGAAGCTGAGAGGACAGCAAGGGCCAGATATGTGTTTGTTTTAATATTCACGAAAGTTCCTTTTGCCGGTGCCTATCGTATTGTCGGTATGCGTTTGAGCCGGCAGGCAGTTTTATTGTTTGAATGCTGTTTAAATGTATAAGGTAGGATTTTTACACTTTAACGGTTTTTTTTCAAGCATTTCATTTTAAATGAAAAAATGATAATTGGGATTTTATTGTTTTAAGGCCGTCTGAAAGCTTTGGAATATGACCTGTCGGTCGGTTCGCTTCTTTCAGACGGCCTTTAAATTGTGGTCAGTCGTGTTGATCCAAATGGTAGATTTGCGCCACGGCATCGATTAATTCGCTGTTGTCCGAGCCGGCTTTATTGAGAGTGCGTGTCGGAGAGTGGAGCAGTTTGTTGGTCAGCTGAATGGAGAGGCGTTCGAGGACATCCTCGGCGGATACGCCTTTTGCGAGTTGCTTCATGGCATTTTCCAATACTTGGCGGCGCGCACGTTCGCCTTCGTCGCGCAAGGCGCGGATAAGCGGAACGCTTTGGCGGTTTTTCTGCAGGCGGATAAATTCGCTGACTTTTTCTTCCACCATGCTTTCAGCCGCCGCCGCTGCCTTTTTGCGCGCGTCTTTGCCGCTTTGGACGATGTCCATCATGTCGTCTACGGTATAGAGGTATGCGTCTTCCAATTCGCCGACTTCGGCTTCGATATCGCGTGGAACGGCCAAATCCAGCAGGAAAACGGGCATGTTGTGGCGTTTTTTCAATGCGCGCTCAACCATGCCTTTGCCGACGAGGGGAAGTTGGCTGGCGGTGGAAGAAACAACCACGTCGTAATCGTGCAAAATATCGGGCAATTCATTCAACAGGCAGGCTTCGGCGTTGACACCGAGTTTGTCGCACAATTCCTGCGCGCGCTGGTGTGTACGGTTGGCAACGGTAATGAGCTTGGGATTTTTGGCGGCAAAATAAGTGGCCACCAGTTCAATCATTTCGCCTGCGCCGATAAAGAGGACATTCAGATCGGAAATGGAAGGGAAGATTTGCTCTGCCATTTTGACCGATGCAGAAGCCATGGAGACGGAGTTTTCGCCGACAGCAGTGTCGGTACGCACTTCTTTGGCAACGGCAAAGGTTTTTTGAAACAGGGCGTTTAAGTGGGTGTTGATGCTTTCCTGTTCTTGCGCAACGCGGACGGCATCTTTGATTTGACCGAGAATTTGCGGTTCGCCCAAGACCATGGAATCTAAACCGCAGGCGACGCGGAAGGCATGTCGGACGGTTTCATTGTTATCCAAGGTATAGAGGTAAGGGCGGATTTCTTCGGCAGGCAGGTCGTGATATTGCGCCAACCAGTCGATGATTTTTTCGGTTTCACCGACGCAGTAAAGCTCGGTGCGGTTGCAGGTAGAAAGAATGACTGCTTCTTCCGCCGCCTCACTGCGCGCGAGGTTGGACACGGCATCCGGCAGATTTGCAGCTGCAAATGCCAGTTTTTCGCGTATGCTCAAGGGCGCGGTTTGGTGATTGAGTCCGACGACGGTAAGTTGCATGGTTATGGTATGACTGGATAGTGTGTGTGGTGGGTATTATAGCTTAAGTGGGCTTTAAAATGAATGTGTTGGGGGAGAAGATACAATGAGGTTTACCATCGAAAAGGCCGTCTGAAAAGATTCAGACGGCCTTCTTATCAAGAAAGGCTTAAACGGCTTCTGCTTCTTCTGCCAAGAAACCGCGCAATTTTTGCATGGCTTTGGCTTCGATTTGGCGGATGCGTTCGGCAGATACGCCGTATTCGGCAGCCAATTCGTGCAGGGTCAAACCGCCATCGTCTTGCAACCAGCGGCTTTCAACGATGCGGCGGCTGCGGTCGTCCAATTGCGCCAAGGCATTTTGCAGACCTTCGGTTTGCAGGGCGTAGTGGGCCTGTTTGGACAACTGACGGCTAGGCTCTGCATCGTGGTCGGCCAACCAGTCGATAGGGGCGAAGTTGTCCTCATCATCGTTGTTTTCTGCCATGATACCGATATCGTGACCGGTCATGCGTTGTTCCATTTCCAAGACTTCGGACAATTTGACGCCCAAATCGTCGGCGATTTCTTGCGCTTCTTTTGGAGACAAGGCATTCAGATTTTTACGCATGCTGCGCAGATTGAAGAACAGTTTGCGTTGCGGTTTGGTTGTGGCAACGCGGACCAAACGCCAGTTGCGCAAAATGAATTCATGGATTTCGGCTTTAATCCAATGCACGGCAAACGAAAACAGGCGCGCGCCGCGGCTCGGTTCGTAGCGTTTGACGGCTTTCATCAGGCCGATATTGCCTTCTTGAATCAGGTCGGCTTGGTTGAGGCCGTAGCCATCGTAGCCGCGTGCGATGGATACGACGACGCGAAGATGAGACAGAATAAGCTGTTTGGCGGCGTTGAGATCGCCTTTTTGCTGACGTTCGGCCAGTTGTGTTTCTTCTTCGGCAGTCAGCATGGGAATGCTGTTGACAGTATGAATGTATTGCTCGAGGCTACCGTTGCCGCTGTGGATAACGGGTAATGCAAAAGCTTTATTCATAAAGGATGCTCTCCTTAATTAGGCCGTCTGAAAACGGCTTTTTGTTTATTGTGTGACAAGCAGTATAACACTGCCTGTGGTTTGTTTTGTTATGGGTTGGATTTTTTCTGTAAATTAACGATAGATTCAATAGTTTTTACTGCTTGAATCGCAAGGTTTGATTGTCTTAGAAAATTTGAGTGATTTGCTAGGTTTTGGGTAAGTATATTACAAACATTTCTGTATGTAAATAGTTTTAGTAATAAAAAAGACCTTGTATAACAAGGTCTTAAAAATTTTTCATTCTGATTTCTTCCGGCCAATCAGGATGAGGAATACACCGATAACGGCCAAAATGCTGATAAGCCATGTGGAGCCGCCTGCTTTCATATAAGGCGTTTCGCCGATATAGCCTTTAACGTGGCCTTCGAGGACGGTTTCTGTATCCGGCTGGGCTTCGGCAACAATCGTACCTTTAGGGGAAATAATGGCGGTCGCGCCGGTATTGGTAGCACGAACCATGTAGCGGCCCAGTTCCATTGCACGCGCTTGGGACTGTTGAAGCTGCTGATACATGGCATTGGATTTGCCGTACCACGCCATATTGCTGATGTTGGCGAGCAGGGTGGAGCGTTTGGCCGTTGCAATGAGTTCGTCGCCGAAACCGTCTTCATAGCAGATATTGAAGGCAACTTTTTGATCTTTCATCACCAAAGGCGCTTGGTTGTCGCCGCCTTTTTGAAAGTCGGCCAAAGGCATATCCATCATTTTATAGAGGCGCTCAGTAATGGCGGGCAAGGGCTTGTATTCGCCAAATGGAACGAGGTGGTTCTTGGCGTAGTAGGGAATGGTATCGGAAGTGCTGTTGTGATAGTCGCTCAAATTGATGACTGCATTTTCGTAGCCGTTGCCGTCGGGCGTATATTGGCTGATACCGATGGCCAATGCGCTGCCGTTGCTTTGCGCCTGTTCGGCGAATTGTTCCAAGATGCCTTCGGGCAGGTCTTGGCGCATCAGCGGCAGGGCAGTTTCAGGCAGGATGACGATGTCGGCACTGGTCTTGCTGATTTGTTCGTAGTATTTCTGAATGGTCGGAATGATTTGCTCTTCTTTCCATTTCAGATTTTGCTCGATATTGCCTTGAATCAGGGCAACCGTGCTGGTGCTGCCGTCGGGGCGGGTGTATTCGGTTTGTTGGGAAATGTAGCCGACGGAGCAGAGCGCAACGATAAGGAATAAGGGCAGAAGGCGGTGTTTCAGACGGCCGTGGTTGTCAATCAGTAACACCAGCCATGCGCTGAGGAAAGCGGTTGCCAGCGTGACCATATGAATGCCGCCCAAAGGCGCGAAACCTGCCAACGGGCTGTCTTTAATGATTTGGGAATAGCCGATTGCGCCCCAGCCGAATCCGGTCAGGAAACGTTCGCGAGCAAATTCTGCCAGCGTCCATAAAATCGGCAGTAGGAGGCCGGTTTTGGCCCAGCGCGACAGGTTGCATTTTCTCCACACCCAAAAACAGATGGCCGGATAAAGCGCAAGAAACGCCGGCAGCAGGAAGGTGAGAGGGATGGCGTATGAATCCGGCAAACCTGAAACATCATGCAAGGCAGTGTGTATCCAATAAAACTGCGCCGTATAACCGATTAATCCGAACAGATAGGCAGTCATGACGGCAAAGCGCGGACGCAATTCAATCAGGCGTATCAGCGCGCCAAACAACAGCGGCATCAGCCAGAAATGATAATACGGGGCGAAAGTGAACGGTGTCGCGGCGGCAATCAAGATGACCAGCGGCCAGTACAGCAGCGGATGTTGCCAATATTGTTCGAGTTTACGGAAAATATTCATGCTTTAAATGGTATTGAGGCCGTCTGAAAAATTTTCAGACGGCAGGGAAACAAAATCAGTCTTTTTGAAACAATTTCATTGCAGGCAGGACGATTGCGCAAGCCAAGGCACCGGCGGCTACTCCGACCACCAGATTGGCGATATGTTCCATCATGCCGCTGTCCCAATGCTGCGCGTGGAGGAAATTGTGTAAAAAGCCAAGGTTGTGGGTAATCAGTCCGCCGCCGACCAAGAACATCGCCAACGTACCGACAATGCTCAAGCCGCGCATAAACCAAGGCATAAATGAAATCAAGCCGCGTCCGATACCTTGCACGGCGGCACTTTTTTGGCGCATCAACATCATGCCGAGGTCGTCAAGTTTGACGATAATGCCGACCAAACCATAGACCAATGCCGTCATGCCGACACCGATGGCGGCCATCACCAAAGAACGCGTCATCAGGTCATATTTTTCAACGACGCCCAGCGCGATAATAATAATTTCGGCGGAGAGGATGAAATCTGTGCGGACCGCGCCTTTCACTTTTGTTTTTTCGTCTGTGACTTCAGGCTCGGCATCGTGTCCGTCTTCGTGTTCATTGCGGTGTAGAAATTTGTGCAACAGTTTTTCCACGCCTTCAAAACACAAATACACACCGCCGATCATCAGCAAGGGCGTAATCAGCGCTGGCAGGAAAGCGGAAAGCAACAGTGCAAGCGGCACCAGAATCAGCTTATTGACCAGAGAGCCTTTTGCCACCGCCCAAATGATCGGCAATTCGCGCTCGGCGGATACGCCGGTTACCTGATTGGCGTTGAGCGCCAAATCGTCACCGACCACGCCGGCGGTTTTTTTGGCGGCGACTTTGGTCATCATCGCTACATCGTCCAAAACGGCGGTAATGTCGTCCAAAAGCGTAAAGAGAGAGGCGAAGGCCATAATGTTGTCCGGATAAAATCAAATAAACGCGCGATTATATATGAAAATTCAGTTGCTTGAATGTTTTTCAGACCGCCGTTGACGGAAATTAACCAAAGGCCGTCTGAAAATGCTATTTCGGCGTATAACGTCCTGCCATGGCTTTGTACACCATATTTTCGTATTTTAAAGCCTCATAGCGTTGGTTTAGCAGGTTTTGCGCCGAGCTGTATTCCGTATTCAAAGCCTCCAGCCAGTCTTTCAGTTCGTTTTTACCGTGTTGGTAGCGTACTTGATAGTAATGGCTGTTTTTCTTGTCCAACTGATAACGCTGTTCCTGATTGGCAAGGCCGGCCTGCGCGTTTTTGTAGCCAAGGTAGTTGGTGTTGACCTCGTTGAGCGCGGTGGTCAGGGCTTTTTCAAAATTCAGCTTGGCACTGTCCATCTCCGCTTGTACGGTTTTGTCTTTCCATTTCATGGTCTGCCAATTAAGGAAAGGCAGATTGATGGTGGCCGAGCCGCCCAACATGGGGATATTGAACGTGCTTTTTGCTTTGTCGGAAGACGTACTCAAACTTGCGCCCAAAGTAATCGACGGATACCAACTGCGTTTTTGCGCGTTGACCGATTGTTGCGACGCTTGCAGGCGGTATTCGGCGGCGCGCAGGTCGGGGCGGTTGGCCAAAACGGTAATCGGCACGTCCAAGTTCACGCCTTTGACCGGCAACAGGCGGAACTGTGCCGGATCGGCGGCCATGTTTTCAGACGGCCTTAAATTCAACAAATTACGCAAAACCTGTTTTTGCGTATCCAAATTGTTTTGCAAAGACAACAGGCTGTTTTCCGCACTCAGCAATGACTGTTTGGCTTGGGTCGGCTGGCTGGAGTCGGCCCGGCCGTAGCGGAACTTGGCATTCGCAATGCGGTTGATTTCCTGATATTGCTTCAGCGATTTTTTTGCCAACTCGATGGCTTCGTTCAGATAGGCGATATTGAAATACGCATCGGCGACATTATTAATCAAAGTCAGGCGTGTGTTGGCCATGTCTTCATGCGTGGCTTGGTATTCCCATACCTGCGCATCGGCAGTGGCACTGAGTTTGCGCCACAAATCCAATTCGTAGCTCAAACCAAGCTGGCTGCTGAAGGTATTGCCGTGGCTGCCGGTTTTCAGGTTTTTAGAAGCGTTCGCGCCCAACGAGCCGCTGAACGAAGGCACCAAATCCGCACCCAAAATATTGGCTTGATACAAAGCTTTGTTGACGCTGATGGCGGCCTGTTTCAAATCGACATTGTTGGCCAGCGCCTGCTCCATCAGCGCATTAAGCTGCGGGCTTTGGTAGATTTCCCACCAGTTGCCGTTTACATCGTAGCGTTCGGCAGTTTCGGTCGCGCTCATGACTTGGCCGGTTGCTTCCAGTGTCAGGTTCGGGTTGGCTTTGGGTGCGGCGCACGCACTTAGGGCAAGAGCAACAGCCAATGATAAGGCTGCTTGGGAAAAAGGTTTCGTCTTCATAAAAAATCTTTCGGGTAACAGCATTTCAGACGGCCCCAAGATAATAGGCCGTCTGAAACATAATCAATCCTGAGCCAGCGCATCAATCGGGTTGAGCTTGGAAGCTTTGTTGGCGGGCATAAAGCCGAACGCGACGCCGATGGCGGTGGAGCAGACAACTGCGCCGATGACGGAAGTCATGGAAATGCTCATCGGGAAGTCGGTAACAAAGTAGTTGAACACCAGGCTGATGCAGGCAGACAACAATATGCCGGACAAGCCGCCGATGATACAGATTAAGACGGCCTCAATCAGAAACTGTTGCAAAATATTGTTGCGGCGTGCGCCGATTGCCATGCGGACGCCGATTTCTTTGGTGCGCTCGGTAACGGAGACCAGCATGATGTTCATCACGCCGATACCGCCGACCACCAAAGAGATGACCGCGATGGAAGAAATCAGCAGCGTCATGGTGCCGGTCGTGCTTTCAACCATTTCTTTGATGCTGTCGCTGTTGTTCATAAAAAAGTCTTCTGTACCGTGGCGTGCTTTCAGCAGCTCGGTCAGGCTTTTTTCGGCAACTTGCGTGTTGGCATCGTCTTTGATTTTGACAACGATGGAATTGGTATGGCTCTCGCCGGTAATTTGGTGCATGACCGTTGTATATGGCGACCAAAGCATCAGCGAGTCGGAATTACCAAACGAGTTGTCATCCTTTTTCATAATGCCGATGACGGTTAGCGGGCGTTTTTTGAAAAGGATGGTTTTGCCTAAAGGATTGACACCTTCGCCGAAGAGTTTGGTTTTGGTGTTTTGGTCGATAACGACGACTTGTGCATCGGTTTTTACATCGTCATCATCAAACAGACGGCCTTCTTCCAATTTCAAACCGCGCACGTCGAAATATTGTTCGCCTACGCCGTAAAGCGAGGCGGTCAGGTCGGTGTTGCGGTAGGTTAAGGTACCGCCGGAGCTGGTTTGAGGGGTGGCAGAGGCGACGTAGCTTTGTTGGCTGATGGCTTTTGCGTCATTAATTGTCAGTGTCTTGATTCGTCCGCTGCGGCGGTCGCCAAAACCACGGCCGGGGAAGATGCTGATGGTGTTTGTGCCCATCGAGTTGATGTCTTCCAAGATTTTTTGTTGAGAACCATTACCCAAGGCCACTACCGATACCACCGAAGCGATACCGATGATAATCCCCAGCATGGTCAGCAGCGAACGCATTTTGTGCGCCATAATCGCCTGTACCGACATTTTGAATGCTTCCATAAATTGATCGTAATAAAACGACCAGGAAGCTTTTTCTTTAATCCTCTCCACTTTGCTGGGCGGAATGTCGGTATTTTTAGACGTGTCCGAAATAATCTGACCGTCGCGGATTTCGATGACGCGGTTCGCATTTGCCGCAATGCCCGGATCGTGGGTGACCATAATCACGGTATGCCCGTCTTCGTGCAGCTTGTGGATGATTTCCATCACATTTTTACCGCTGGCGGTATCCAATGCGCCGGTCGGTTCGTCAGCAAAGATGATTTCGCCGCCGTTCATCAACGCGCGGGCAATCGAAACGCGTTGTTGCTGACCGCCGGAAAGTTCGCTGGGTTTGTTGCCTTCTTTATTTTGCAAGCCCAAATCGCCCAACAGTTTTTCCGCACGTTCCGCGCGCTCTTTGCTGTCCATGCCCATATACACGGCAGGCAGGGCGACGTTGTCCCGGGCGGTCAGCGAGCTTAACAGGTTGTAACGCTGGAAAATAAAGCCGAAACGCTCACGGCGCAAAGCCGCCAGTTCGTCCGGCTGCATTTGCGATGTTTCGATGCCGTCGATTTGATAAGAGCCGGAAGTGGCGGTATCCAGACAGCCCAAGATATTCATCAGCGTCGATTTGCCCGAGCCGGATTGGCCGATAATCGCCACAAAGTCGCCTTTCTCAATAGAAAGGCTGACATCTTTCAATACGTGCACACGGTTTTCACCGCTACCGAAAAAACGGTTGATATTCTTACATTCGATTAAACTCATAATCTTTCCGGGCGAAAAATAGAAATACAGGAACTAAGGCCGTCTGAAACACAGCCAAACCTTTCAGACGGCCTTAATCAATCAGCGAGGAGGGCCGCCACCCATCATCGCGCGTTCGCTGCTCTTATTCTTTTCATCTGCGCTCATTTCAGAAACGATCACTTTTTCGCCTTCTTTCAAGCCGCTTTTGATTTCGGTATTCATACTGTCTTTCAAACCGACGGTTACTTCGCGTTCTACCGCTTTATTGTCTGCGCCCAAAATGCTGACATAGGATTTGCCGTTATGTTTTTTCACGGTCAGCGTCGGTACCAGTAAAACATTCTTCACGCCGTTGATTTCGATCGTGTTTTGAGTGGTCATACCGATAGAAAGTTTGCCTTCGGGATTCGGTACAAGTGCGCGGGCATAGTAGTAAATCGCATTGGAAGTCGTGTCCGTGCTGCTGGTGTAGTTGCCCAAAGACATGGTGGTCAGGCCGGGGTCGACACTGTCTAATTTCGCTTTAATCGGGGTGTCCGGCTCGGACAAAATGGTGAATGAAATATCCTGACCGGCTTTGACTTTCGTGATGTCGCCCTCTGCAATCTGCATTTTGTTTAACATGGTTTCCAGATTTGCCAGCTGGATAATGGTCGGCGTAGATTGCGCCGCATTGACGGATTGGCCTTCTTCAACAGGAATGGCGACCACGGTGCCGTCCATGGTGGCGGTAATCCGCGTGTGTCCCAGTTCGGATTCGGCTGTATTGATGGAGATTTTGGATTGTTTGATGGAGGCCTTCAGTTCGGCGACATTGGCTTTGGCTGCGGCTAAAGAGTCTTGTGCAGATTCCAAATCTTCTTTGGAAGTGGCCTGTTCTTTCCATAAGGCAAGTTCGCGTTTATATTTTTTCTCCGCACTGGAAAGCGCAATTTCGGCAGAAACCAATTTTGCCTGATAAGTTTCCAGTTTGGATTTTTCGGTATTTAAGGTATTGAGCTGATTGGTTGAGTCGATTTCTGCAATCAAATCGCCTTTTTTCACTTGTTGGCCCAGTTTCACATACAATTTTTTAATCTGACCCGAAGCTTCCGCGCCTACGGATACCAAATTGGAAGGCGAGATTTCGCCGGTTGCCGATACGGTTTGACGGATATCGCCGCGTTTGACCACTTCCGTAATAAAAGAAGACTGAGGCTCAGGCTTCATCAAAGACCAGCCGCCGAAAGCCGCAGCCACGATAACAGCCGTACCGGCCGCCCACTTGAAAACTTTAGACATATAAAAGGAACCAATTCAATAAAATAACGTCGCAGACAAGCAACAAATGTATTGATAGAAACAAAAAAACAACTGGATTTTACTGTAAAGACCAAGGCCAACCAAGAGACGGTCGGTTTAAATTGAAGTTTAACTTATTGAAATAGAAAATAAAGGGCTGGAAACATTTTTCAGAACTTGCACCTCATTTACATAAATTCCCAAACTCCCTCCGAATCTGAACATTTAAGCCGCAAGAAATACTATAATATCCACGTCTTATTCTAATTATTCACGACATAAATACAATGAAACATCAACAAGGCTTCACGCTTATCGAGCTGCTGATAGTCATTGTGATTGCAGCCATTCTTGCTACCATCGCATATCCGTCTTATCAAAACTACATCCGCCAAACGCGCCTTGCCGCCGTCCGCACGCAGATGCTGCATAACGCCCAACAGCTCGAACGCTACTACACTCAAAAAAGTACATTTGAAGGGTTTTCTGATGAAAATTTACAGCAGAATCAATATTTCAATATTAGTTTTTCCGAAGGTACGGCTTCTATGCCTAATCCTTCCGATTCAGGTTATATTTTGAAGGCTGAACCCAATAAAGAAACCAACGCTAATGAAACCTGTACCGTTTATTACAACGACAGCGGTATCATCTGGGCAAGCAGCGACAAGCAAAACTGCCCCGGTTATGAAATGCCAAAATCAGAATAAATCGAAATATAAAAGGCCGTCTGAATTTCAGACGGCCTTTTTGATGGTTTGGCTGTATAAGCAGATGAGCCTAAACAGGACAAAGATCAGTAATCTCGACCTGATGTGAAGCTAATCTTAGCCTTTGCGGCGCGGTTCGTTAGGGCGGATACGGGAAGCCAGTTGGTCGAGGATGCCGTTGACGAATTTATGGCCATCGGTGCCGCCGAAAGTTTTGGTGACTTCGATGGCTTCATTGATGATGACGGGGTAGGGGGTCTCAGGCATGGTGCTCAGCTCATGGCAGGCAACCAGCAAAACGGCGCGTTCGATAGGACTGAGGTCTTTCTCGTCGCGGTCGAGCAGGGGGCTGATTTTTTCCATGTATTCTTCGGCATGGGTTTGTGCGCCGAAAAACAGTTTGTTGAACAGCTCTTCATCCATATTGGAAGATTGGGACAGTTCGTGGATGTTTTTGGCAATTTCGGGAGCGGCAGTTTTGTTGATGCCTGCTTGATAAATAGCTTGTACGGCAAGCTCGCGTGCGCGGCGGCGTGGGCTTTTCATGGGTATTCCTTGTGAAGAGAGTGCCGATGGTTGTCGGCTGAATATTGAATGATTCAGACGGCCTCAATGTCATGATTGAGAGGCCGTCTGAAAATATACGGTATCCAATACGGGGAGAAGCTTATTCTTCGTCGTCTTCGTATTGTTCTGACAAAAGATGGTTGACCAAGTTGGCACATTCTACGGCAACTTTGGCTGCATCGGAGGCTTTTTCTTCGATACGTGCAACGGCTTGTTCGTCGTTTTCAGTCGTCAGGATGGCGTTGGCGATAGGGATGTTGTAGTCAAGGGCAACGCGGCTGACACCTGCACCGGACTCATTGGATACCAATTCAAAGTGGTAGGTTTCGCCACGAATGACAACGCCGATGGCAATCAGGGCATCGAATTGTTCGGATGAAGCGAGGTTCATCAGCGCGATAGGCACTTCAAGCGCGCCGGGAACGGTGGCAAGCGTGATGTTGTCTTCGGATACGCCCAATTCTTTTAGGGTGCGGCAGCAAACTTTGACCATTTCGCTGCCGATTTCGTTGGTGAAGCGGGCTTGAACGATGCCGATGCGCAGGTTGGTGCCATCGAGGCGTGGTTCGATAATGTTCATGATGATTCCTTCAATATTTGTGAAATAGGGATTCGGCTCGGTTTCAGACGGCCTTGTTATAAAGAAGGCCGTCTGAAACGAAATGGGGATGGATTATTCTTGCGGCTGCCAATCGGCAACGGCTTGGAACTCGCCGTCTTCGTTCAATTCCCACGCGCTGCCTTCTGCCTGAGTTAGCAGGGGCGCGATGTCGGGATTGTCTGCGGTAATGGCGGAGAGGCTGACAATGCTGAAATTGTCGGGATTGTCGGTGTATTCGTCGGTTTCGTCGCCGCTGAAAATACGCCAGCCGCTGTCGTTTTCAAACACGGGGGCTTCGCGGTAGAGGAAGCCGACGGGTTCGCCTTGTTCGGCGACGGTGTTGGTAACGATGCAGCGGTCGAGCGCTGCGGCCAATGCTTGGGCAAATTTGTTCATGGAGTTGACAAAGAGATGATTTGGCATGATTTTACACGATTCGCCGCTTTTCCGCACGGATGTGTGCAGGGGCGGTTTGATGGTACAATGTCGGCAAGTGCCGTCAGGTTTGAACATGACGGCTTTTGATTGTTTATCGGCTTGAGGGACGCAAGAAACAATGAGCCAAAATAAAAAAGTTGCCGGTGTAGCCTTTTTATTTTGTTTCACTGCGGATGAGGCGTGCTTTCCGGCTGTTTTTTTGAAAGTATGGAATGAAACCTGATTTGCTCAAACAGCAGGCGCATCGAGCGATTCAAAAGCGTCTGGGCTATGAGTTCCGCAATATGGAGCTGCTTCAGCAGGCTTTGACCCACCGCAGCTACAATGCCAAACACAATGAGCGTTTTGAATTTGTCGGCGATTCGATTTTGAACTATTCCGTGGCGAGGATGTTGTTTGATGCGTTTCCGAAATTGTCGGAAGGCGAGCTGTCGCGGATGCGCGCGGCTTTGGTAAATGAAGGCGTATTGGCTGAAATCGCGTTGGAAATGAATGTCGGCGACGGTTTGTATTTAGGTGCCGGCGAGTTGAAGAGCGGCGGTTTCAGACGGCCTTCGATTTTGGCCGACGCGATGGAAGCAATGTTTGCGGCGGTCAGCTTTGATGCTGATTTTTCTGCGGCGGAAAAAGTGGTTCGCCATTTGTTTGCGGAACGCGTGAAGCGTGCGGATTTGAATATCGGCAAGAAAGACAGTAAAACCGCTTTGCAGGAAGCCTTGCAGGCACGCCGCTTTGCCCTGCCGAAATACCGAATCGAAGAGCAGGCGGAGCAGACGGCCGATGCGATGTTTGTGATTTCCTGCGATTTGGGCGAACTCGGTTTCATCTGTAATGCACGCGGCAGCAGTCGGAAAGTGGCCGAGCAAAAAGCGGCATGTGAAGCCTTAGAGTGGTTGGAACAGAAGTTTCCTTTGAAAAAAGCTAAAAAATAATACTTCAGACGGCCTTTGAAAAAATGCAAAGGCCGTCTGAAACAATCAAGAAAGTCATATATAAATGGATATCGAAACCTTTTTGCAAAACGAGTCGCAACACCCGACAGATTATCGTTGCGGCTTTGTGGCCATCGTGGGTCGTCCGAATGTCGGCAAATCCACGCTGATGAACCATTTAATCGGTCAGAAAATCAGTATTACCAGTAAAAAAGCACAAACCACGCGCAACCGTGTAACCGGTATTTACACCGACGATACGGCACAATTTGTGTTTGTCGATACGCCGGGTTTTCAAACCAATCACCGCAATGCCTTGAATGATCGTCTTAATCAAAACGTCACCGAAGCGTTGAGCGGCGTGGATGTGGTGGTTTTTGTGGTGGAAGCCATGCGTTTTACCGATGCCGACCGCGTGGTGTTGAAGCAGTTGCCTAAGCATACGCCTGTGGTATTGGTGGTCAATAAAATCGATAAAGACAAAGCCAAAGACAAATTTGCGCTTGAGGCGTTTATCAATGAAGTACGCCAAGAGTTTGAGTTTGCCGCCAGCGAGGCAGTCAGCGCGAAACATGGCCTGCGTATTGCCAATCTGCTGGAGCTGCTCAAGCCGTATCTGCCGGAAAGTATCCCGATGTATCCGGAAGATATGGTGACGGACAAATCCAGCCGATTCCTGGCGATGGAAATTGTGCGCGAAAAATTGTTCCGCTATTTGGGCGAAGAGCTGCCGTATGCGATGAATGTTGAAGTGGAGCAGTTTGAGGAAGAGGAAAGCGGACTGTTCCGCATTTATATCGCGGTGTTGGTTGATAAAGACAGCCAAAAGGCGATTTTGATTGGCAAGGGTGGGGAGAAATTGAAGAAAATTTCTACTGAAGCCCGCCTTGATATGGAGAAATTGTTTGATACCAAAGTCTTCTTGAAGATTTGGGTGAAAGTGAAATCCGGTTGGGCAGACGATATTCGTTTCCTGCGCGAATTGGGTTTGTGATTTAATGTGTTCAAACAGAAGGCCGTCTGAAAAATTTTCAGACGGCCTTCTGTTTGATTAAGACAACAATTCAGCCAGACGTTTGACGATTTCATCCGCTGCTTGGCGCTTGGATGTTTCCGGAAAGGAGGTTTCGGCAAGGTCATCAATAATGGTGATTTGATTGGTTGGCTTACCCATGGAAACGGAAACTTGGTTGGCCACCAGCATCGGTACGTTTTTGCGCAAACGTTTTGCCCGAGCAAATTCCAAAACCTGATGGCTTTCGGCAGCGAAGCCGACGCAGAACGGCGGAGAAGGCAAGGTGGCAACGGATGCGAGAATATCCGGATTTTCCGTCAGTTCGATAACCGGAGGCTGATCGCCGTTTTTCTTCAGTTTCTCGTTGCTGCTGTTTTTGATTTTATAGTCGGCAACGGCTGCGACAGAGATAAAGACATCTTGTTCATGGATATGGCGATGAACTGCCTGATACATGGCTTCTGCGCTGACAGCCTGTTCAGAATGAGCCAAGTCTGCGGGTAAGGCCGTCTGAATTTGACCGTAAATCAGCGTGACTTCCGCTCCGGCAGCACGGCACGCACGCGCTAAAGCCATGCCCATTTGTCCGCTGGAAATATTGGTAATGCCGCGGACAGGATCGATGGCTTCAAACGTTGCGCCGGCTGTAATCAGAACTTTTTTGCCGCTCAGCAGCTTGGGTGTCCATAAATCCTCTAGCAAATCTGCCAGATCGACTGCTTCGACCATTCTGCCTGTGCCTGTTTCACCGCAAGCCTGTTCGCCACTGTTTGGGTAAAACACGGTAATGCCGTCTGAAGCCAGCTGCTCAATATTGCGTAGGTTGGCAGGGTTGTTCCACATTTCGACATTCATTGCAGGCGCAACGGCCAAAGGACATTTTCTGGCTGCAGCCAAAGTAGTCAGCAGGTTGTCGGCCAATCCGTTGGTAATTTTGGCAATCGTATTGGCAGTTGCAGGCGCAATAAGAAACGCGTCAGCTTCACGCGTCAGATTGATGTGCGCCATGCCATTATTGGAAGCGCCTGAATAAGTATCCGATAACACGGGATTGCCGCTTAAAGCTTGGAAAGTCAGCGGAGAGACAAATTCCGTCGCAGAATCCGTCATCACCACCGAAACAGAATGCCCCTGTTTTTTCAGCAGTCTGACCAGTTCACACGATTTATACGCCGCAATACCGCCGGTGATACCGAGGAGAATGTGTTTGCTCATAAATAACGGGTTCATGAAATGAGATATATTAGGAATCAAATCAAATTAGATTTGTTCGATGTTGATTCTGGCCAGTTTTGCTTTAATCGCATTGCCATATCTCTTCGGCAAAAATGCTGAAACCACCCCGTTTTTCACTTCAGTCACATAACTGCAGACTTTAAATTCAGGAACAGCATTGAGCGAGTAGTCCGGATTGACCAAAGGCGAAGCACTGGAGTACAGCGTCCATCTTGCCAGGCTGCCGTCTTCATAATCAGTCGTTGCGTTAAAGCTGGTAACCCCTTCGCTAAAAGCGATTTGATAATTAGGGTAAAACTCGCCGGGAATTTCGTGTGCATTACAGAAATCAAATAATCTGTCATGTGCAAACAGATTCTGACGGATATATGCCCACAATTCTTTTTCTAGAAAATCTTGGTCGGCAAAATGTCTGGAAGGATAGCCCTCGTCGACAAAGTTTTGAATCCTTTCCTGCATATCTGGGACTGCGCCCGCTTTAGCACCCCACATACCCGCAAGAATTAGGGCAGTATGCGAGCCTGAGTCGCGAATAGTGTGGAATAGTGTGCCACTTTTTATCCATTCGGATACGGCTGCAGCATCACGATAGCAAATAATAGAATCTGCATCACGGAAAATAACGTATTCAACCTCGGGATCATTAATGGCAAGAAAGCGCCACATCGTACCCGGCCAGTTGTCCAACGGTGCGCCAACTTTAATTACTTCTGCTCCGTTATTTCTAAATCGTTGAATAGCTTCAGCCGATACAGAATCGTCGACATAAAAACGACATGTCCAACCAGGGAAAAGCACAGGCGCAAGCTGGGTATTTAAGACGGCAGGCTCAATATATTTGGAATTATTGCCAAATAAAGAAAAGGAGATAATCCGTTTGCCGTTTTTTGGAGCAGGTGTCGGAATGATTTCATGTTCTAGGTCTGGGATGGCTTTATCTTTTAGAACCAAAGCCTGATGACCGTAAAACCCAGTTTTTTCCCAATTATCTAAAGCGCCATAAGCATGTGCAAGTAAATCCAAAGCAGGAATATAGGTACTATCCAGCTCTAGCGTTTTCATTTCAGCCTCAATGGCTTTTTCCCATTTCAATTGCTTCAGATAGGCATAAGCAACTTTATGATGAAATTCTGCAGATTTGGGATTGAGAAGGCAAAGAATCTCGGCACGTTTTAGTGCTTCCTCGTAATTTTCCTCTTCGATAAAAGAGTGATATGCTTGTTCAAATTTTTGTTGAATCTTTTCGTTACTCATAATAGGGACTATTCTAAATTTATGATTGTTTTATTGGAGAAAGTAGAGATTGTAAGAGTAGATGGGACTAAAGCGCCAGTAATATAGAAATATAGAGATATAGAGTGTTTGAATGTAGCAATTAAGAGTAAAGCCACAGGACTATTTATCTTAGGGTATCTGGTTTATCTATTGAACGATAAAATTGAACGATAAAATTAAATAAATTTTAAATTATTTAAATACAGATAGTTGCGAGAAATTTCTGGTTTTTTTTGAAATTGGGTATTGACTGGTTTTGTTGGTAGGCGTATAGTTCG
>NZ_KV830587.1:0-249 GCF_001836795.1 Neisseria sp. HMSC061H08 | reverse complement strand
TATGAGGATTGGGTTGCCAACCTATGCGGGAACTTGGGCTATAAAACCAGACGCGCCCTATTTCAAAACATGATGAGCGTGGATATTTGGCTGCACAACGGCTGCCTGAAAATCAGCCCGAGCCGCCATGTCAAGCTGGAAGCGTGGGATGCCATTGATGCAGACGATGTAATTTTATCATTGGATAACAGCCCTGAAGAAATCGGAGCAGGTTTAAAGTTGGCATTGAGCCGCTGCCGATAATATTTG
>NZ_KV830586.1:0-240 GCF_001836795.1 Neisseria sp. HMSC061H08 | reverse complement strand
TCGATGAAGAAGGACAAGTCAGCGGCCAAACCTCACCGAGTAAGGATAAAGATGCCCGCTGAATAAAGAAAAACGGCCTCTACAAACTCGGTTACAAACAACATACCCGCACCGATGAGGAAGGCTATATCGAGAAACTGCACATCACCCCCGCCAATGTCCATGAGTGCAAACACCTGTCGCCTTTGTTGGAAGGCATTACCGAAGGTACGACCGTCTATGCCGATAAAGGCTACGACA
>NZ_KV830585.1:0-1531 GCF_001836795.1 Neisseria sp. HMSC061H08 | reverse complement strand
GTGTTTAGGTTTCGGCTGTTGAGGAAAGGGCTTTTTTGCAAAGGTCTCTATTTATATTAAATGCTAGTTCATTATTCTCCACCGCACTTTGCGCATTCAGGCTGCCTTGTGCTGCATTAGCTGTGGTGTCGCCAATAACTGCTCCTGTTGCCGTTCCCAACAGATTGGTAATTGCGGTTACAGTTTCTTTCTCTTCTGCCGTTAAATCGCTGCCTTTATCTTTGCCATATAACCATTTACTGATGTAAGGTGCAGCCGCTTCCGCACCACCTGCACTCAACGCTCCTGCTAGGGCGTTATTGTCTCCTGCTACTGCAACTGCTGCTCCTAATACCGCGTGGGCAAGGATATGTGCAGGTGTGCCTTCTGCATTGTGTTTTTTGAATTGTTGTCCAATTTCATATGACAATGCTGGCGATGCAGTTGCGGCTACTATGCCCATTGTGCTTTCGGTTGGCGCACTTAAGCCCGAGGCGATGCTGTTGAGTAGCACTTGTCCTCGTTGCCAATTTTTCACTTAGGTGTCTTAGTCGCTTTGACTTATCTCGCCTTTTTCTAGTTGTGCTTTAAGTTGGTCAAGGTGTTGGTTAATTTTGATATTGGCTGCCTGAACGTTTTGATTAAAACTTTGGCTTATGGTTCTTTGTAAATCTAGCTCGCTTTGCACCGCTGCTTGGTCAAACACATTTTTCAGGCTGCCTGAAAGCGGATTAACAGCGAAAGAGAGAGAATACGTGAGTGCGAAGGTCCACGCTTGCTATCATACAGGCGGGCTACGTTGGCTTCATTTTTTGAATTGTCAATAGCCCCTAGTACACATGAACTAATTATTTACCATTTGCTGCTTAATTTCTTCAAACCAAGCCTCCTCTACAAGTTGGGGAATTAAAGTATCTGATGCTTGTATAATTAAATCATACTGATAATTAGCAGATAAACTGTTGTTTTTTACATCATAAACCATTTTAATTTCGGTAGGCATCGGTTGATTAAATTGCGTACAAACATCATTTAATTTGTATAAATCCTCCATGATAATGTCCATTACTTGTGTTTGTAATTCAATATCACATTCAGGCAATTCCTCGGTAACTTTATGTCTTTGCAATAATTTGCCATTAATTACAAAGAAATATCCACAAGAGCTAATTCTTGGTTCAAAACAAGTATAAATGTAAATTTTATCCGCTTGCCCTTGTACATATTCCAAACAGATAGACACCATGTCTGCTTGCAGTTCACTAAAATAGTCTTCAAATACCATCATAAACTCCTTATAAATTAGAAATATTAATGAGACCTTTGCAAAAAAGCCCTTCCCTCGACAACCGAAACCTAAACACAGGTTTTCGGCTGTTTTTGTTTCAAATATGCACTGCTTCTACTCAAATACCCCCTTAATCTCTCTTGAATACCTGATTAATCAGGCATCCAACCGCCTTTTAGGCAGCAACAGGCGCACTTAGCCTGTTAGCCGCTTTCAACAGGTTTAAACACATCCTTCAGATGGCTTTGCGCACTCACTTTGAGC
>NZ_KV830584.1:0-207 GCF_001836795.1 Neisseria sp. HMSC061H08 | reverse complement strand
TTGTCTTTAACGTCGGCTTCAGCGTTCTTACCATCTACACCGTCTTTACCATCTTTAACGATAGTAGTAGTGACTGAACCGGTCTCAAGATCAGTAATAGTGATTGTATGGGTACCGTCACCATTATCTACAACTTCACCTGTGATGCTGCCACCTTTTTCACCAGTATCACCTTTAGCGCCGGTATCACCTTTTTCGCCTTTGTCG
>NZ_KV830583.1:441-88388 GCF_001836795.1 Neisseria sp. HMSC061H08 | reverse complement strand
CGGTGGTCTCGAAGGTAACGGGTTCTTTGACGGTTCAGGTATTGTTCAATCGGCTGCCAATCAATCACCTGATCCAACTTCAATAGTGGGAAGCGGTCGATGTGTTTGGCGATCATGGCTTGTGCGGGTTGCTGGGAGAAGGTGCTCATGGAAAATCCCCTAAATGTCTTGGTGGGAATTTAGGGGATTTTGGGGAATTTTGCAAAGGTCTCAGGCCGTCTGAAAAATATAGGGCGCAAGTGAAATAAAACTTTTATGCCTCCACCAAAGGCCGTCTGAACCCTGATTGCAAGGTTTCAGACGGCCTGCTTATTCAACCGAATACCTTTTATTTTTTTGCAATAAAAAACCCTTTACCGATCCATTCCAGCTACTGCCCACTATGGTTTTAGGTACACCATATCATTCCTTTTTACTAGGTCTTCAGTACACCCAAGCCCTATATAAACACTATCCCTTCGTTTTAATGATGAAACTTTTTATTTCGAAATATATCTACTCACTCGTTTACTTGAAAAAAGATTCAATACCTTGTAAATTTATAAAATAATAGTAATTATCATCATATTTTAAAGGAATAATTCATGAGATTTACGCAACTTTCTGCTTTGATTGCCGCCGCCGCTTTATCAGTCGGCTCCGTATCCGCTTTTGCCAAACCCGTTCAGCTGACCGATATCCTCGGCCGTAAGGTAACTGTCGACCTGCCTGCCAAGCGCGTGGTGTTGGGCTTCTACTACCAAGACTACATGGCCATCGGCGGCAAAACCGCGCTGGACAACGTCGTTGGTTTTTCCAAAGCAGTTTGGGCCGACTGGGCGCCGCCAAGCTGGGCGGCATTCAGCAAAGCCGTGCCTAAACTGAATCAGCTGACCGACGTGGGCGAAGTGGAAGTCGGCACTTTTTCGATTGAGAAAGTATTGGCGCTGAAACCTGATTTGCTGGTTTTGGCCGAATGGCAATACAAGGCTTTGGGTTCCGATCTCGACCGCATCAACAAGGCCGGCATCCCCATCGTCGTGTTGGACTACAACGCGCAAACAGTGGCCAAACACGTTCAATCGACCAAACTCATCGGTACATTGACCGGCCAGCAGCAAAAAGCCGACAAACTGGCGGCAGACTACAAACGCATCGCCGACACCATCCAAGCGCGCGTGCAAAAAGCCAACCTGCCCAAGCCTAAAGTCTATATCGAGTTCGGCAACAAAGGCCCTGCCGAACACAGCGTTACCTTCGGCAAGAGCATGTGGGGTTCGATGGCGACACTGGTCGGCGGCAACAATATCGCCGCTTCTTCGGTCGAATTCTACGGCCCGATCAATCCTGAAAAAGTCCTCGCCGCCAAACCCGACGTGATCGTGATTACCGGCCGCGAAACCGAATTGAAGAAAAACCCTGCCGCCATGGTGATGGGCTGGGGCATTCCAAAAGCCGAAGCGGAAAAACGCTTGGCAGGCTTTGCCAAACGCGCCGGCTGGGCAAACCTGCCTGTGATTAAAAACAACCGCCTCTATGCCGCCTACCACGCCAACTCGCGCACGCTGTCCGACAGCGCATCGATTCAGTTTATGGCCAAAGCGATTTATCCGCAGTTGTTTAAGGATTTCAACCCTGAGAAGACCTATATGGACTTCTACCGCCAAAACCTGCCTGTTGTACCAAATGGTACGTTCTACCTCTATCCGAAAGGACAGTAAGGTAATTTAGATTTTCAGACGGCCTTTTAAATCGGAAGGCCGTCTGAAATTTTTGCGGAAGAAAAAGGCAAACCTGTTTCTCCCCTTTCACAACACTCTTTTTTAAAGGTTTGAAACATGAATGATTCGGTTGTCGCCGAGATTGTGAAAAACCAGCGCAAGTTGGAAGGCAAGCGTTGGTTGATTGTGTTGATGTTTTTAGTCATCGCGGCGGTCAGTT
Source organism: Neisseria sp. HMSC061H08 (assembly GCF_001836795.1). Classification (NCBI taxonomy): domain Bacteria; kingdom Pseudomonadati; phylum Pseudomonadota; class Betaproteobacteria; order Neisseriales; family Neisseriaceae; genus Neisseria; species Neisseria sp. HMSC061H08. The sequence continues at coordinate 86,468 of NZ_KV830583.1, read as the reverse complement.
TCCTATTCGACATCGCCACCGGCCCTGCGATGACGGACACGCTGCCCGTCGGCGAAGTGGTCAATGTTTTGCTGGGCAAACCTGAAGTCGATGAAATGAACCGCCTGATTGTGATGGATTTGCGCCTGCCGATTGCGGTGATGGCCTTGGTGGTCGGCGCGGCTTTAGGTGTCGGAGGTGCGGAGATTCAGACGTTGTTGAATAACCCGATGGCCAGCCCTTATACGCTGGGCTTGGCGGCGGCGGCGGGTTTGGGCGCGTCGGCGGTGATTGCGTTCGGCGGTTTCGGGCTGCCTGAAACGGTCGCCGTTCCCATCGGCGCGTTTGTGATGACCATGCTGGCTTCGGGCATCTTGTTTCTGTTTGCCTCGGCGCGCCGCTTCAATTCGGCGATGTTGGTGTTGGTGGGGATTGCGCTGTTGTTCCTGTTTCAGTCGATTTTGTCGCTGATTCAATTTATCGCCGCGCCTGAGATTTCGCAGCAGATTCTGTTTTGGCTGTTCGGCAGCCTGACCAAGGCGACTTGGGAAACAGTCATCGTTACGGCGGCGGTTACGGCGGTATGCGTGTTTCTGCTTTCGCGCGATGTGTGGAAGCTGACTGCGCTGCGCTTGGGCGAAGAACGCGCCGTCGGGCTGGGCATCAATCTGCAATTTTTGCGCCTGAAAACGCTGGTGTTGGTGGCGGTAATGACGGCGACGGCGATCAGTTTTGTCGGCGTGATCGGCTTTATCGGCTTGGTCGCGCCGCATGTGGCGCGGATTCTTTTGGGCGAAGACCAACGTTTCTTCCTGCCCGGCGCGATGCTGGCGGGGGCGGCGTTTTTGTCGGTAGCGAGCGTGTTGTCCAAGGTGATTATCCCGGGCGCGCTGTTTCCGGTGGGGATTGTTACGTCGTTTGTCGGCGTGCCGTTCTTCTTCTGGATTGTATTAACGAAACGATAGGCCGTCTGAAATGTTGAAACTTGAAAACGTACATATCCGGCGCGGCGATTATGTGGTCGCCGACAATATCGATTTGACGCTGGAACAAGGCAAAGTCTATTCCGTGCTCGGCCCGAACGGCACGGGCAAATCCTCACTGATGAAAACGATTTTCGGCGAAGTGGCGCACAAAGGCGCTATCCGCTACGGCGACGAAGTGTTGAGCAAAATCCACCTGCAAAGCTGGCGCAAACGCATAGGCTATATGCCGCAGGACACCGCCGCCGAAGCCTCGCTGACCGCGCTGGAAGTCGTGTTGCTCGGCCGCATGGACGCGCTGCACATGCACGTCGGCGACGAACTGCTGCACGAAGCCGCAGGTATCATGGCAGAACTGGGTATCGGCCATCTGGCGCACCGCGACGTCATGCGCCTTTCCGGCGGACAGCGGCAGCTCGTCATGTTTGCCCAAGTCATGCTGCGCCGTCCCGAAATCCTGATGCTGGACGAACCGGTCAGCGCGCTGGATATGCACCATCAGCTCAATCTTTTGGAGCGCGTGGTGCAATACACGCACGAACACAATCTGGTTACGCTGATGGTCTTGCACGATTTGAGCCTCGCCGCGCAATTTTCAGACGGCGTGATTCTGCTCGGCGAAGGCAAAGTACAGGCGCAGGGCGCGCCGCAGGACGTGTTGCAGGCGGACATGATCGGCAGATTGTACAAAGTGGACATCGAGCTTTTGTACGACAGCAAAGGCCTGCCCGTTATCCGCCCGATGCGGCAATCCTAGCTTGGGAATCCGCCACCAAGAAACCAGCCACGCAATCATTTTATACTCTTCACAAAAAGGACTTTCCCATGAAAAAATCCCTCTTCCTCCTCATGCTGACCGCTTCCCTAAGCGCATACGCCGCCAACCACGAAATCAAAATGCTCGACAACGGCAAAGACGGCAGCATGGTGTTCGAGCCCGGCTACGTCAACGCCAAAGTCGGCGACACTGTTACCTTCAAAGCTGCCAACAGCGGCCACTGGGTACAAAGCAAAGCCCTGCCCGACGGCGTTGCCGACTTCCTTTCCGAAGACGGCAAAGACTTCACCCTCAAGCTCGACAAAGAAGGCGTGTATGTCTATACCTGCCCGCCGCACCGCATGATGAACATGAGCGGCGTGATTCAGGTCGGCAAACCGGTGAACAAAGCCAAAGCACAAGCCGTTGTCGATGAAATGGAAAACCGCGCCATGCAAAGCAAAGGCCGTCTGAAAAAATACATGGCGCAAGTGAAATAAACGCGTTTATACCTGTATTAAAGGCCGTCTGAAACCTTTCAGACGGCCTGTTTCCTTTGCGTAAAACACGCATCAAAGCTATATCTTCCGTTTCAGTTTCCGATAAAATAAGCCTATTCCGACACAAGACCCGTAAGCATGATACGCCGCCTTTACGCCACGCTGTGGCACCTCGCCCCCTTCCTGATCCGCCGCCACCTGCGCCGCCGCGCCCTCAAATCCCCAGCCTATCTCGAACATTGGGACGAGCGTTTCGGGCAGGCGTATCCCAATCCCGTACAACGCCCGATTTGGATACACGCCGTATCCGTCGGCGAAACGCGTGCAGCCGAACCTTTGGTGCAGGCATTACGCCGCCATTTTCCCGACTCGCCGTTTCTGATTACCCAAATGACGCCGACCGGCCGCGCCACCGCGCAATCCCTGTTCCCCGATGCGCAATGCCGTTACCTGCCCTACGACAAATCCGAATGGGTAGCCCGATTTTTAACCGAACACCACCCCATCTGCGGCATTTTGATGGAAACCGAAATCTGGCCCAACCTGATGTACGGCTGCAAAGAAGCAGGCATTCCCCTCTTTTTGGCCAACGCACGCCTCTCCGAAAAATCCCAACGCGGCTACCTCAAAATCCGCAAGCTGGTCGAGCCTGCTATGCAGAGCCTCTCCGGCTGCTTTGCCCAAACCGCCGCCGATGCCGAACGCCTGCACCTTATCGGCGCATCCAACGTCCACGTCTGCGGCAACACCAAATACGACATCGCGCCCCCCGACGACTCACGCCCGCTTGCCGTCGCATTTAAAGAACGCATCGGCGCACGAGCCGTCGTCGTCTGCGCCAGCACGCGCGTGTACAAAGGCACAGACGAAGCCGAGCTGCTCCTCAAAGCATGGCAGAGCTACCGCGGCAATGCCTTGCTGGTCATCGTACCGCGCCACCCTGAAAACTTTCAGACGGCCTACGATACCGCCAAATCGCTTGGTTATACCGTCCAAAAACGCAGCGACGGACAACCCGTTTCCCCCGATACACAGGTTTGGATAGGCGACAGCATGGGCGAGCTTGCCGCCTACTACCTCAGCGCAGACATTGCCTTCGTCGGCGGCAGCCTCGTTGATGCCGGCTGCCAAAACATCATCGAACCCATCTCCTGCCGCGTCCCCACCCTCTTCGGCTACTCCAACTACAACTTCGCCCAAGCCTGCAAAGGCGCAGTCGAAGCCAAAGCCGCCGTCCGCGTCGAAACTGCCGAAGCCTGGTACAGAACCACGCGCCAATACCTCGACGATGAAACGCTGCGCCAACAGTTAATCAGCCACACCGAGCAATTCATTTCGCAACACCAAGGCGCCAGTGCCAAAATTGCCAAAGCGATTGCAGATTGTTTGAATCAGCGTTAAACAATAAAAAACCGCCTGTTCATGACAAACAGGCGGAAACTGAAAAACAGTTTTTTGTTTTCAGCCGTTTAATTGACTAAGAGCAGGAACAGGGTTAAGATAATCCTAACGACTGTTCGCAGTCTCAGCCATGAACGACCTTTCGGCTTGGTTCGTTTCATGTTGAAACTCTCCTTTCTAGGGAGGTTCAAATAAAACAGCCCCACTGCCATGGGGCTGTTTCACTACCTAGCCCCACGATAATTATACCCAAACTTCTTAAAATCATTCCAAACAAATTTCCATAAAAAGGCCGTCTGAACCCCAATTTTTTGGGTTTCAGACGGCCTTTTCTCAATCTACAAACTTAACGTCCTGCTTTCAACACGCGGCGTGCAAACACGAACATACCGAAAACAAAAAACGCCAAGCCCAGCCATTTGGCGGCCGTATCCCAGTTTTCCAGGTTCAGGGCCAAAGGCGCATCCGAACCGCCGTTGGTTACGGAGAAGGCAATGATAAACGCCATAATCACACCGATCAGACTCTCGCCGACAATCAAACCGGCGGAGAACAGCGTACCGATACGCTCCGCATTTTTCAGACGGCCTTCACGGTTTTCTTGACGGCGGACGATGACGGATTTCAACACAGCCGCCAATATCGCGCCGATCACAATCGGCATATTCACAGACGGCGGCAGGTAAATGCCCATGCCCACGGCCAATACCGGCAAAGCACGCTTGCCGCCGGAGGATTTGCGCAATGTGAAATCAACCGCGATCAACGCCACGCCGATGGCCACGCCGGTGAAAATATAATCCCATTGCAGATTGTGCGAGAAAATACCTTGGGCGATGGTGGTCATCAAAGTTGCCTGAGGCGCGGCAAGGGCTTGGGCCGCATCCATGCCTTCACGCGGCATCGCGCCGGTAAAGCCGTAGGCTTCATACAAAAGCTCCAACACAGGCGAAATCACCACTGCACCGACAACGCAGCCGACAATCAGCGCAACCTGCTGTTTCCAAGGCGTTGCTTTTACTAGATAACCCGTTTTCAAATCCTGCAGGTTGTCATTGGAAATCGAAGCCACACAAATCACAGACGCGCCGCAAAACAGCGTCAACGCCAGCAGGAATTTGCGGTTTGCCTCATCCGCCATCAAGCCGCCGGATTCGCCGACCAGCAGCAACACCAGCGAAATGATAACGATAGAGACGATGCCCACACCCGAGATCGGGCTGGAAGACGAACCGACCAAACCGGCCATATAACCACAAGCAGCGGCCACCAAAAAGCCGATAATCGAAGCCAGCAGCGTACATACGACCACCAACAGCCAAGCCAAACCGCCGGAAATATGCGAGTCGCCGATAAAGTGGAAGAAAGATACGCCCAACACCAGCATCATCCCCAACACCCAAGCAATCATCGCCTTAGGCGACAAATCCTGTTCCGTGCGCTCGGTCATCTGCGCGCCGCCGAAATTGCGGAAAGACAGGCGCATACCCTCGACCATCGGTTTCATCAAAGTCAACAGCGTCCAAATAGCTGCAATACCGATCGTACCCGCGCCGATAAAACGGACTTTTTCCTTCCACAAAGACATCGCAAAAGGAATCATCTCCATATCGGCAGGTTGCGGAATATGCGCCGACAGATAAGGCACGGCCACACCCCAGGCAATCGAAATACCCAGTAAAATCGCGATACCGCCGGTCAGGCCGACCAAATAGCCCGCGCCCAGCAAGGCCAGCGAAAAGCCCATTGGCACTTGGAACACCGACGCGCCGCCTTTAAACCAAAAGCTCGCGCTGTCGGCCACCACGCGCAAACCGCTTGCGCAAAAGCTCATCAAACCGGCCAGAGCGCCGCCCGACACCAATTCCTTGATACCGCTGCCGCCTTCCTGTTGGTCCGCATCATGGTCGCCGACCTTCAAAATCTCAGCCGCCGCCACGCCTTCCGGATAAGGCAAATCGCTCTTCACCACCATCGCATAACGCAAAGGCACAGTGAAAATCACGCCCAAAATACCGCCGGACATACACAGCAGCGTAGTCTGCCAAAACGGAAAGCCCGCCCAATAACCGGCCATCAGCAAACCCGGCAAGATAAAAATAATACTGGAGAGCGTCCCCGCGGCCGAAGCCTGGGTCTGCACCATATTATTTTCCAGAATATTGCTGCCTTTAAAAAACTTCAAAACCGCCATCGAAATCACCGCAGCCGGAATCGAAGACGCAAAAGTCAAGCCCACCTTCAAGCCCAAATACACATTGGATGCCGTAAAAATCACCGTAATCAACGCGCCGAGTATCATCCCCCGCAGCGTCAGCTCACGGAAACTCGCATAAGGATCAACCGCCTGTTTCATAAAAATCTTCCTGTATCAGGTAAACAATCAAATCAAAACTTTTCAGACGGCCTTCTGATACATCCATCAGGCCGTCTGAAAAGCCTCTCTTTTACCATTTTAATGAACTATCCGATTACACGCAAAAGCCCTATTTATTTTCATTTGACGCCAAACCATAAAATCATATCGATACAGACGTTTGGGGCAGTTTGACGGTTTCAGGTAAAATAACGCCAAATTCATCAACCGTTCAGAAAGCCGCCGCCATGTATTCACTCGTCCGTCCTATCCTGTTCCGTTTCGATGCAGAAAAGGCCCATCATTTCACGCTCAACAGTTTGCGTTCTATCGAAAAACTCGGCCTGCTGCCCAAAGTGGACAGCCACACTCGGCCAACCGAGCTGATGGGTTTGCAGCTGCCCAATCCGGTCGGCTTGGCGGCAGGTTTGGACAAAAACGGCGAGTGTATCGATGCGTTTGCCGCTTTGGGTTTCGGCTTTGTCGAAATCGGCACGGTAACGCCCAAGCCGCAGCCGGGCAATCCGCAGCCGCGCCTTTTCCGCGTTCCCGAACACCAAGGCATCATCAACCGTATGGGGTTCAACAACCACGGCATCGACGCGATGATCCGCAACATTGAAAACAGCCGCTTTAAAGGCATTTTGGGCATCAACATCGGTAAAAATGCCGTTACGCCGATTGAAAATGCGGCCGACGATTATCTGATTTGTTTGGAAAAAGCCTACGCCCACGCGAGCTACATCACGGTCAATATTTCCTCCCCCAATACGAAAAACCTGCGTGCTTTGCAGGGCGGCGACGAGTTGAGCGCCTTGTTGGAAGCCTTGAAAAACAAACAGGCGCAACTGGCGGCCGCGCATGGCAAATATGTGCCGCTGGCGGTCAAAATCGCGCCGGATTTGGGCGAAGCGCAAATCGACGACATCGCCCATGTGGTCAAATCTGTGGAAATAGACGGTATCATCGCCACCAACACAACCATCGACAAATCAAGCTTGGGCAGCCATCCGCTCGCAGGCAAACAAGGCGGCTTGAGTGGCTTGCCCGTACGCGAGAAAAGCAATCAGGTGTTGAAACTTTTGGCGGAACGCATTGACGGCAAGCTGCCGATTATCGGCGTCGGCGGCATTATGAACGGCGCGGACGCGGCAGAAAAAATCCGCTTGGGTGCCAGTGCGGTTCAGGTGTACAGCGGTTTGATTTATCGCGGCCCTGAGTTGATTAAAGAGTGTTTGGCTGCGTTGAAATAATACTTTTCCAAAAATAAGGCCGTCTGAAATCTTTCAGACGGCCTTTTGATGTGCTTTCATTCTTCAAACAGATTGCCTTGTGCCAATAAGGTTTTGACCGGTGCGAAATCGCGGCGGTGTTCCGGCAATACGCCGTATTGTTTCAACGCGGCCAAATGTTGCGCCGTGCCGTAGCCTTTGTGCCGGTCAAACCCATATTGCGGATAGCGTTTCGCCAATTCATACATTTCTGCATCACGCGCGGTTTTGGCCAAAACCGAAGCGGCAGAGATTTCAATAATTTTGCTGTCGCCTTTGACCACGGCTTCGGCAGGGACATTCAAATCTTTCGGCACGCGGTTGCCGTCTATCCACACTTTGTCGGGCACGACCGACAGCCCCTCGACTGCGCGCTTCATCGCGGCCATGGTTGCGTGCAGGATGTTCAGTTGCAGGATTTCGTCGGGGTCGGCAAAAGCAATGCTCCACGCAACAGCCTGTTCCTTAATCATCTGCGCCAATATATCGCGCTTTTTTTCGCTCAGTTTTTTTGAATCGGTCAAACCCGGCAGGTCAAAATGTTCCGGCAAAATCACTGCCGCCGCAAATACGCTGCCGACCAAAGGGCCGCGCCCCGCTTCGTCCACGCCTGCGCTTAAAACCGTCGCCATTTCTTCACCGCCTGTCTGCTTCAAAGCCGTCATTATATCCGCTTGCGGCAGATAAAATCCGCAATAGTTCAAACCGTTGGGGAGCAGTTCAAATTTCATCTGCTTTACCAATCAGTTATAATTTACATCCCCACATACCCATACGTCTTACAACATGCCTGCCCAATCCGAACGCATCCATTTTTCCGAACGCTGGCTCAACGCCTACGAACGCTACCGCTATCGCCGCCATATCCATGCCTTCCGCCTCGGCTTGGCAATCGTGTTCTCCACCCTGTTGGCCAAAGTCTTCCACCTGCAACACGGCGAGTGGATCGGTATGACCGTCTTTGTCGTCCTCGGCATGCTGCAATTCCAAGGCGCGATTTACTCCAAAGCAGTCGAACGCATGCTCGGCACGGCCATCGGTTTGGGCGTCGGGTTGGCCGTTTTATGGTTGAACCAACATTATTTGCAAGACGGCGTTTTCTTCTATCTGATTATCGGTGCCGCCAGCGCAGTGGCCGGTTGGTCTGCGGTCGGCAAAAACGGCTATGTCGCCATGCTTGCGGGTTTGACCATGTGCATGCTCATCGGCGACAGCAGCCACCACTGGCTCGACAGCGGCCTGATGCGCGCCATGAACGTTTTGATTGGTGCCGCCATCGCCATTGCCGCCGCCAAACTCCTGCCCCTGCGCTCCACCCTGATGTGGCGCTTCATGCTTGCCGACAACCTCACCGACTGCGCCAAAATGATTGCCGAAATCAGCAACGGCAAACGCATGACGCGTGAGCGTTTGGAACAAAACATGATTAAAATGCGCCAAATCAACGCCCGTATGGTCAAAAGCCGCAGTCATCTGGCCGCCACATCCGGTGAAAGCCACATCAGCAACAATATGATGGAAGCCATGCAGCATGCCCACCGCAAAATCGTCAACACCACCGAGCTGCTCCTGACCACCGCTGCCAAACTTCGCGCGCCCACGCTCAACGAAAGCGAAATCCGCCTGCTCGACCGCCATTTCAACCAACTCCAACGCGAGCTTCGGCTGACCGTCCGCCTCATCAAAGGCCATTACGCCCGCCGCATCCGCATCGATACTTCGCTCAATACCGAACTAAGCAAACCAGCCGCCCGCCTGCATTACGACTGGCAAGGCTTCCTTTGGCTCAGTACCAATATGCGTAACGAAATCGCCGCATTGGTGATCCTGTTGCAACGTTCGCGCAATAAATGGTTGGACAAAAAAGAATTGCAACGCCTGAAAGAATACCTGCGCAACGATACCGATCCGGAGCAACAATAGGCCGTCTGAAAAACACAAATTCAAAATAAAAGACAAAAACGAATTAGCCACCGATGTCATCGACCAATAAAAAAGGCCGTCTGAAACCCAATGGTTCAGACGGCCTTTCAATCAATCCAATCAACAATAAATGCTACATAAAGCAAAATCCCCTGCGATTGCAGGGGATTTTTATATTTGGTTGCGGGAGCAGGATTCGAACCTACGACCTTCGGGTTATGAGCCCGACGAGCTACCATGCTGCTCCATCCCGCGTCAGAAGTTGTAACTATACGGAAAGACAGAGTCGCTGTCAAGCGTTTTTGACAGAAAATGCGAAAAACGCCGCTTTACAAAAAACCATCCGCATGGTTTAATTTTTCGTTAATAAAGAAACAGGGGTGCTGCTTTCAAACCGAGCGGCTGAGAAATACCCTTTACACCCGAACAGGATAATACCTGCGTGGGGAGTTTCGGCAAATGTGTTTTTAGACGGTTGATTGAAGATATCCACAAGGCCGTCTGAAAAAAAGCAATGCTCCTGTTTCCATTTCATAACCGAAAAACAGGAGCAATTTTTTATGACTACCGCTAAAAAAACCGGCGATGAGGCGCGCCGTCTTTCCGACTTGAGCGAAGACATCGGCATCCGCTTCCAATATCCCAATTCCGACCGCGTCTATATCCCAGGCAGCCGCGCCGACATCCGTGTGCCTTTGCGCGAAATCCGTCAAGACGACACCTACACAGCACAAGGTACGGAAACCAATCCGCCGATTCCGGTGTACGACACCAGCGGCGCATACGGCGATCCGGCAGCACACATCGACCTGAAACAAGGGCTGCCGCACGTCCGCACCGCATGGCTGGATGAACGCAGCGATACCGAAATCCTGCCCAAGCTTTCCAGCGAATACGGCACCGAACGCGCACACGATCCGAAAACCGCCCATCTTCGCTTCAACCAAATCACCCGTCCGCGCCGCGCCGAAGCCGGCCGCAATGTAACCCAGCTCCACTACGCCCGCCAAGGCATCATTACGCCCGAAATGGAGTTTGTCGCCATACGCGAACGCATGAAGCTGGACGAACTTTTCAGACGGCCTGAATACGCCAAGCTCTTGAAACAACACGCAGGGCAAAGTTTCGGCGCGAATATCCCGACTCATCCCGACCAAATCACGCCCGAATTCGTGCGCCAAGAAATCGCCGCCGGACGCGCGATTATCCCTGCCAACATCAACCATCCCGAACTCGAACCGATGATTATCGGCCGCAACTTCCGTGTCAAAATCAACGGCAACTTGGGCAACTCCGCCGTCACTTCCAGCCTGACCGAAGAAGTCGAAAAAATGGTGTGGTCGCTGCGTTGGGGCGCGGACACGATTATGGACTTATCCACAGGCGCGCACATCCATGAAACGCGCGAATGGATTATCCGTAATGCGCCCGTCCCCATCGGCACGGTGCCTATTTACCAGGCTTTGGAAAAAACTGGCGGCATCGCCGAAGACCTGACTTGGGATTTGGTGCGCGACACCTTAATCGAGCAGGCGGAACAAGGCGTAGACTATTTTACCCTGCACGCAGGCGTATTGCTGCGTTATGTACCGATGACGGCCGACCGCCTCACAGGCATCGTATCGCGCGGCGGTTCCATCATGGCGAAATGGTGCCTTGCCCATCATCAGGAAAACTTCCTCTACACACATTTCGACGAAATCTGCGAAATCATGAAAGCCTACGACGTGTCGTTCAGCCTCGGCGACGGCCTTCGGCCCGGCTGCATTGCCGATGCCAACGACGAATCCCAATTTGCCGAGCTGCACACCTTGGGCGAATTGACCGCCAAAGCGTGGGAACACGACGTCCAAGTCATGATTGAAGGTCCGGGCCATGTACCGTTGCAACGCGTGAAAGAAAACATGACCGAAGAGCTGCAACACTGCTTTGAAGCGCCTTTCTACACCCTCGGCCCGCTCGTTACCGATATCGCCCCCGGTTACGACCACATTACCTCGGGTATAGGCGCGACCAACATCGGCTGGTACGGAACAGCCATGCTCTGCTACGTGACCCCGAAAGAGCATCTCGGCCTGCCCGACAAAGAAGACGTGCGCACCGGCATCATCACCTACAAACTCGCCGCCCACGCCGCCGACCTCGCTAAAGGCTGGCCGGGCGCACAGTTGCGCGACAACGCCCTGAGCAAGGCGCGTTTCGAGTTCCGCTGGCGCGACCAATTCCGCTTAAGCCTCGACCCCGAACGCGCCGAGAGCTTCCACGACGAAACCCTGCCAGCCGAGGGCGCGAAAATCGCCCACTTCTGCTCAATGTGCGGCCCTAAATTCTGCTCGATGAAAATCACGCAGGAAGTGCGCGACTACGCCGACAAGCAAAAAGCCCAACGGCAGGGCATGGAAGAAAAAGCGATTGAGTTCGTCAAAAAAGGAGCGAAGCTTTATAGTTAAAACATAAAACAAGAAAAGGCCGTCTGAAAATGTTTCAGACGGCCTTTTTAGCAAATAGTCTTGAAGCCAAGCACATACGCCCTGCGGCTGCTTATTTTTCTACCCTGCGGAAATGGTGCGGACGGAAGCCGAGCGCGGCGAGGGAAACGAAGTAGAGGCCGCCGCCCAAGGCAATCAGGACGCAGAGTTGGCCTGCTTTTTTAAAGCCGCCGACGTGTACCCATTCAAACGGCAGATAAGATTGCGCCAGCCACAAACCGCCGCCCATGACGACCAAAGAGATGGCCATTTTGACCAAAAACGCAGCCCAACCTTTGCCGGGGCGGTAAATGCTGTGTTTGCGCAAAAGGAAAAACAGCAAGCCTGCATTCAGACACGCGCCTAAACCGATAGCGAGGGACAGGCCGACGTGTTTGAGCGGCGAAATGAAGGCGAGGTTCATCAACTGCGTGCAAATCAGCGTGAAAATAGCGACTTTAACGGGGGTTTTGATGTTTTGACGCGCGTAGAAGCCGGGCGCCAACACTTTAATCATAATCAGACCGATCAAGCCGAAGGAATAGGCAATCAGCGCATATTGGGTCATTTGCGCATCATGCAACGTAAATTCACGGTACATGAACAAGGTCGTAACCAGAGGGAAAGACAACACGGCAAGGCCGACGGCGGCAGGCAGGGTCAGCAGCATGCACAGGCGCAAACCCCAGTCGAGCAGGCCGGAAAACTGCTCGGTATCCTGACTGGCGGCGTGTTTGGACAAGGTGGGCAATAAGATTGTACCGAGTGCTACGCCCAAAACACCGGTCGGCAATTCCATCAGTCGGTCGGCGTAATACATCCATGACACGCTGCCGGACTGCAAAAACGAGGCGAAAATGGTGTTGATAACCAAGGAAATCTGCGCCACGCTCACACCCAAAATAGCCGGCGCCATCTGTTTCATTACGCGGTTGACTGCTGCGTCTTTAAAGCTGAGTTTGGGCATTTTCAAGAAGCCCAGTTTCGCCAACCAAGGCAGTTGGAACACCAGCTGCAACACACCGCCGACAAACACCGCCCACGCCAATGCCATAACAGGCGGATCAAAATACGGTATGAAAAACAGGGAAAAGACGATAAAGGAGATGTTCAAAAATGTCGGCGTAAAGGCGGGAATACCGAATTTATGATAGGAATTGAGTATCGAGCCGACAAAAGAGGATAGTGAAATCAATAAAATATAAGGAAACGTTACCCGCAGCAAGTCGATGGAGAGCTGAAACTTATCGGCTTCTTTGGCAAAACCGGGTGCAGAAACATAAATCACCCACGGAGCGGCAAGTATGCCCAGCGCAGTAACGATGACCAGCACAAACGACAGCATGCCAGCCACATGACGCACAAACGCCTGCGTGGCTTCGGGCGAGCGGGTTTCTTTGTATTCCGCCAAAATCGGTACGAAGGCTTGGGCAAATGCGCCCTCTGCAAACACGCGCCGCAGCAGGTTGGGAAGTTTGAACGCTACAAAAAACGCATCTGTCGCCATGCCTGCACCAAACGCACGGGCAATAATCGTATCGCGCACAAAGCCCAAAATGCGCGACACCATCGTCAGGCTGCCAACCTTGGCCAAGGCTCCCAATAAATTCATGTATTTTCCTTACTTGTCTTTCAGGCCGTCTGAAAATCCGGCTTCCTCCAATACTGCCGCCGCTGCCAATGCCGCCGTATCTTTTTTCAACAGCAGATGCAAGGCGTGGAAATCCTGTTCCAACGCGGCCACGGCTTCAGGGCAGTCATACCAGTCTGCCACGGCCTGCGCCAGTTTTTCAGGGACGGCATCATGTTGCAGCAGCTCGGGAACGGCGGCTTTACCCAACAGAATATTGGGCAAACCGACATGCGGCACTTTGATTTTGTTTTTCACATACGCATAAGTCAGCGGCGAAATTTTGTAGCTAATGACCATAGGCCGCTTGCACAAGGCCACTTCCAAAGTCGCCGTACCGCTGGTGACCAATACCACGTCGGCAGCGGTGCAAACCGTATCCGACTGCTTGTCGGTCAGCGTAATGGGAAGAGCGGCAAATTCAGGCTGCGCCAAAATTTCGCTAATGCGTTTGCGCGTTGCGGCCGTTGCCACAGGCAGTAAAAACCGTGCCTGCGGATAACGTTTCAGCAGCAATAAGGCCGTCTGAAAAAACACCGCCGCCATGTAATCGATTTCGCTCACGCGGCTGCCGGGCAAGATGGCAAACACGGGCACGTCCGCAGGCACGCCCAGCTTCTGCCGCGCCGCCGCCCTATCCGCTTCCACCGGCATGGTTTGCGCCATCGGATGGCCGACAAACTCGGCCTTGCCTCCGGCATCGATATAAAGCTGCGGCTCCATCGGAAACAGGCACAACACGCGGTTGACCTGATGCACGATTTTATTGACCCGCTCGCGCCTCCATGCCCAAACCGACGGGCTGACGTAATGAATGGTATGAATACCTGCCTGCTTGAGTTTTTCCGCCACGCCGAGATTAAAGTCCGGCGCATCGATGCCGATAAACACATCCGGCTTGAGGCGGAGCAAATCGTTCATCAGCCCTTTGCGGATTTTCAAAATCTGCGGTAGGCGTTTGATGACCTCAACAAAACCGCGCACCGCCAGCTTTTCCTGATCGTACAAACTCTCGAAACCCTCCGCCTTCATGCGCTCGCCACCGATGCCGGTAAACCGCGCATTCGGGCAACGCGCCTTAATGGCACGGATTAAGTGTGCGCCGAGCAAGTCGCCGGAAGCTTCGCCGACGCTGATGGCGATAAGGGGGGAGGGATTGGGGTTCATGTTGTTGAGGTTCGGAAGCTAAAAGATTTGGGGGTGGACATTTGTCCACCCGTTTTCAGACGGCATCAGTAGCAAACGGACAGGAAACCTGCCTACTGCGCAGATTTTTGCAATCCAAAGGCCGTCTGAAAAAGTTTCAGACGGCCTTCAATCCATCCATCAACGGATAATGCCGCGTGTGGATTGTGCAAAAAAGTCTTTAAATACCGCCAATTCGCTTTGGGTTTCGGCACGTTTCAGAATGTCTGCCTTGGCCTCTTCAAACGGAATGCCGCGATGGTAAATGGTTTTATACACATCTTTGACAGAGGCAATCTGTTCGGCGGTGAAACCGTTGCGGCGCATACCTTCGCTGTTGAGGCCGGCCGGTTCGGCGCGGTAGCCTGCGGCCATGAAGTACGGCGGTACGTCTTTGTGTACGCCGGCGGCAAACGCGGTCATGGCGTAGTCGCCGATTTGGCAGAATTGGAACACCAGCGTGTAGCCGCCCAAGACGACGTAGTCGCCGATGGTCACATGCCCTGCGAGTGAGGCGTTGTTGGCGAAGATGGTATGGTTGCCGACCACGCAGTCATGGGCGAGGTGGCAGTAGGCCATAATCCAGTTGTCGTCGCCGATACGGGTTTCGCCGATGCCGGTAACCGTACCGAGGTTGAACGTCGTAAATTCGCGGATGGTGTTGCCGTTGCCGATAATCAGCTTGGTCGGCTCGTCGCGGTATTTTTTGTCCTGCGGAATTTCGCCGAGGCTGGCAAATTGGAAAATGCGGTTGTTTTCACCGATGGTCGTATGGCCGTTGATGACGACGTGCGGGCCGATTTCGGTATTCGCACCGATTTGCACATTGGGGCCGATGATGCTGTATGGGCCGACTTTGACGCTGGAGTCGAGTTCGGCTTTAGGGTCGATGACGGCGGTCGGATGGATAAGGGTCATGCTGTCTCCTTGCTGTCTGATACAGGTATTGCCTGCAAGATGCCGTCTGAACGTTCAGACGGCCTGTCCCATTCTTACACCACGCGTTTGGCGCACATAATCACGGCTTCAACGGCAACTTGGCCGTCGACTTTGGCAACGGCGTTGAATTTGCCGATACCGCGTTTGTTGGTCAGCAGCTCGACTTCAAAAACCAGTTGGTCGCCGGGGATGACTTGGCGTTTGAAACGGGCATCGTCGATACCGGCGAAGAAGAAGAATTCGTTTTCTTTGCGGCCGCCTTCGCTGAGGATGGCCAGTGTGCCGCACGCTTGCGCCATGGCTTCGATAATCAACACGCCAGGCATCACGGGCAGGTCGGGAAAGTGGCCTTGGAACTGCGGCTCGTTCATGGTGACGTTTTTAATCGCAGTCAGGGTTTTCATCGGTTCGAACGCAGTAATGCGGTCGAGTTGCAAAAACGGATAACGGTGTGGGATAAGTTTTTGAATGTCTTTGGCTTCGATCGGGAGTTGTACGTCCATGATGTTCGTCTTTCCTTATTTGTATTGGGTTTAAACGTATTCGGATGCGGGGCGCGGACTGTTTGCGCCGCCTTTAGGCTTCGTCGCTGTCGGCAAGCTGTTTTTCCAGCGTTTTGAGGCGTTTGTTCATTTCGCTCAAACGGTGGATATAAACGGCATTGCGCGCCCAGTCTTTGTAGCCCGACATCGGGAAAATACCGGCCAGATGCTGGCCGCTTTCGGTAATGCTGTGGGTAACTGATGTACCGCCGCCGATGGTGGTTTTATCGGCGATTTCGATGTGTCCGACCGTGCCGACGCCGCCGCCGATAATGCAATAATTGCCGATGGTGACGCTGCCGGAAATACCGGTTTTGGCGGCGATAACGGTGTGCGAACCGATTTTGCAGTTGTGGCCGATTTGGACTTGGTTGTCGATTTTGGTGCCGTTGCCGACGGTCGTGTCGCTCATTGCGCCACGGTCGATATTGGTGTTCGAACCGATTTCCACATCATCGCCCAGCGTGACTGCGCCGGTTTGCGGAATTTTAAACCATGAATCGCCGGCGAAGGCTAAGCCGAAACCGTCCGCGCCGATGACGGCGCCGCTGTGGATTTCGACACGGTTGCCCAAAGTGCAGCCGTAATAGATGACGGAGTTGGGATGCAATACGACTTCATCGCCCAACGTGCAATCGTGTTGAACAACGGCATTGGCCAAAATACGGCAGCCTTCGCCCAATACGGTATTCGCGCCGATATAGGCATTCGCGCCGATTTCGCAGCTTGCCGGTACTTTGGCGCTGGCCTCGATAACGGCAGTCGGATGTATGCCGCCCTGTGCTTTGACAATCGGCGAGAACAATCGTGCCACTTTGGCAAAATAAAGATAAGGGTCGGCAGCCACAATCAGGTTGCGGCCCGCAAATTCATCTGCGGCTTTCGGCGACACAATCACTGCGCCTGCTTGGCTGTCGTGTACTTCGGCTTTGTATTTCGGGTTAGCCAAAAAGCTGATGTGTTCTGCCTGCGCCTGATCCAACGGACGGACGGCGGTAATGGCGATGTCTTCGCCTTTCCATTCGCCGCCGAGTTGGGAAACGATTTGGGACAGGGTGTATGCTTGTGAAGTCATGATAATCTGCCGTCAAGATGTCAGGCCGTCTGAAAGATGCCGGTTTGGGTTTCAGACGGCCTTAGGTTTGTCTGTATGGTTACATTCGCTGCCGAGCAGGGTCAGTGAGCATTTAGGGCTTTAATAACGCTGTCGGTAATGTCGTAGCGGCCGTTGACGTAAATCACGTCCTGCAAGATGAAGTCATAACCTTCGCGTTTGGCTAAATCGACGATGACGCGGTTGGCATTTTGCTGGAGCGCGGCGAATTCTTCATTGCGGCGCAAGTTGTAGTCTTCAGCCAACTCGGTCTGCTGTTTGCGGAATTTTTGTACCAGATTGCGCCATTTTTGGGTTTCCGCTTCCCTTTGGCTGTCGCTGAGCTTGTCGCCGCTCAGTTTTCGCTCCAAAGCCTCGCCTTCCTGCTGCAGCTTTTGCAAGGCGGTTTGACGGCTTTTGAACTCTTTTTCCAAAGTCATCTGAATGTTTTGCGCCTGCTTGGATTCCTGATAAACGCGCTCGGTATTGATAAAACCGATTTTCTGCACTCCATCCGCCGCCGCTTGCGGCAACAGCACGAAACCCGGCAGGGCTACGGCGAGGACACGGAGGGTGTCGGCTATTTTACTCATGATAAAAATCCTTGCTTGAAAACAAACGGGCGGTTTGCAATAAGCTTGCCGCCAATCTGCCATGAGGCCGTCTGAAACGGACAAACCCGGTTTCAGACGGCCTAAACATCATCAGAATGTCGTACCGAGTTGGAATTGGAAGCGTTGGATTTCGTCGCCTTCTTTTTTCTTAATCGGATAAGCATAACTGAACTTCATCGGACCCAGCGGAGAGAGCCAGGTCACGGCAGCACCGGCAGAGTAACGCAATTCGTTTTTGAATGTCGATTTGTGCGTTGTGCCTACGCCATACACGTTTTGGAGCGCGCCGTTGGTGTAATAAGAATTGCTGCTGCTGTCGTTGTAGGTTTTGCCGTCCCACACGCTGCCCGCATCGGCAAACAGGCTCAGACGGACGGTACGCGAATCTTTAATACCCGGCATCGGGAAGAGCAACTCTGCGGAAACGTTGGCTTTTTTGTTACCGCCGTAGCTGATTTTCTCGCCGTATTCGTCATAGACTTTCGGGCCCAGCGTACCGCTTTCAAAGCCGCGGACGGAGCCTAAACCGCCGCCGTAGAAGTTCTCAAAGAACGGCATTGTTTTGGTTTTGCCGTAGCCGTTGCCATAACCGACTTCACCACCCAGCATCAGCGTGAAATCTTTGCTCAACGGGAAGAACCAAGTTTGGTTGTGGGTCAGGGTGTAGTATTGCAGGTCGCTGCCCGGCAAAGCGATTTCGCCGTTTACGCCGGTCAGGTAACCGCGGGTCGGCCACAAGGCATTGTCGGTTTTGTTGCGGCCCCAGCCGATGGTACCTTTGTACAACCAGCCTTTGAAGTTACCCACGCCACTGCCGTCGCCTTTACCGTATTGATTGATAAAGTCGGCATAGCGTTTAGGCGCGCCTTTGTAGGTGTTAACAGTCAGACGCTCTGCGGCCAAACCGAAGTTTACACGGTCATATTCGGTAACCGGAATACCGATACGCAAACCGCCGCCGAAAGTCGTGGTTTTATATTGTTTCGCGCTGGAAGAAGCTTTACGCGGGTCGTAAGACTTGCCGTAAAGGTCGTAGCCCAAGCTTACGCCGTCAGGTGTGAAATATGGGTCGGTAAACGACAATGAGCCGTTTACTGTGGTTTTACTGCGGGAAGCGCGCAGGGCAACGGATTTACCCGTACCGAACAGGTTGTCTTGAGCCACGCCGGCAGACATCACCAAACCGGTATCCTGAACCCAACCTGCGCTCAAGTCGAGCGAGCCGGTAGAACGTTCGGTCAGGCTCATGTTCAGGTCAACTTGGTCAGGCGTATTGGCCACAGGAGCCGCATCAAATTGAACGTTGTCGAAGTAGCCCAACAACTCAACGCGCTCTTTAGAACGTTGCAGTTTGGCAGAATCGTAAGGCGCCGATTCCATTTGGCGCAACTCGCGGCGGATGACTTCGTCACGGGTTTTGTTGTTGCCGGTAATGTTGATTTCGTTTACATAGATTTTGCGGCCCGGTTGAACGGTCAGTACAAAATCAACGGTATGCGTTTCGGCATTTGGAATAGGTTGGACATTGATTTCGCTGAATGCGTAACCTGCCTGACCCATGCGGTTTTGAATGGCTTCGAGCGAATTGGACATTTGCGCGCGCTCGTACCATTTGCCCGGCTTCATGGTCAGCAGTTTTTCCAAATCTTCTTTCGGCACTTCCAGCGTATCGCCTTCGATGCGTACATTGCCCCAGCGGAAGCGGTCGCCTTCGCTGACAGTTACTTTAATGGTTTGCTTGGTTTTGTCTTCGTTGGTTTGGATATCGGTATCCAAAATGCGGAAGTTGAAGTAGCCGTTGTTTTGGTAGTAATTGGTGATTTTTTCCATGTCCTGAGCAAATTTTTGCTCATTGAACTGGTTGCTCTTGGTAATCCAAGTCCACATGCCGCCTTCGCTCAGGGACATTTGTTTCATCAGACGGCGGTCGGAATAAACTTCGTTGCCTTCAAAGGAAATATCGGTAATCTTGGTAGATTTACCCTCTTCGATGGCAATATCGATAGACACGCGGTTGCGGGCGAGTTTGGTTACAGTCGGAGTGATTTGGACAGACTGTTTGCCACGGCTCAAATACTCTTCTTTCAAACCGGCAACGGCTTGGTTCAGCGTTGCTTGGTTGAAGTATTGGGACTGCGCCAAACCAAATGCTTCAAGGTTTTTCTTGATGGCATCGTTTTGCAGCATTTTCGCGCCGGTAATATTGAGCGAGCTGATGGTCGGACGCTCAATCACGGTCAGCAGGACTTGATTGTCCATGGTTTCGACGCGTACGTCGTCAAAGAAACCGGTTGCATAGAGTTTTTTGATGATTTCTTCACTGCGCGCATCATTGAAATTATCACCGACTTTAACGGGCAGGTAGTTGAAGACGGTACTCGGCTCGGTGCGTTGCAGGCCTTCGACGCGGATGTCCTGAATGGTAAAGTCAGCCAATGCCATTGGCGACAGGCTCAATACCATTAAAGCGGAAGCAATCTGGTTCAGTTTCATAAATTATCCAAACAAACGGTTGATGTCATTAAAGAAAGCCACAGCCATCATCAAAAGCATGGCTGCCAGTCCGAAGCGCAGGCCGACTGCCTGTATGCGCTCGCTCAAAGGCTTTCCGCGTATCCATTCGGCGGTATAGAAAACCAGATGTCCGCCGTCTAAAACGGGCACGGGCAAAAGGTTCAACACGCCTAAGCTGATGCTGACCAAGGCCAGAAATTCGAGGTAGCTCTGCAATCCGAGTTTGGCAGATTGTCCGGCGACATCGGCAATGGTCAGGGGACCGGAAATATGGTTCAAAGAGGCATTGCCTGTAACCAGTTTTCCGAAAAATTTGAGGGTCGTCCACGAATAGTTGACGGTTTTGTTCCAACCCAATTCAAAGGCTTGGGCAACGGAAGGCGTATAACGGTAGCGGATGGTTTTATCCCACTCTTTATCCGCCTGGGCGGCGAGCCCTGCTCTACCCACCAGCACACCTGCCGACTGCTCGACGCTGTCCGGCCGGATAGCGGTCGCCAGTATTTTACCGTCGCGCTCGTAAGTCAGTTCGATTCGTTTGCCGGGGCTGGCGCGGAAGAGTTCCGTCCATGCCTGCCAGCTTTCGATGGGCTTCCCATCGGCGGTCAGCAGTTTGTCGTTTTCCTTCAAACCTGCTTTTTCGGCCGGACTTTTGGCCAAGACTTTGCCGATGCGGTTAGTAATTCTAAAAGGCAAAAGGCCGATGTTGCCTTGGTTTTTCGCAACTTTACCTGCTTCAGGCGTGCCGGCGGCATCAATTATGCGGATGGCTTGGGTATTTGAGGCCGTCTGAACAGCAACTTTTACAGGACCGGCTTCAAGGTTCAACACCATCTCGGTTTGCGCATCGCTCCAGTCTTTTACGGAGATTCCGTTGACCGATACAATCTTATCGCCTGCCTGAAAACCTGCTTTGGCGGCAATACTGGCAGGCTCGACCATGCCAACATAGGGGCGCAACTCGGTCACGCCGAAGGAAAAGCTCAAACCGTAAAGCAAAACGGCCAAAATCAAATTGGTCAAAGGGCCGGCGGCGACAATGGCGATGCGCTTGGCCGGATGCTGCTTGTCAAAGGCGTACGGCAAATCTGCCTCCGCCACTTCGCCTTCGCGCGTATCGACCATTTTAACGTAACCGCCCAGCGGAATCGGGGCAAGACACCACTCGGTATCGCCGCGTTTTCGGGTGAAAAAGGGCTTACCGAAGCCGACGGAAAAGCGCACGACTTTAACGCAGCACCAGCGGGCAACAATATAGTGTCCGAACTCGTGCAGGCTGACCAAAATCAGAATGGCGACGATAAAGGCTAAAAAGGTTTGCAAAAAAACCCCCTGAGTGGAATGTGATAATCAACGGATAAGGCCGTCTGAAAACCGATTATAAAGGCAGTTGTTCCATTTTGTCTGCCTAAATGCCAAGCGGTTGACGTTTCAGACGGCCTGTCATTGAAGCTTTACTGTTTACCGATAAAGGCTTCTGCCTGTCTGCGTGTTTGCGCGTCTTGCGCCAACAGGCCTTCGATATCGTGACGGCCGTCTGAAAAATCTTGGGCAAGGCAGTGGGCAACGACTTTGGCAATATCGGTAAACTTGATGTGTTTATCTAAAAAAGCGGCCACGGCAACTTCGTTGGCAGCGTTCAACACGCAAGGTGCGGCCCCGCCTGCATTCATGGCCTGATAGGCAAGTTTCAAACATGGGAAACGGTCAAAGTCAGGCTTTTGGAAGGTCAATGCAGACAATGCGCCAAAATCCAGTTCACCCACGCCGGAATCGATACGTTCGGGCAGACCCAAACAATAAGCAATCGGCGTACGCATATCGGGATTGCCCAACTGCGCCAATACCGAACCATCGCGATAACGCACCATGCTGTGTATCACGGATTGCGGATGAATGACGACTTCCAGCTTTTCCGGCGGACAGTTAAACAGCCAATGCGCCTCAATCAACTCCAAGCCCTTATTCATCATTGACGCAGAATCAACGGAAATTTTGCGCCCCATGCTCCAATTCGGATGCTTGACCGCCTGCTCGGGCGTAATGCTGTCAAATGTACTTAAATCGGCGTTAAGAAATGGTCCGCCCGATGCGGTCAGGATAATCGAATTGATACCGTGCTCATTCAGACGGCCTGTGTAATCCCTTGGCAATACTTGGAAAATGGCGTTGTGTTCGCTGTCAATCGGCAAGACGGTGGCGCCATTTTGACGGGCGGTTTCCATAAACAATGCGCCGGAAACCACCAGCGTTTCTTTGTTTGCCAGATAAATGGTTTTACCCTTTTGAGCGGCGGCCAAAGCCGACGGCAAGCCGGCCGCGCCGACAATGGCACACATCACGCCGCTGACTTCATCGGCAGAGACGATATCAATCAAGGCTTGAGAACCATATAAAACCTGCGTACTGATGCCTTCTTGTTTGAGTCTCTTTTCCAGCTCGGCGGCATGGCCGGCATCGCCGACAACGGCATATTCCGGACGAAACTGTTTGCATTGCGCCGCCAGCTTGTCCACCTGCCTATGCCCTGCCAGTGCGAACACGCGGAATTTCTCGGGATGGCGGGAGACAACGTCTAAAGTGCTTTCGCCTATGCTGCCGGTACTGCCTAATATGGTCAGAACTTGTTGTGTCATGGTGTGTTCTTTGTGTGCTGTGCAAACGGTATTCATTGTGTTTGAAATAGATTTCTTTGCCGTTTCCAATTTTCAGACGGCCTTTTGCCTCCCAGCTGAAAAGGCCGTCTGAAAGAATTACTCAATGCCGTATTCGATGGTAACAACCAATCGGACTTGTTTGCCGACGGTACTTTTATCGTAAGAACCGCCGTACTCGTCGTCCTCGCTGCTGCCGGTGTCGGCATAGATGTTGAACGAGCCTTGCGAAGCAGAACGCATGGCGCCCACTTTGCCGCCGCCGGTTTTGGCAAATTCGGCCGCGCGTTTCTGCGCATCCTCAGTCGCCTGCGTAATCAAATCGCGTTTGATGGTTTCCAAATTGCCCAGCAAATATTGCGGATTGTCGAAGCGGATAAATTCGTTTTGCGCACGGAAATTCAAAATGGCGCGCTGGGCGGTTTGAATTTTGTCCAATTTTTTGGTGTTGACCACAATATTGAGGTCGCCATCGTAGCCGTTGGGCGTGCGGGTTACGTTGCCCAGTTCGTCGCGGGTTTCATTGAAAACGCGCGACACTTCAGGCAGGCCCACTTTCATTTCAGCCGCCGTAAAACCTTGCTCGCCCAAAAATTTAGACAGCTTTTTGCGTCTTGCCGTCAGCAAATCCAAAACTTCCTGATAGCTCTCGCCGTGCGCGTTCACACCCGTATTCCACGTCGCGCTGTCGGATTGGAAGTTTTTCTCCGCCAAACCTTTTACGGTAATCGTCCCCGGTTGGCGCAGATTCTTAAACTGCACGCCCAAAATAAACGCCGCAGCCATCAATCCCAGTGCCAACAATACGCCCAAAATCGATAAAGATGAAATCTGTTTTTGTTCGGACATAATCAGCTCCCTCAACCACGTCAGACAGGCGGTTTAAAACAAATATACAAAGACGGCATAAATGCTGATAACGGCAATCAGGCTGTCCACACGGTCGAACACGCCGCCGTGCCCCGGCAGCAGATTGCTGCTGTCTTTGATACCGGCCGCACGTTTGAGCCAGCTTTCCAGCAAATCGCCGCACACGCTGACCACGGTCAGGATCAAGCCGATCAAAATCGTTTTGAACCAACCGGCTTCAAAAGCCAGCCAACCGGCTTTCCATACGATGGTCATGTACACGGCAACGCACAATGCGCCGCCGATTGCACCTTCCCAGCTTTTACCCGGGCTGATGGTCGGCGCAATTTTGCGCTTACCAAACGACTTGCCGCAGAAATACGCGCCAATATCGGCCACCCACACCAAGCCCATAATCGCCAATAAAGACAGTGCGTCTTCAGGCTGAGGGCGCAGATAAACCAGTGCAAACCAAAACGGCATCACCAACAACCAACCGACCGTGTAAGCCTGCCAGCCGCCGTTTAGCTTCCATTTCGCTTTCAGCCACCAAGGCATGACAATCAGCCAAAACGCCAATACGACACACCAAACCAAATCGGGCAGCTGCCAACCGCCGGCATAGGCAATCACGCCGAACACCAGCGTTGACGCCAAATAATGATTGATTTTCAGCTTGTCCAAGCCGCTCATGCGGGCATATTCCCACAAAACCAACATGGCAATCAGGCCGCAAAACGCCGCCCACAGCCACATAGGTGCATAAAACAGCATGACCAGCATCAGCGGCAAGAGCCACAGCGCCGTTAAAATCCGTTGTTTCAACATAATTCTCAACCCCGTTGCTGCTCAAGCGGCAGCTGTTCGGAAGTCCGCCCGAAGCGGCGTTCCCGTTTTTGGAACGAAGCAATCGCCTCGTTCAGCGATTTCTCATTAAAATCAGGCCACAGCGTATCCGTAAAATACAATTCCGCATACGCCATCTGCCACAGCAGGAAATTACTGATGCGCGTCTCGCCGCCGGTGCGGATAAACAAATCCGGCTCGGGTGCATCGCCCAACATCAAATAGCGCGACAACGCCTCTTCCGTAATCTCAGTCGCACCCTCGGCAATCAACTGATTTGCCGCCTGCAAAATATCCCAGCGGCCGCCATAATCGGCGGCAATGCTCAAAGTCAAACCGGTATTGTTTGCCGTCAACGCCTCGGCCGCCTCAATCCCCTTCAGGATTTCGGCATTAAACTGCTCGCGGCTGCCGATGACTTTCAAGCGCATATTGTTATCGTGCAAACGGCGCACCTGCTTTTGCAAAGCCTGCAAAAACAGCCCCATCAGAAAAGAAACCTCTTCCTCGGGGCGTCGCCAGTTTTCAGTCGAAAAAGCAAACACGGTCAAATACCGCACACCCAGCTCAGCACAATGCTTCACCATGTTCTCCAGCGCATCCAAGCCGCGCTTATGCCCCATCACACGGGGAAGAAAACGCTTCTTTGCCCAACGTCCGTTGCCGTCCATAATCACGGCAATATGTCGGGGGATAGCAGAGTGTTCCAAAATCGTCTGCGTACTGCTTTTCATGTCTGCCTTTCAGGGAGCAAACCGTCCAAAGGCCGTCTGAACGGTTTGCACACAGGATTAAATCGCCATCAAATCTTCTTCTTTGGCAGCCAAGAGCTTGTCTGCCTCAGCAATGTATTTGTCGGTCAACTTCTGAACCGCTTCCTCGCCGCGGCGTGCTTCATCTTCAGAAATTTCTTTGTCTTTCAACAATTTTTTGATGTGGTCGTTTGCATCACGGCGCACATTGCGGATAGACACACGGCCCTCTTCCGCCTCGCCGCGCACTACTTTGATCAAATCTTTACGGCGTTCCTCAGTCAGCATAGGCATAGGGACACGGATCAAATCGCCGACAGAAGCAGGGTTCAGGCCCAAGTTGGAATCACGGATTGCTTTCTCAACTTTTGAAGCCATATTGCTTTCAAAAGGTTTCACACCAATCGTACGCGCATCCAAAAGCGTCACGTTCGCTACTTGGCTCACAGGCACCATGCTGCCCCAGTATTCCACTTCCACTTGGTCAAGCAGGCCGGTATGCGCACGGCCGGTACGCACCTTAGCCAAGTTTTCTTTCAATACTTCCAGAGAACGCTGCATTTTGCCTTCAGCTGTCTTTTGAATATCATTAATCATCTTATACTTTCAATTTCATAGGAATAAAACAGGATTAACCGAGAATAGTACCGTTAAACCGCCCTCACGACAAGGCTTTACGCCCCAACAGCCTTGTTTTCTAACCGATATTTAACATCAAACAAAATAAAGGCCGTCTGAAAATCTTTCAGACGGCCTTTATCGTTTCAAGCAACTACATCAACTCGGCCTTTTCCTGAATTTATTTGGAAACTAAGCTTCTATCTTGAGACCATTGTTTCCATCCACACAAAGAACGAATTTTATTGCTAATAGATATAAACAACTCTACTCTTTTCAATCGAAATGAATTTCCTCGGGAAATATACCGATAATCGGTTATAATGACCGATTATCTAAATTGATTAAACATATCAAATAACTGTAGCATTGAATTTACTATGTTACAATGTTTGCAAATGTTACACATAACTACGTAAAGAAATCTCGATATGAGATTTCTTTTTAATCACTTTTAAAGACTTATATTTCATTCAACCATTGAGAGATAAAAAATGAAAAAAGCCTTTTCTATCTTTTCCATCAGTCTTCTGACTCTAAATACGGGGTATTAATTATGCGAAAACTTATTTTTACAGTTCTATTCATCCTCCCCTCTTTTTCTTTGGCTGGAAACTTACATTGTAAAAAGCCCGTAGAAGAAATGATTGGGGAAAGCCAAAGATGCTTTTACCAAGGGGGACTAAGCGATGCCATTACTGCTTTTAGCAAATATTCTGCTCAATGGAATAAAAAGAAAGGTGAGTCCATCCCTTTTCTTTGGTTTCCCATTTTAAAAAACGGCATACCCAAAACAACCGTAACAATGGCACAATTACCAAAATCTCGTTCTGTAACGCCTTTCTCAGAAACTAAAGACTATCCTTTGGAGACCATTGTTGCCGGTATTGAATGGAAAAACAAAAATAAAGTCAAAATTATGGGATGTGTTTATGAGACAGATTATTGTCTCTCCGCTACTTTTATCCAAAAAGAAGATAAAGTCTTTATTGAATCCATATCTACCTAACTCAAAGATGTAGTCATTGCCACCTACATTCTCAAATACAAGGCCGTCTGAAAATCTTTCAGACGGCCTTTTCCTTATTCAAATCCTACTCTCTATTCCGCTCATTCCAAAAGTAACGCCATACGAAGCATGGGAAGGCAAAAATCAGGTAGAGGCAGACAACGGTCGCATAAAACTCCCAATCTTGGGCATGTACGGCTCCGGCGCGTGATTCGAGGATATAGGCGAGAATCGCGGTAAGAAGGAAGCCTGCCAACAATTCGATCAAGTGATGGCCGATGTGTTTGCGTTTCAGGGCGATGATGCCGAAGAATTTGGTGGTAATAAATGGTGCGTTGGCAAAGATAAGTGCCAACAGCAAAAGAATGTACATGGATGCGGTCATGGTGGTCTTTCTGTTTTCAGACGGCCTGCGTGTGATTTTAACATGTTAAATGGGCATTCTTGCCCATCATTATCCGTGGGATATTCAATATCTTGATGATACCTGCTTGATGATTGTTCAAAGGCTTGAGGCCGTCTGAACTTTGGGTATATTTCATCCGAATGCGAATCCTAACAAAAACGGCGACTTTGGAACAGCCGCCGTTGGTTTTGTTTGAAGCTTACAAGGTATTTTCCAATGCTTTGGCACACCAGTCGATAACGGTTTGCGGCATGATACCCCACAGGAGCAGCAGGAAGGCATTGACCGTCAGGACAAATTTGGCGGCATAGTTGCTGCCGACCGGCTGATCATGGTCAGGCGCATCGAAGTAGATGACTTTGACCACACGCAGGTAGTAGAACGCGCCAATCAGAGACATGATGACGGCAAACACTGACAACCAAACATAGCCTTGTTTCAAGAGCGCCATAATCATGCCGAACTTGGCGTAGAAGCCCATCAGCGGCGGAATACCTGCCATGGAGAACATGGACAGCAACATCAGGAAGGCAAACCATGCATGGCGTTGGTTAAGACCCGCGAGGTCTTTAATGTTTTCACACTCAATATCTTTGGTGGACAATACCATCAAAACACCGAAGCTGACTGTCGCCATCAAAGCATAGGTAATGGCGTAATACAAACCTGCGGTAAAGCCGACCGCGCCTGCCATAAACGCCAACAGGATAAAGCCCATGTGCGATACGGTGGAATAGGCAAGCATACGTTTGATATTGGTTTGCATGATGGCAGCAAGGTTACCGACCACCAAAGAAGCAACGGCAAGGATGGCCAACATTGGCGCCCAGTCTGAATGTATGGTACCCATACCGGTAACAAGGATACGGAACGCAAAGACAACAGCGGCAATTTTCGGAGCCGTACCCACAAAGGCGGCAACAGAGGTCGGCGCGCCATCGTACACATCGGGTATCCACATATGGAATGGAACCGCACCCAATTTAAATGCAATGGCGACCACAATAAACACCATACCCAATTTCAACAACCATTCATTGGCCTGCTCATTGAAAGCGGAAGCCAAGACGGAAGCAAAATCAAGGGAACCGGTGGCGCCGTAAACCATGGAAATACCATAGAGCAGCAAACCGGAGGCCAACGCGCCCAATACGAAGTATTTCAACGCAGCTTCGGCAGAGCGGCCGGAATCACGGCGCAGGGCAATCATGGCGTACAGCGACAAAGACAACAGCTCCAAACCGATATACGCGGTCAAGAAATGTGCCGAGCTGACCATGACGCTCATACCCAACAGGGCAAACAGCGACAAGGTATAAAACTCGCCTTTAAAAATTTGGCGGTCTTGGTTGTACGGTTTACTGTAAATAAACAGACCGAACGTCAGCGCATACAGCACCAGTTTTGCCAAACGGGACATGCCGTCTGCAATATACATACCGTGAAAGGCATCGACACTGCCCTGCTCCCATACTGCCAATTGGGTGACGGCCACAATAATGACCGTTCCCAAACTCATCAGATGGGTCAAATAGCGGTTTTTATCGCAAATCCACAAGTCTGCCAGCAATACGACACCCAATAGCGCAAACAGCACGATTTCGGGCATGGCGGGCATTAAATTCAAATCAGACCAGTTCATTTACACACCTCAAATCTTGCTTTGTGCCACATGGGCAATCAAATCGTTTGCCGCTTGATGCACCACTTCGATAAACGCTTGCGGATACAGACCCATGCCCAAAACAGCAACCGCCAAAATCGCCAAAATCGCAAATTCACGGCAATTGATGTCTTTCATTTCGGCAACGTGCGGATTGTGGATTGCACCAAAAATAACGCGTTTGTACATCCACAGGGTATAAGACGCACCGTAAATCAGGGTCATGGCAGCCAACGCACCTACCCAGAAATTCACTTTAACCGCGCCCATAATCACCATAAACTCGCCCACGAAGCCGGAAGTCGCAGGCAGACCGGCATTGGCCATACCGAACAACATCATAAACGCCGCAAACTTAGGCATCACATTGACCACGCCGCCATAATCGGCAATATTGCGGGTATGCAGGCGGTCGTACATCACGCCGATACACATAAACATCGCGGCGGACACAAAACCGTGGGAAATCATTTGAATGATTGCGCCTTTCAATGCCCAGTCATTCAATTGGCCGTTCACAAACAGGAACATGCCCAAAGTGACAAAACCCATATGGCTGATGGAAGAGTATGCCACCAGTTTTTTCATATCGGTTTGCACCAAAGCCACCATACCGATGTAAATCACGGCAATCAGGCTCAATACGATGATTACAGGGGCAAAATAGCGTGCCGCATCCGGCATAATCGGCAGGATAAAGCGCAAGAAACCATACGCACCCAGTTTCAGCGTAATTGCCGCCAACACCATCGAACCGCCGGTCGGCGCTTCAACGTGGGCATCCGGCAACCAAGTGTGCACAGGGAACATCGGCACTTTTACAGCAAATGACAGGAAGAACGCCACAAACAAAAGCTGTTGTACGCCCAACGGAATCTGTTTGATGTTTTGGAAATCGACAATAGAGAAGCTGCCTGTTTGATAGTGCAGGTAAACCATGGCAACCAGCATCAAAAGCGAACCCATCAGCGTATAGAGGAACAGCTTGACCGACGCATAGACGCGGCGCGGACCGCCCCATACACCGATAATCAGGTACAGCGGAATCAGCATACCCTCGAAGAACACATAAAACAGAATCGCATCCTGCGCGGCAAACGCGCCGTTAATCAAACCCGACATCATCAGGAATGCCGCCATATACTGCGCCGGACGTTTCTGAATGACTTCCCAACCGGCCAATACCACCAACAGCGTAATAAACGCATTCAAGATGATAAAGAGCACTGAAATACCATCCACGCCCAATGCGTAGTTGATTTTCAGAAGCGGAATCCACTCGTGGAACTCGGTAAACTGATAGCCGCCGCTCAAACGGTCGAAACCGGTAAACAGGGGCAGCGTTACCAAGAAACCGGCAAGCGCACCCATGAAGGCAAGCACACGCGCCAGCGGCGCACGGCTGTCTTTACCGGTCGCCAAAACCAGCACACCTGCGGCGATGGGTATCCATATTGCCAAGCTGAGTAGGTAGTTGGAAAACATAGTGGTTAACCTGTGGTTAAAATAAAAAATATAGTTGTATGGGTTGGTTTTCAGACACCATTTCAGGAGGCCGTCTGAAAAAGATTGTGTATTTTGTATATGGCAAAATCAAGAAAACGTATATCTACCGTCATTCTTTTATTCCATAACCGCCTAAAACCTTCTTTTCAGACGGCCTCTTCCATATTTTTCTTGCCAAAACCATTATCCGAAGATTTTGACTACGCTCCATCGGTACGGTTGGTGTCCATCTCAAGTTTAATGAACGCATCAATCATGCTGCGCCAAACTGCTTCTGCTACTTCGGGCGACAAACCGGCCTTTTCGGCATAAGCGCGGCACGAGGTAATCACTTGAGCCACCCGTTCAGGCGCGGAAACCGCCCGCACATCGTTTTTAGGTTTCAGACGACCAGCCTGCCGTACCAATTTCTGCCGGCGGGCGAGTAATTCGATTAATCCCTTGTCCAAACCATCAATGGCTTCGCGGACTTCGTCCAGGGTTTGCGGTAATTTGTCTTCAATCATTATTGTTGCTCAAATTTTCTTTTTTAGACGGCCCCTATACACACAAACTATAGACAGGCCGTCTGAAATCCCGCTTTTATCGGAACAATCCCCAGAAGGTCATGCCGAGCAGTACCAATACGCCGAATACCATAGCAGCGGCATAGGTATAGATGAAGCCGGTTTGGACTTTGCGTACCTGCGCGGCAATCGCGCCGACCAGTTTGGCAGAGCCGTTGACGATACCGTTGTCGATAATGGCGGTATCGCCGACTTTCCAGAAGAAAGTACCCAATGCGCGCGTGCCTTTGGCGAAAACATTGAAATACAGGACGTCGAGGTAGTATTTGTTTTCAAACAAAACGTAAATCGGACGGAATGCCTGTGCAATTTTCGCAGGCAGGTGCGGCAGTTTGACGTACAGGAGCCATGCGCTCAAGACACCTGCGATAGCGAGATAGAGGACGGGCGAATGCAGGCTGTGCGACACCATCGCCAATGCGCCGTGGAACTCTTCCTTCATGATGTGCATGGTCGGATGCGCGTCGGCATTAACAAAAATCACGTCTTTGAAGAAATCTCCGTAAAGCATAGGCTCGATGGCAACATAGCCGATAATAACGGACGGAATGGCAAGCAAAATCAAAGGCAGGGTAACAACCAACGGGCTTTCGTGCGGATTGTCGTTTTTGCCCAAGCCGTGATGTTCTTCGCCATGATGATCGTCATGATGCTCAGGCAGACTGCGCCATTTCTCTTCGCCGTGGAACACCATGAAGTATTGGCGGAACGCGTAGAACGCAGTAACAAACACGCTGGCAAGGACGGCAAAATAGGCAAAGCCGCTACCCGGCAGAGTGCTGTATTTCGCTGCTTCGATAATCGAATCTTTGGAGTAGAAGCCGGAGAAGAACGGCGTACCGATCAGCGACAAGTTACCGATCAGCATGGTCAGCCAAGTAATCGGCATGTATTTTTTCAGGTTGCCCATGTGGCGCATGTCTTGGTCGTGGTGCATACCGATAATGGCGCTACCTGCGGCCAAGAACAACAAGGCTTTAAAGAAAGCGTGGGTCATCACATGGAACATTGCCACGGAATAGGCAGACGCACCCAAAGCCACAGTCATATAGCCCAGTTGCGACAAGGTGGAATATGCAACCACACGTTTGATGTCGTTTTGAATCACGCCCAAAAAGCCCATAAACAGGGCGGTAATCGCACCGATTACCATGATGACAGACAGCGCAGTGCTGCTCATCTCATAAATCGGCGACATACGCGATACCATGAACAGACCGGCGGTAACCATGGTTGCGGCGTGAATCAATGCAGAAATCGGGGTCGGGCCTTCCATCGAATCAGGCAGCCAGACGTGCAGCGGGAATTGTGCCGATTTACCCATCGCACCAACAAACAACAGCAAACAGGTTACAGTAATCAAAGACCATTCCACACCGGGGAACAGTTGGATAGTGGCCGTCTGAACATTAGGCAGATAAGCGAATACATCTTGATAGCGCAAGCTGCCGCCGAAATAGGCAAGCACCAAACCGATACCGAGCAAAAAGCCGAAGTCACCGACACGGTTAACCAAAAAGGCTTTCAGGTTGGCAAAAATCGCGCTCGGACGTTTGAAATAGAAACCGATCAAGAGATACGACACCAAGCCCACAGCTTCCCAGCCAAAGAAGAGCTGGATGAAGTTGTTGCTCATAATCAGCATCAACATGCTGAAAGTAAACAAAGAAATGTAGCTGAAGAAGCGTTGGTAGCCGACTTTTTCATCATGCATATAACCGATGGTATAGATATGTACCATCAGCGATACGCCGGTAACCACGACCATCATCATCGCCGTCATCGTATCGACCAAGAAGCCGACGGAGAAATCCAAGCCGCCCATTGTCAGCCAGGTATAGACGTTTTCGTCAAACTTGGCGCGGCTGCCGTCGATAAAGCCCCACAGCACATAAGCCGACAGCACGGCAGATACCGCCACGCCGAGTATCGTTACCGAATGCGCCCCCGCGCGGCCGATTTTATTGCCGAACAAACCCGCAATCAGCGAGCCTGCCAACGGAACAAGGGCAATTATCAAATATAAGGTCATATCGTTCATGATTACCCTTTCAACTCATCCAAATCGGCAACGTTGATTGTTTGTCGGTTGCGGTACACCAGCACCATAATCGCCAAACCGATGGCAGATTCGGCAGCAGCAACGGTCAGTACGAAGAATACGAAAATTTGTCCGGCGGTATCGCCCAAATGTTGCGAGAAGGCGATAAAGTTGAAGTTCACCGCCAAGAGCATCAGCTCGATGGACATCAGCAATACCAGCACGTTTTTGCGGTTCATAAAGATACCCATTGCGCTGATACCGAACAGGAGCGCACCCAATACCAGATAATGCGTCAAGGTAATCATGCTTTGCCCTCCCCTTCTCGCTTGAGGCCGTCTGAAACTTCGCTTTCTTCGGCAGATTCAACTTGCGGTTTGACCGCTTCCATTTTCACCAAACGCATACGGCCTTGGTCGGCGCGTACTTTAACTTGGTCGGCTGGATCCATGCGTTTCGGATTGGTGGTTTTACGGTGAACCAGCGCAATCGCGGCCACCATGCCCAACAGCAGCAATACCGCTGCCAATTCAAACGGCAACAGGTAGTCGGTATAAATACGGCTGCCCAAATCACGAATATTGTTGTAATCGGCAGGAATGTCTTTCATCAGACCAAATGCGGCCAGGTCGGTTTTCGGGTTGACCAGAATCAGGATCAGGGCAACCGCCAACAATGTGCCGACCACGCCGGCAACAGGCGCATGACGCCAGAAACCGGCGCGCATTTCTTCAATGTCGATATTCAACATCATCACGACGAACAGGAACAACACCATCACAGCGCCGACGTAAACCACCACCAGCGTCACGCCCAAGAATTCGGCCTGCATCAGCATCCAAATCATCGCGCTCACGCAGAAGGTCAGCACCAGATGCAAAGCGGCATGAACAGGGTTTTTAGCGGTGACGGTACGAACCGCACCATATAAAACGATGACGGCAAGAATATAGAACAGAATCGCGGAAAAAGTCATTCGTCTGCTCCTTAACGATACGGCGCGTCAGCGGCTTTGCGTTTGGCGATTTCAGTTTCGTATTTATCGCCAATGGCCAAAAGAATCGGCTTGGTCATGTGCAAGTCGCCTTTTTTCTCGCCGTGGTATTCAAAAATATGGGTTTCCACAATCGCATCGGTCGGGCAGGCTTCTTCGCAGAAACCGCAGAAGATGCACTTGGTCAGGTCGATGTCGTAACGCTTGGTGCGGCGGGTGCCGTCTTCGCGTTCTTCCGATTCGATGTTAATCGCCATTGCCGGACACACCGCCTCACACAATTTGCACGCAATACAGCGCTCTTCGCCGTTCGGATAACGGCGTTGCGCGTGCAAGCCGCGGAAACGCACGGATTGCGGCGTTTTCTCTTCGGGGAAATAAATTGTGTCTTTGCGGGCAAAAAAGTTTTTGAGCGTTACGCCCAAGCCTTTTACCAACTCGCCCAAAAGAAAGGTTTTTACTAAGTTAGCCATATTATGTTCCCTCAAAACAGGGATTTCGTTAGGTATTCAAAATCGCTTTGTTCAGACGGCCTCAAGATGCCGTCTGAAACTTATTTCCACAAATTCAGCGGTGAAATCATCCACACACCCAAAACCACGATGTAGGCGAAGCCGATCGGAATCAGCACTTTCCAGCCCAAACGCATGATTTGGTCGTAACGGTAGCGTGGGAAGGTTGCACGGATCCACAGGTACCAGTACAGAACCGCTGCCATTTTCACGAACATCCAGAATGCGGAAGGCGTACCGATAAAGCCCCAGCTTTGCGGGAACGGAGACAACCAGCCACCGAGGAACATCAGCGAGGTCAGCGCGGCAATCAGAATCATGAAAATGTATTCGGCAAGGAAGAACAGTGCAAATGCGAAGCCGGAGTATTCGACGTGGTGTCCGGCAACGATTTCAGATTCACCCTCTGCTACGTCAAACGGCGCGCGGTTGGTTTCGGCAACGGCGGAAATCAGATAGACGATGAAGATTGGGAACAGCGGCAGCCAGTTCCACGAGAACACGGAACCGCCCGCGATGCCTTTTGCCTGCGCAGCGACGATGTCGGAGAAGTTCATGCTGCCCGATACCATCACGACGCACACCAGCGCGGCACTCATGGCAATCTCGTAGGAAATGCTTTGTGCGGAAGCACGCATTGCACCCAAGAACGAATATTTGGAGTTGGAAGCCCAGCCCGCGATAATCACGCCGTAAACCGACAGCGAGGTAATCATCAGGATGTACAAAAGGCCGATATTGATGTTAGTCAGCACCCATTCTTCGTTGAACGGAATCACTGCCCACGCTGCAAAAGACGGAGCAAGCGACATAATCGGGCCGATGTAGAACAGGGCTTTGTTTGACAGCTTCGGACGGGTTACCTCTTTAAACAAGAGTTTGAACACGTCGGCAAACGGCTGAATCAGACCCCACGGGCCAGTTACGTTCGGGCCGACACGAAGCTGCATAAAGCCGATGACTTTACGTTCGAAATACGTCAGGTAGGCAACGGTCAGAATCAGCGGAATCAGGATAATCACGATTTTGACGATGACGGATACCACCAAGCCTACGGTGATGCCCAAATCGCCCAGACCGAGCGTTGCGGCAAAGAGGTTTTGGAACCATTCTTGCATGATCAAGCTCCCGCCAGTTCAATAGTGTCCATCAACGCACCCAGCGCGGCATTTTCGGTATGCAGCGGCAGATGCACCACGTTTTCAGGCAAACCGGCATCGGCTTTGACTGCAACCGATACGCTTGCGCCGTTTTGTTTGGCGACAGCGGTTTGTCCGTCTTGCAGGCCCAAGCGTGCCAAAGTGTTTGGATTTACACGCGCAGCAGGCACGGCGGCATGGCTGGTCGCTTGCAGCGGCGCGGAACGGCGTACGATAGAATCAGTGTGATAAATACCGACGCCGCCGACACGGACAAGGCGGTCTGAGGCCGTCTGAACGCCCTCTCCTGCCCATGTGCTGCGGTTATCCAGTTTGGACGGCAGGCTTTCCGCATCCAACGCGTCTTTTAGAATCGCAGCGGTATCGTGATATTCAAAACCTTTCAGGTCAAACAGGTTGCCCAATACGCGCAACACTTTCCACAGAGGACGCGAATCGCCGAAGCCTTGTACCACGCCGTGGAAGGATTGCAGACGGCCTTCCATATTGATGAAGCTGCCTGATGTTTCGGTAAACGGCGCAATCGGCAACAATACGTCGCACACGTCCAGCAGCGTTTCGCTAACAAACGGCGTAAACGCCATCACGCTTTTCGCCTGTTTCAACGCGGCCACGGCTTTTGCACCGTCAACCGTATCGATTTCAGGCTCGACGTTGAGCAGCAAGACTGCCTGTTTCGGCGCGTTTGCCATTTCGGCAACGCTCTCGCCGGAGTTCACGCCCAATACGTCCGCACCAACGCTGTTGGCAGCTTGCGGCAAAATGCCCAGCACTGCGCCGGTCGCGTCTGCCAGCTCTTGCGCGGCGGCATAAATGGCGGCGTAATCAGGATGGTTTTGCACTTCCGCGCCCAAAATAACCGCTGCTTTTTCAGCGTTTTTCAGGCTGGCGGTAACGGCATGTTCCGCATTGGCAGACAGGTTTTTCAGACGGCCTGCCCATTCGTCGGGATGTGCGGCTTCTTGAGACAGAAGCGGCATAAACAATTCTTCTTTACTGCTGGCTAATACGCTCAAGGCCATACGGTCTTTGGCGGCGCGGCGCAGGCGGGCGGTCAGGAGCGGCTGTTCTTTGCGCAAGTTCGCGCCGACTACCAATACGGCATCATTGTCCGCCAGCGATTCGATACTTTGTCCCAACCATTGCGCACCTTTAAGGCCGTCTGAAAGACGTTTGTCTTGTTGGCGTAAACGGGTTGCAAAGTTTTTAACACCCAAGCCGTCGGAGAGTTTTTTGGCCAGATACAGCTCTTCAACCGTATTCATCGGATTCGCCCAAACGCCGACTTGGTTTTGGTTGCCGTCTTTGGCGATACATTCAATCGCGCTGCGGACATATTCCAGCGCGGTTTTCCAATCCACATCCATCCACTCGCCGCCCTGTTTGATTTTCGGGTTTTTCAGACGGCTTTCATGATACAGGCCTTCGTAGGCGAAACGGTCGCGGTCGGACAACCAGCATTCGTTAATCGCTTCGTTTTCTAGCGGCAGCACGCGGCGGACGGTATGGTCTTTGGTTTGTACAATCAGGTTGCTGCCCAAAGCGTCATGGGCGGAAACGGATTTGCGGCGGTTCAATTCCCAAGTACGCGCGTTGAAGCGGAACGGTTTGCTGGTCAATGCGCCGACAGGACACAAATCGATGACGTTGCCTGACAGCTCGGTTTCCACCGCTTTGCCGATAAAAGGCATGATTTCGGAGTGTTCGCCGCGGTTGGCCATGGCGATTTCTTGCACGCCGGCGAT
The DNA here is from genome assembly GCF_001836795.1 of Neisseria sp. HMSC061H08. Taxonomy (NCBI): domain Bacteria; kingdom Pseudomonadati; phylum Pseudomonadota; class Betaproteobacteria; order Neisseriales; family Neisseriaceae; genus Neisseria; species Neisseria sp. HMSC061H08. The sequence continues at coordinate 48,992 of NZ_KV830583.1, read as the reverse complement.
TTCTTCAGTGAAACGAACGCAACGGGTACAGTGGATACAACGACTCATTTCCTCGGCGGAAATCAAAGGCCCCATGTCCTTGCCGATGACGGAACGTTTTTCTTCGGTATAACGGCTGGTGGTTTTGCCGTAGCCCATCGCCAAATCCTGCAACTGGCATTCGCCGCCTTGGTCGCAGGTCGGACAATCAAGCGGATGGTTAATGAGCAGGAACTCCATCACGCCTTCTTGCGCCTCTCGGGCTTTTGCCGAATGCGTACGCACAATCATGCCGTCTGTAACCGGCGTGGCACAGGCGGGCAGAGGTTTGGGGGCTTTTTCCACGTCCACCAAACACATACGGCAGTTGGCGGCGATGGAAAGTTTTTTGTGGTAACAGAAATGCGGGATATAAGTACCGAGCTTGTGCGCGGCTTCAATCACCGTCGCGCCCTGCTCCACAGATACCTGTTTGCCGTCGATTTCGATTTGTAACATGGTTCGTTCCTAGTTACGGGTATTTAATAAATAATTCTTTTAGAGGCCGTCTGAAAACTTAGCACCACTTATTCGGTTTCATCGGTCCGCCGTGTTCGATGTAATGCACAAACTCATCACGGAAATGCTTGGTAAAGCTGCGGACAGGGAAGACGGCGGCATCGGCGAGGGCGCAGATGGTGCGGCCTGCCATTTGGTTGCCGACAGAATCCAGCAAATCCAAGTCTTCCATACGGCCTTTGCCTTCTACGATGCGGTGGACGATGCGGTAGAGCCAGCCCGTACCTTCTCGGCAAGGCGTACATTGGCCGCAAGACTCGTCGTAGTAGAAGTAGCTCAGGCGCTCAAGGGCTTTCACCATGCACACGTCTTCGTCCATCACGATAATCGCGCCAGAACCGAGCATGGAGCCTGCTTTGGAAATCGAGTCATAGTCCATATTGGTCTGCATCATGATATCGGCGGGTAACACGGGCGCGGACGAACCGCCGGGAATGACGGCTTTAAGTTTTTTACCGCCGCGCATACCGCCTGCCATTTTCAGGACTTCGGCAAACGGCGTACCCAATGGCACTTCATAGTTGCCAGGACGCTCAACGTGGCCGGAAATACAGAACAATTTGGTACCACCTGCATTCGGAATACCTTTGTCGGCAAATGCCTGTCCGCCGTCACGGATAATGAATGGGACAGAGGAGAACGTTTCGGTATTGTTGATGGTGGTCGGTTTGCCGTACAAGCCGAACGATGCAGGGAATGGCGGTTTGAAGCGCGGCTGGCCTTTTTTGCCTTCCAGCGATTCGAGCAATGCGGTTTCTTCACCGCAAATATATGCGCCGTAGCCGTGGTGGGCAAAGAGTTCAAATTCAAAATCCGAACCCAAAATATTTTTACCCAAAAAACCTGCGGCACGCGCTTGGGCGAGTGCGGCCTCAAAGCGTTGGTAGCCTTCGAAAATTTCGCCGTGAATGTAGTTGTAGCCTGCTTTTGCGCCCATCGCGTAACCGGCGATAATCATGCCTTCAATCAGGGCATGGGGATTGAACATGATGATGTCGCGGTCTTTAAATGTACCCGGCTCGCCTTCGTCGGTATTGCAGACGACGTATTTTTCGCCCGGGAAGGAACGGGGCATAAAGCTCCATTTCAAACCGGTCGGGAAGCCCGCACCGCCACGGCCGCGCAAGCCGGAGGCTTTGACCTCGTCAATCACATCGCTTTGCGAGATGTTTTCGGACAGGATTTTACGCAGGGCGGTATAACCGCCACGTTTGACGTATTCGTCCAATGTCCAGCAATCGGGATTGGCGGTATCCACTTGGTCAAAAATCACGCCTGATTGGTAAATAGCCATTTTTGGTGTGCCTGTTCGTTTTCGTATCGGTTGCAGCCGTTGTTTTCAGACGGCCTTTTATTTCAGTTCGGCAAGTTTCTTGTCAATTGCTTCTTCGGTCATAAAGCTGCACATGCTGTGGTTGTTGACCAGCATGACCGGTGCGTCGCCACATGCGCCCATGCATTCGCCTTCGACAAGGGTAAATTTGCCGTCGGGCGTGGTTTCGCCGTAGCCGATACCGAGTTTTTGTTTGAGGTATTCGCCGGTAGCCATACCGCCGCGCAGGGCGCAGGGCAGGTTGGTACAAACGGTCAGTTTGTATTTGCCGACAGGCTCAAGGTCGTACATATTGTAGAAAGTAGCGACTTCGTAGGCTTGTGCAGGCGAGATGCCGATATAGTCTGCGACAAAGGCGATGGTCTCGGGAGCAAGCCAGCCTTTTTCGGTTTGGGCAATACGCAATGCGCCCATAATGGCAGAGCGGCGTTGGTCGGCAGGATATTTTGCCAACTCAATATCAATTTGTTTTAAGGATTCTGCGGATAACATTATCGGTCAACCTCCCCGAATACGATGTCCTGCGTACCGATGATGGCAACAACGTCGGCCAGCATGTGGCCTTTTGCCATTTCGTCCATGCCTTGCAGGTGGGCGAAGCCGGGTGCGCGGATTTTCAGGCGGTAGGGTTTGTTTGCGCCGTCTGAAATGATGTAAACGCCGAACTCGCCTTTCGGATGTTCGACAGCGGTATAGGTCTCGCCCTCAGGAACGTGCATACCCTCGGTAAAGAGTTTGAAATGGTGAATCAGGTCTTCCATACCTGTTTTCATTTCAGTACGTTTGGGCGGAGCAAATTTGTGGTTGGTGGTAATGACCGGACCGGGATTGACACGCAACCACTCGGAGCATTGTTTGATGATGCGTACGGATTGACGCATTTCTTCCATACGGCAGAGGTAACGGTCGTAGCAGTCGCCGTTGACGCCGACGGGAATATCAAAATCCATTTTGTCGTACACTTCGTAAGGCTGTGTCTTACGCACGTCCCATTCCACGCCTGAACCGCGCAACATCACGCCGGTAAAGCCTTTTTGCATGGCGCGCTCGGGGGAGACAACGCCGATGCCGACGGTACGCTGTTTCCAAATACGGTTGTCGGTCAGGAGGGTTTCGAGTGTGTCGATGTTTTTCGGGAAACGTTCGCAGAAGGCGTCGATAAAGTCGAGCATGGTGCCTTCGCGGGATTCGTTGAGCTGCTTCAATACTTTGGCGTTGCGGAATTTGCTGCTCTCGTATTTGGGCATGAAGTCGGGCAGGTCGCGGTAAACGCCGCCGGGACGGAAGTAGGCTGCGTGCATACGCGCGCCGGACACGGCTTCGTACAAGTCCATCAGCTCTTCGCGGTCGCGGAAGGCGTAGAGGATGGCGGTCATTGCGCCGATGTCGAAGGCATGTGAACCGATACCCATCAGGTGATTGAGGATACGCGTTACTTCGGCGAACATCACGCGGATGTATTGGGCGCGGATAGGCACATCAATTCCGGCGAGTTTTTCTACCGCCAAGCAATACGCCTGCTCGTTGACCATCATGGAAACGTAGTCCAACCTGTCCATATAAGGCAGGGCTTGCAGATAGGTTTTGGTTTCCGCCAGTTTTTCGGTGCCTCGGTGCAAGAGGCCGATATGCGGATCGGCACGGACGATTTGTTCGCCGTCCAATTCCAAAATCATACGCAATACGCCGTGCGCCGCAGGGTGTTGCGGACCGAAGTTGATGGTGTAGTTTCTTAATTTATTGGATTTATTGGCCACCGTAGTTCTCCTCACGGACGATACGCGGCGTGATTTCGCGCGGCTCAATGGTAACAGGTTGGTAAATCACGCGTTTTTGCTCTTCGTCGTAACGCATTTCCACATAGCCGGAAATCGGGAAGTCTTTGCGGAACGGATGTCCGACGAAACCGTAATCGGTCAGGATGCGACGCAAGTCCGGGTGGTTGTTGAACATGATGCCGTACAAATCGAAAGCCTCGCGCTCATACCAATCCGCGCTGTTGTAAACGGGAACCACGGATTCGACCACGGGGAAATCATCGTCTGAAACCCAGACGCGCACGCGGATGCGCTGATTGTTTTTAACAGAAAGAAGCTGGCTGACAACGGCGAAGCGTTTGCCCTGCCATACTTCGTTTTTGTAAGTGCTGTAATCGACGCCGCACAAGTCAACCAGAATCTCGAAATGCAAATCTTCATGGTCGCGCAATGCGGTCATGACTGAAATATAGTGTTCGGGCAGACACTCGACGGTAATTTCGCCCAAAGCTGAAATGACTTTGCTTGCCTGATCGCCAAGCACGCCGACGACGGTCTCGTATAAGTTTTGAATGCTTGCCATATCGTCCTCTCCTTACTCGTCACGCGCGATGGTGGAAGTGCGCTTGATTTTTTGTTGGAGCTGAATCAGGCCGTAAATCAGGGCTTCCGCAGTCGGCGGACAACCCGGCACATAAACGTCTACCGGCACGACGCGGTCGGCACCGCGCACAACGGAATAAGAATAGTGATAATAGCCGCCGCCGTTGGCACACGAACCCATAGACAATACCCAGCGCGGCTCTGCGAGCTGGTCGTATACGCGGCGCAGGGCTGGCGCCATTTTGTTGGTCAGCGTACCTGCCACAATCATCAGGTCGGCCTGACGGGGGGACGGACGGAAAATGATGCCGAAACGGTCAAGGTCATAACGCGCCATACCTGCATGCATCATTTCCACGGCGCAGCAGGCCAAGCCGAAAGTAACCGGCCACAATGAACCGGTACGCATATAGTTCAACACCGTATCCGCGCTGGTGGTGATGAAACCTTTTTTCAAAACGCCTTCTATTCCCATTCCAGCGCACCTTTTTTCCATTCGTAAATAAAGCCTACCGTCAGAACGACGATAAACACCAGCATAGACCAGAAGCCGTACGCACCCAAATCTTTGAACACGACTGCCCACGGCAACATGAACGCGACCTCCAAATCAAACAGGATAAAGAGGATGGCGACGAGGTAATAGCGCACGTCGAACTTCATCCTTGCGTTTTCAAAGGCTTCAAAACCGCATTCGTAAGCCGCGTCTTTTTCGGCATAGTGGCGTTTCGGGCCTAAAATCGTGCCGAGCAGGATAAACAGCACACCGGCCGCAAGGCCGACGAGGATGAATACGAGGACGGGGAAATAACTGGCCAACATGGTCGTACCTAACTGGTTGACAGACAAATCTTAAAAATAGATTACCATTTTATCGAATTTCAAAAGCCATTTAAAGGTAAATATCAGCAAATCAGCAAAAAAACCTCAATAAATTCAATAAAGTTATGAGAACAATTCTTATTTGTATTTAATATTTCTAAATTTTAATTTCGGTTTAATCATGTATCATTTCATTCGGATTCTCCGCCTATCCGATTTATGCCCCGAATCCGCCCTCTTTCCAATTCCCAATAAAACATGAGGCCGTCTGAAATAGATTATTTTCAGACGGCCTGTATACATCACATCCATTTAAATGGACAAATCAATCGACACCTTTGAGCATGCGGTTCAATACCGGGGCGAGTACCAACAGGATACCGCAGGTTACCGCGCCAATGGTGGCCAGCATCCAGTAGAAATCCAATGGCGACTGAGCATTGTAGTAGTCTTTAAACAACACTCCGCCCAAGGTAAAGCCGATGGACAATGCCAAGAAATTCAAAGCAACCATTTGTGTTTTAAACATGCTTGGGGCGATTTTGGTAGAAAACGACAGCGAAATCGGCGACAGCATCAGCTCGCCTATCGTAATCGCCAGCAACACCAGCATAAACACGATAATCGGCATCGGGGTTCCGGATGAAATATACGGAATAAAACTCAAATAAGAGACGCCGGTTACCAACATGGCCAGTGCAAACTTCAACGGCGTTTTAGGTTGGCGTTTGCCCATTTTCGTCCACACCGCCGCCATCACGCCGGAAAAGAGGACCACCCACATGGCCTGTATCGAATCTTTCCATGAAACAGGCACGGTAAAGCCGAAGAAAGTACGGTCCACCGTTTCGTCAAAATAGACCGTCGCAACGGTGTACACCTGAAACCAAACCGCCCAGAACATACAAATGGTCAAAAACAGCGGAATATAGGCCACAATATAGCGTTTATTGGCTGCTTCAACGTGACTGCTGCCCAACAGGCGCGCGAAATAAGCGACGACGGTAACGATAACCACGCCCAAGAGCCAGCGGGAGAAGTTTTCAAGGGTGAGCGCGCCGGAAGCAATCACGCTGCCCAACACCAAAACCAGCAACACGCCGACAGCCATGGCGGTCTGCACCTTTTCAGGACGCAACGGATTGGGAACCGGCGTATGCGGCAAGTTTTTACGGCCGCGCGAATACCACAGCAGGCCGAATGCCATGCCGACGGCCGCCGCGCCGAAACCGTAATGGAAACCCATCCTGTCTTGCAAAATACCGGTCAACAACGGGCCTAAGAAGCCGCCGATATTGATGGAAATATAGAAAATAGAGAAACCGGCATCACGCAATTCGCGCAGGTCTTCCCGTTCATACAAAGAACCGACCATCGAACCGGCAGACGATTTCACGCCGCCGCTGCCCAGCGCGATAAACACCAAACCCAGCAGCAATCCCATCAAACCCGGTACGATCGCCAATAAAATATGGCCGGTCATCACGACGATGCCGGCGATAAACAGGGTACGCTCCGCACCCCAAATGCGGTCGGCCAACCACGCACCGAGAATGGTGGACAGGTAAACGCTGCCGCCGTACGCGCCGACAATGCCGCCGGCCAAGGCTTTATCCATACCCAAACCGCCTTGATTCGCGGCGTAATACAGATAAATCAGCAGGATGCCCTGCATACCGTAGAAGGAAAAACGCTCCCACAGCTCAATATGGAATAGGGTGGATAATTGCAAAGGATGGCCGAAGAAAGTTTTCTCGGCAGAAGACAGCTTTTGACCGGACATTTAATAAGTTCTCCTAATTATATTGGACAGGATCAGGCTTCAGACGGCCTATTGCACCTACCAATCACTTTTATAGAAACTATATATTACCGCCAATCTTTGCATTTGCAAAACATGTTTTAATATTTGCAAAATAATGTTTCTTTCAAACTGAAAAATGCCGTCTGAAATCTTTCAGACGGCATTTTATGTTTTACGGTTTATACGCCTTGTTTCAGGCTGGCTTCGATGAAGCCGTCCAAGTCGCCGTCCAAAACGGCTTTGGTGTTGCCGACTTCGTAGCCTGTGCGCAAGTCTTTAATGCGCGAGGAGTCCAAAACGTACGAACGGATTTGGCTACCCCAACCCACATCGGACTTGCCGTCTTCCAAGGCCTGTTTCTCTTCGTTGCGTTTGCGCATTTCCAATTCGTACAGTTTGGATTTCAACATTTCCATCGCGGCGGCTTTGTTGGCGTGTTGCGAACGGTCGTTTTGACATTGCACCACAATCCCGGTCGGCTCGTGGGTAATACGCACGGCGGAGTCGGTTTTGTTAATGTGCTGACCGCCGGCACCGGATGCGCGGTAAGTGTCAATGCGCAAGTCGGCCGGGTTAATTTCGATTTCGATGGAATCGTCGATTTCGGGGTAAACAAACACGGACGAGAACGATGTATGGCGTTTATTGTTGGAGTCAAACGGCGAATAGCGCACCAAGCGGTGAACGCCGGTTTCCGTGCGCAACAGGCCGTAGGCGTATTCGCCTTCCACGCGGATGGTGGCGCGGTTGATGCCCGCGATTTCGCCGTCGTCTTCTTCGAGAATTTCGATTTTGAAGCCTTTGCGATCGGCGTAGCGGCTGTACATGCGGAACAGCATACCCGCCCAGTCTTCCGCTTCCGTACCGCCCGCGCCTGCGGTGATGTCGATAAAGCAGTTGTTCGGGTCGGCGGGCTGGTTGAACATCCGTTTGAATTCCAAATCCGCCATCTGTTTTTCCAGTCCCGCCACGTCTTCCTGTACGGCGGCGAAACCTTCTTCGTCGTTTTCTTCGACGGTCATTTCGATCAGCATTCGGTTGTCTTCAATGCCCGTCGCGATGTTGTCGAGCGTCAACACGATGCCTTCGAGGATTTTGCGCTCTTTGCCGATTTCTTGGGCGCGTTTGGGGTCGTTCCACAGCTCAGGGTCTTCGGAAAGGCCGATGACTTCTTCCAATCGGTCTTTCTTGCCCTGATAGTCCATATAGATGCGGATGTCTTCGCTGCGCTTCTCCAAGTCATTTAGGGTGTTATTAAGCTGGTTGATTACTTCGGCTTCCATGATTCTTGTGTTCTTTCAAAATTTTAGGGGCGTATTGTAAGGGATTTGCCTGTTTTTTTCCATGACCGGGCCGTCTGAAAATGTGCAGTTCGGGTTTTCAGACGGCCTCGGTTTTAAATTTTTCCATCCAAAGCCGCCAGTCGTTGTCTGTCGGCGCGTTTACAGTAATCCGACTACCGTCTTCTATGCTTTTAAAACTGAGGCTTCGCGCGTGCAACATCAGGCGTTGCGTGCCGATATGTTCGGCAACGGCATGGTTTTGGCGCAAATCGCCGTAGTTGGTATCGCCGACGATGGGGTGGAAAATGTGTTTCATATGGCGGCGGAGTTGGTGTTTGCGGCCGGTGTGCGGCGTGAGTTCGGCCCACGAATAACGAGAGGTCGGGTAACGCAACGCGGATTGGAACGGCAACTCGGTTTGCGCCAGACAGCGGTAGGCGGTTTGCGCTTCCTGCAATGTGGCTTCGGTCTGCGCTTCGGCGATTTTGTCGGGCATATATTTGAGGGCGTAATCAATCAGGCCGTCTGAAGGCAGATGGCCGCGAACAATCGCCCAATAAGTTTTTTCGATGTTTTTGTTTTCAAACTGCTGCGTCAATAACCGTGCGGCTTCCGTATCGAGGGCAAACAGCAAGACGCCGGAAGTTGGGCGGTCGAGGCGGTGGACGGGATAGACGTGCTGCCCGATTTGGTCGCGCAAGGTCTGCACGGCAAAACGGGTTTCATGTTTGTCTAACCAGCTTCGGTGCACCAGCATTCCGGCAGGTTTGTTGACGGCGATGGTGCGGCTGTCGCGGTGGATAATATCAAGCATGGCGGAACAGTCGGAATAAAAGCAGATATTGTAACGGGCTTTTGAAAATGTGGCAGGTACACTTGCCGCCGAAACCCGACTTTCAGACGGCCTGCCCCTTTCGGGTTACAATACGGCACACAAAAACTCGAAGGAAAAGCCGTGAGCCTGCTCAAAAAACTGCCCAAACCCATGCTGCCCGACGAAACCCGCCGCGATATTCAGGCGCGCGAGTCGTATCATGTATTGAAGATTATTTCCGAATTTGTCGAAGCCGGCGAAGAATTACGCGCTATTCAGCCGGCCGTCAGCATTTACGGCAGCGCGCGCACGCCTGAAAACCATCCCGACTACGCGTTCACATTGCGCTTGGCGCGCAAACTGTCGGATGCCGGATTTTCGGTAATTTCCGGCGGCGGGCCGGGCATTATGGAAGCGGCCAACAAAGGCGCGTTTGCAGGCGCAAGTCCGGCGGTGGGGCTGAATATCGTGTTGCCGCACGAGCAAAAAGCCAATCCGTATCAGGATTTGTCGATTAAATTCCAACACTTCTTCCCGCGCAAAGTCATGTTCGTCAAACACGCCGTGGCGTATGTCGTCATGCCCGGCGGTTTCGGCACGTTGGACGAATTGTTTGAAAGCCTGACTTTGGTGCAAACCGGCAAAACGCCCGACCGCCCGATTATCTTAGTGGGCAAAGCATTTTGGGCGGGACTGTTGGACTGGATACGCGAGCAGTTGCTGGGCAGAAACCTGATTTTGGAAGAGGATTTGAACCTGATCCGCGTCATCGACGACGAAGACGAAATCATCGAAGAAATCTTCGCCCATTACGAAAACCGCTTGGAAGACTTGTCCGAACACCAAAATGCTTGGTCGCTGGGGCTGTAAAAAACTAAGGTTTCAACTGAAAAAGCAGTTATCCCGCCTGCCCTTTGCTTCATGAATAAAGGCCGTCTGAAAATGTTTTCAGACGGCCTGTTATCTTCTTTCAAAGCGTTTAATTGTTTTCCCACTCGACATGCTCACTCAAGAAGCCGCCGCTTTGGTGCGCCCAAAGTTTGGCGTACAGGCCTTGTTTCGCGAGCAACTCGGTGTGGCTGCCTTCTTCGATGATGCGGCCTTTGTCCAAGACGATGAGGCGGTCCATCGCGGCGATGGTGGAGAGGCGGTGGGCGATGGCAATCACGGTTTTGCCTTCCATCATTTTGTCGAGGCTTTCTTGAATGGCGGCTTCGACTTCGGAGTCGAGCGCGCTGGTGGCTTCGTCAAGCAACAGAATCGGCGCGTCTTTAAGCATGACGCGGGCGATGGCGATGCGTTGGCGCTGGCCGCCGGAAAGTTTCACGCCGCGTTCGCCGACGTGTGCGTCATAACCGCGCCGGCCTTTGGCGTCGGAAAGGTTGGGGATGAAGTCGGCGGCTTCGGCGCGTTCGGCGGCGGAAATCATTTCGGCGTCTGTGGCATCGGGGCGGCCGTAGATAATGTTGTCGCGTACGGAGCGGTGCAGCAGCGAGGTATCTTGCGTTACCAGACCGATTTGGGCGCGCAGGCTTTCTTGGGTCACGCTGTCCACGTTTTGGCCGTCGATCGAAATCGTGCCGCTTTGCGGTTCGTAAAAGCGCAGGAGTAGGTTGACGATGGTGGATTTGCCCGCGCCGCTGCGGCCGATCAAGCCGACTTTTTCGCCGGGTTTGATGTTCAGATTAAAGCCGTTGAGGAGCGGTTTGCCGGCTTCGTAGGAGAAATCGACGTGTTCAAACTTGATTTCGCCCCGGGTAACTTTCAGCGGCAGGGCTTGCGGTTTGTCGAGGATGGTGTGGGGTTTGGACAGGGTGGCCATGCCGTCGTTGACGGTACCGATGTTTTCAAACAATCGGGCGGATTCCCACATGATGTATTGCGACAAACCGTTCACACGCAATGCCATGGCCGTAGCGGTGGCTACCGCGCCTACGCCGACTTGGCCGTGATACCAAAGCCAAATGCCCAAGGCGGTCGTGCCGACGGTCAGCGAACTGTTGACGATAAAGCTGCAGGTGTGCAGCAGCGTTGCCAAACGCATTTGGGCATGGACGGTTACCATAAATTCTTCCATCGACTGCTTGGCATAAGCGGCCTCGCGTGCGCCGTGGGAGAAGAGTTTGACGGTGGCGATATTGGAGTAGGCGTCGGTAATGCGGCCGGTCATCAGCGAGCGCGCATCGGCCTGACGCGCAGCGGTTCTGCCGAGCTTGGGAATCAGGAAACGCATAATCATCGCGAATCCAATCATCCAGCAAACAAACGGCACGATAAGCCAGGCATCGAATGAGGACAGAATCACGCCGGAAGTGATGAAGTACACCAACACATACACAACCATATCGGCAACGGTCATCACGACATCACGCAGCGCCAGCGCGGTTTGCATGACTTTGGCGGACACGCGGCCGGCAAACTCGTCCTGATAAAAGCCCAGGCTCTGACCCAGCATCAGGCGGTGGAAATTCCAGCGCAGGCGCATGGGGAACACGCCTTGCAGGGTTTGCAGGCGCACATTGGAAGCAAAAAAGGTCCAAACGGCAAAAAATGCCACCATGGCCATCATGCCGATTAATGCATGGCCTTTTTCAACAAAAAGCGTTTGCGGCGTATAAGCACCGAGCCAGTCGACCACCTTGCCCATAAACTGGAACATCAAGGCTTCCATGATGCCGACGCCGACCGTAAATACGGCCAACACGGCAATCCATTTGCGCACACCTTCAATGTTGCTCCAAATAAACCGCCACAACCCTTTTTCTGGCGTTTTCGGAGCAGCTTCTGGATAAGGGTCGATACGTGACTCGAACCATGAGAATATTTTTTTAATCATTGTTTTTGCAAATTTGATAAGACGGTCAGGCCGTCTGAAAAGAGGTGTTCAAATACATTCAAGACTGTATTTTACGGGAAAAATCCAACTGATGACAGCGAATACCGTCAGTCCGACCAAACCAATCTATCGGCTTGACCATCTAAAAATCCCTTTGCTTTGCATAAAACAAAGGCCGTCTGAAAGTTTTCAGACGGCCTTTGCAGGATTTAGGTTGCCCTTAAAAATCACTCTTTACGTTGACGACCCAAATCGGCAGCGGCAGTAAACAAAACGTCGGTGGAAGAGTTCAACGCAGTTTCTGCAGAGTCTTGAATCACGCCGATAATGAAGCCGACGGCAACCACCTGCATGGCCACATCGTTATCGATACCGAACAGGCTGCACGCCAAAGGAATCAGCAGCAACGAGCCACCGGCCACACCGGATGCACCGCACGCGCTGACGGTAGCGACCAGGCTCAACAGCAGGGCAGTGGCGAAGTCAACCGTAATGCCTTGCGTGTGCGCCGCAGCCATCGCCAAAACGGTAATGGTGATTGCCGCACCGGCCATATTGATGGTTGCACCCAATGGAATGGAGATAGAGTAAGTGTCTTCGTGCAGACCCAGTTTTTTCGCCAATGCCATGTTCACAGGGATATTGGCGGCGGAAGAACGGGTGAAGAAGGCATACACGCCGCTTTCGCGCAGGCAGGTAAACACCAGCGGGAAAGGATTGCTGCGGATTTGCGTCCACACAATAATCGGATTGACCACCAACGCAATAAACAGCATACAGCCGAGCAATACGGCCAACAGCTGCATATAGCCGGCAAGCGCTTCAAAACCGGTTTCCGCAATGGTAGAGGACACCAAGCCGAAAATACCCAGTGGCGCAAAACGGATAATCCATTTCACAACGGTCGAAACGGTATCGGCCAAATCGGCCGCCACTTGGCGGGTCGTATCCGAACCGTGATGGCGCAAAGCCGCACCCAATATCAGGGCCCAAGCCAAAATGCCGATATAGTTGGCATTGGCCAGCGCATTAATCGGGTTGGCCACCAAATTCATCAGCAGCGTTTTCAACACTTCGATAATGCCGGAAGGCGGCGCAACGGATACATCGCCGGCCGCACGCAGAATCAGCGTAGTCGGGAATACCATACTGGCAATGACTGCCACCACAGCCGCAGCAAACGTACCGAAAATATACAAAATCAAAATCGGTTTGATGTGAGCCTGATTGCCTTTTTGGTGTTGCGCAATGGCGGCAGTCACTAAAACAAATACCAAAATCGGCGCGATAGCCTTAAGCGCACCGACAAATAGGCTGCCCAGCAGTCCTGCGCTGATACCGACTTGCGGCGAAACTGCACCCACAAGAATACCTAAAACCAAGCCGATGGCGATTTGTGCCACCAGGCTGACGCTGTTGATCGCGTTCAAAAGCGGATTGCCACTTGCCATATCCGTTCCTTCAATTTAAAGATATGTTAAAAAAGTCTTACATTCTAAAATAAAAAATCATTTGTCGGCGAGGTTTTCATGCATACCTCACAAAAACGGCATTAAATTTTAGCATTTATAACACATTTGGTGCTTTATACCAAAAATACAGCCAAACTTGTGCAAGCCCTGCTTGAAAGCATACCCATACCGTTGCCTTATCCCTCTGTAGCTTGATTTCAGACGGCCTGAAATCTGCACCATAAGCCGAAGACAAAGGCAACTTCATCAGTCAAAATACAAAAACATAAATATTACAATAGTATAGAAACAAACCCAAAACAGTCATCAAGCCGTATTTTTGCAAAGTTATCACCCTAAATTTCCGTTTATACCCATAGTCTGAAACCTTGCAGAAATAGTGTTAAAATCCCCAAACTGAAGAATTGTCGCTGTCGAACACACATCATGACCAAACTGACCTACCCTGTTTTATTCGCATCATTGGCGCTTGCCTACGGACACGCGTTGGCAGTAGATACTTCCGTTCCCAAAGCGGAAGACTACGAGGCCGTCCCCGAATCCGAAATGCCCAAGCAGCCCAAAGACGACCAAACAGGCAAACTCAAGCCCAAATTCCCCGTCAAAATCGACACCCAAGACAGCGAAGTCAAAGAAATGCTTGAAGAATACCTGCCGCTGATTACCCAGCAGCAGGACGAAGAGCTGGACAAAGAGCAGGTCGGCTTCCTCGCCGAAGAGGCGCCCGACAACGTCAAAACCATGCTCCGGACCAAAGGCTACTTCAACAGCAACGTCAGTATTCAAGACCACGGCGAAAGCTACACTGTCAACGTTACCCCCGGCCCGCGCACCAAAATCGACAACGTCAGCGTGGCCATCCTCGGCGACGTATTGAATGACGAAAACCTGGCCGAGTACTACCAAAATGCGATGGAAAACTGGCAGCAGCCCATTGGCGAAAACTTCGACCAAGACGGCTGGAATGCGAGTAAAACCTCCGTCCTCAGCGCGGTAACACGCAAAAAATACCCTTTGGCGAAACTCACCACCACCCAGGCCACCATCAATCCCAATACCCAAAAAGCCGACTTAAACGTCATCGTGGAGAGCAACCGACCGATTTACTTTGGCGAGTTCCAAATCACCGGCACGCGCCGCTACCCTGAGAGCGTGGTTTCCGGCATGGCGCGCTTCCAACCCGGTTCGCCTTACGACTTGGACAAAATCCTCGACCTGCAACAAGCGCTTGAGCAAAACGGCCACTATTCCGGCGCATCCGTACAAGCCGACTTCGATCAACTGCAAGGCGACCGCGTTCCCGTCAAAATCAACGTGACCGAAGTCAAACGCCACAAACTGGAAACCGGTATCCGCTACGACTCCGAATACGGAATCGGCGGCCGTATCGCCTACGACTATTACAACCTCTTTAACAAGGGCTACATCGGTTCCATTGTTTGGGACATGGACAAATACGAAACCACGCTGGCTGCCGGTATCAGCCAACCGCGCAACAACCGCGGCAACTACTGGACAAGCAACGTTTCCTACAACCGCTCGACCACGCAAAACCTTGAAAAACGCGCCCTGTCCAGCGGCATTTGGTATGTCCGCGACCGTAACAATATCGATGCCCGCTTCGGCCTCGAATTCATTACCGAAGACCGCAAAGTCCCCAACACCAGCTACGATTTGGGCCGAAGCCATGCCACCATGCTGACCGCCTCATGGAAACGGCAAAGCATCGAAACCGAGCTGCACCCTCAAAACGGCTACTACCTCGACGGCAAAATCGGCTCGACCTTGGGCAAACTCCTCTCCTCCACCCAAATGGCACGCGCCACGGCACGGGCAGGCTATTTCTTCACGCCTGAAAACAAAAAAATCGGTACATTCATCGTACGCGGACAGGCAGGCTACGTTTATGCCCGCGAAGGCGAAGAAGTACCTTCCAGCCTGATGTTCCGCACCGGCGGCGCGACTTCCGTACGCGGTTACGAACTCGACAGCATCGGCTTGGCCGGCCCCAACGGCTCCGTCCTGCCGCAACGCGCCTTGGTAGTCGGCAGCCTCGAATATCAATTCCCGGTTACCAAAAGCTTCTCCGGCGCCATCTTCCACGATGTCGGCGATGCGGCAAGCAACTTCAAACACATGACCTTAAAACACGGTACCGGCTTGGGTGTACGCTGGTTCAGCCCGGTTGCGCCGTTCTCCTTCGACATCGCCTACGGCCACCACGACAAAAAAATCCGCTGGCACATCAGCTTGGGCACAAGGTTTTAAAAACATACTCACCATCCATTCTTTCAGACGGCCTCAGCCATTTCAGGCCGTCTGAAAAACAGACAAACAGAAAAATATCATGACCGATACTGCAAACACTTCCACGCCGCCTGAACAACAGCCCGCCCCGCCAAAGCGCAAAAAACGCCTGTTGCGCGGCTTTGTCCTGTCCGCCTTGGGCGTATTGACCGTTTCCGCCGGCGCAATCGGCTGGCTGGTCGGTACGGAATCGGGTTTGCGTTTCGGTTTGTACAAAATCCCGTCATGGTTCGGCGTCAAAATCTCTTCGGACACGCTGAAAGGCACGCTGATTGAAGGTTTTGAAGGCGACAAATGGTTGATTGAAACAGACGGTGCGGACATCAAAATCAGCAGCTTCCGCTTTGATTGGAAACCGTCCGAGCTGTTCCGTCCGTCTTTGCACATTACCGAAGTCGTGGCCGGCGACATCGCCATTGTGACCAAGCGCACGCCGCCCAAAGAAGAAGAGCCGTCAAAAGGCATGCCAGACAGCATAGACCTGCCCGTTACCGCCTATCTCGACCGTTTGGAAACCGGCAAAATCAGCGTGGGCAAGCGTTTTGACAAGCAGACCGTCTATCTCGACCATCTGCACGCGGCCTACCATTACGACAAAAAAGAACACCGCCTCCACATCAAAACCGCCGATACGCCATGGAGCAGCTCGACAGGCGCGGTGGTGATCGGCTTGAACAAACCCTACGTCCTCAATACCGCCATCTACACCAAAGGCCAGCTTGAGGGTGAAACCCTACATGGCACGGTGCGCCTATGGGGCAGCCTGCAAGACGTGTACACCGACCTGCTACTCGACGGCGACAACGTTCATTTGTCTGCCAAATCCACCATCCACCCATTCGCCGACAGCCTCAACGAAACCGTCGGCGAAATCCTGGTTAAAGGTTCCAACATCAATCCGCAGGCCTTCCTGCCCACCCTGCCCAAAGCACGTCTTAATTTCGACGCCACCACCATTCCGTCCTTTACAGACGGCGTTGCGCTGGAAGGCTCGATAGACTTGGAAAACGACCAAGCCGGTTTTGCCGATGAAAACCATATCCCCGTCAAACGCATCCTCGGCGAATTCATCGTCGACGACAAAGGCACGGTCAAAATCGAAGACATCGGCGTCGGCCTGCTCAAAGACGGCAGCATTGATGTATCCGGCTCTATCGACACCGCCCAAGACCAGCTCAAACTCGCACTGGGCATCAACAATACCGGCGCGGACGACTTTGTCCGTCAAAACATCGCAGGCCGTCTGAACGGCAGTATCGACGTCAAAGGCGAAACCTCCTCCCCAGTCGTCAACTGGAATCTTGACAGCGGATTTGCGCGTACAGACGGCATGCTGTTTTTCCAAACCGACAAACAGCTCGGCCAGCGCACGCTCAAGCTCGACAAAGTCCGCCTGGTTCCGCAAAACGGCGGCGAACTCAACGCCAAAGGCTCGCTCGAACTCTTCAAAGACCGCAAACTGCAACTGGACATCGTCAGCAAAGCCTTCAATCCTGCGCGCATCGATCCGCAGCTTCCGCAAGGCAGCGTCAACGGCAACATCAACTTGACCGGCATACTGGCGCAAGAGAAATTTGCCGGCAAAATGCAGTTTGCACCGAGTACGCTCAACGGCGTTCCGCTCAGTGGTAAAGCCGACGTCGCCTATGAAAACAAACACCTCTCGCGCGCCCTGACCGACCTGACCCTCGGCAGCAACATCGTTAAAACCAACGGCAGCTTCGGCAAAAAAGGCGACCGCCTCAACCTCAACATTACCGCCCCCGATTTGTCGCGTTTCGGCTTCGGCTTGGGCGGCCTGCTCAACGCGCGCGGCTACATCTCCGGCAGCTTTTCAGACGGCCTCAAAACCCTTGAAGCCGATTTGAACGGCGAAGCGCGCAACTTCAAAGTCGCCGATGCCGTCAACATCCGCACCCTCGACTTCAAGCTCAAAGGTTCGCCCGACACCAACCGTCCGCTGAGTGCCGACATCAAAGGCGAACACATCGCCGTCTCCGGCGGCGCGGCCATGATCGACAACGTCAACCTGCTCATCAGCGGCACAGGCTCGCACCACCATATCCGCGGCAACAGCAACATGGCGGTGGACAACAAACGCTACAAACTCGACCTCGACGCCGCCGGCGGCCTCAACAAAGACCAAACCCAATGGAAAGGCACGGTCGACACGCTCGACATCAGCGGCGCATTCAACCTCAAACTGCAAAACCGCCTCAACCTCGAAGCCGGCAGCGAACGCGTCTCCCTCAGCAGCGCACGCTGGGCGGCCATGGGCGGCAGCCTCAACCTGCAAAATTTCGTTTGGGACAAAAAAGCCGGCATTACCAGCAAAGGCAGCGCGCAAAATCTACACATTACCGAGTTGCACAACTTCTACACCCCGCCCATCGAACACAACCTCGTCTTGGGCGGCGACTGGGATTTGGCGTACAGTCAAAACGCGCGCGGCTTCCTCAACATCAACCGTCAAAGCGGCGACATCATCCTGCCGAGCAAAGATCCGAAAAACAAACAGCCTTTGGGACTTTCCGCGCTCGCCCTGCGCACCCGTTTCCAAAACGGCCGCATCGACAGCACGCTGGAAGGCAACACCCGCTTCGGCAAAGTTGACGGCACGCTCGGCATCGCCCAACAGTTCGGCAACAACATCAACAACGCTCCCGTCAGCGGCAAGATTAATATCAGCGTTCCCGATTTGGGCTCGCTCAAATCCTTTATGCCGGCGACAGCCCAAGGCATTGCAGGCCGTCTGAACGCGACCGCCACTATCGGTGGCCGACTCGGTTCGCCTACCGTCAACAGCAACCTCGACCTCCAAACCAATTACGGCCGGGCCGACGGTACCGTCAACATCGGTCAGGGCAGCAGCTTCGACACCGCCCCTCTGAGCGGCAAACTCAACCTGAACGTTGCCAACCTCGAAGTCTTCCGCAATTTCCTGCCCGTCGGCCAGACCCTCAAAGGCCGTCTGAACGCCGCCGTCAACTTGGCAGGCCGTCTGAACGATCCGCAACTGAGCGGCCTGATTAACGGCGACAACCTCTATTACCGCCATCAAACCCAAGGCTTAATTCTCGATAACGGCGTATTGCGTTCACGCCTGCAGGGTCAAAAATGGGTGATCGACAGCCTCAAATTCCACCGAGGCGGCACGATTGAGCTCAAAGGCGCGGTCAACCTTGCCAACGCCAACCCCGATGTCGACGTGGACATCGTCTTCGACAAATACCGCACCCTCTCGCGTCCAAACCGCCAACTGCAGCTCTCCGGTGCGGCCAAAGTCCTCTACAATCCGGAAAAAGGCGTATCGCTCAACGGCACGCTCAACACCGACTACGGCAGGTTTGGTTCGCAAAAATCCTCCATGCCGACCCTCGATGACGACGTGGTTGTACTGGGCGAAACCAAAAAAGAAGCAACGGCCACCACGCCGATTAATCTGAACCTTGTCTTGAACATCAACGACAATGTCCGCTTTGTCGGCTACGGCGCAGACGTTACCATCGGCGGCAAACTGACCATCACGTCCCGCCCCGGCGAAGCCGTCCAAGGCGTCGGTACCGTGCGCGTTGTCAAAGGCCGCTACAAAGCCTACGGCCAAGACCTCGACATCACCAAAGGCTCGGTTTCCTTTGTCGGCCCGCTGACCGATCCGAACCTCAACATCCGTGCCGAACGCCGTCTCTCCCCGGTCGGCGCAGGTGTCGAAGTCCTCGGCAGCCTCAGCAATCCGCGCGTGACCTTGGTTGCCAAAGAAGCCATGAGCGAAAAAGACAAACTCTCCTGGCTCATCCTCAACCGTGCCAGCAGCGGCAGCGACGGCGACAACGCTACACTCTCCGCCGCCGCCAGCGCATTGCTTGCCGGCCAAGTCAACGACCGCATCGGCCTTGTCGATGATTTGGGCTTTACCAGCAAACGCAGCCGCAACGCCCAAACCGGCGAGCTCAACCCTGCCGAACAAGTCCTGACCGTCGGCAAACAGCTCACCAACAACCTCTACGTAGGTTACGAATACGGCATCTCCAGCGCCGAACAATCCGTCAAACTCGTGTACCAACTGACCCGCGCCATCCAAGCCATTGCCCGCATCGGCACACGCTCATCCGGCGGCGAGTTGAAATACACCATCCGCTTTGACAACTGGTTCGGCAAAGACGAACCCGAGCCGGAAGAACAACACTAAAAGCCGTGAAAAAGGCCGTCTGAAATTCATCTTTCAGACGGCCTTTTTCTTGTTCTACCGTATTAGAATCTTTCTCCCATGCCTCAAAAGACAAAGGCCAACGGCGCAAGTTTGAAAATAAAGGCAACTAAAAAAGCGGGCAGCCAGCCACGGCTTATTCAAGGTTAGCGATAAATCAAGCGGACACAAAAAGGCCGTCTGAAACGGACAGGGGTAGGTTTCAGACGGCCTTTTTTGAATCATCGAAACATCTTATGCATGGCGTTGCTAATTAATGCGAGCTGTTTCTTATATTCGCGGCAACGGGGACAGAGCGACAGGTGGACGGCAAGGGCAATGCGGTTAAAAAGACTGAGACGCACTTGGTCTTGCTGTTTGGAAATCAGATCGGTTATTTTGCGGCATTTTTTCATGGCGTTTTCCTGTCAGACATGGGAGAACCATTTGATTTGCAGGCACTGGCGCAAGGTTTCGCGCGCGCGGTGCATGATGGTGTGGTAGTTGGCATGGCTGATGCCGCATTGCTCGCGGATTTCATCGCTTGAAAAGCCGAGAATCTCTTTCATGGTAAACACGCGGGCGGTATTTTCCGGCAGATGGTAGAGGCAGGTCTGCAAAACCTGGTAGAACTCTTTATTGTTTAAACTGGCTTCGGGCGAGTCCCAACCCTGAGGCTGTCCTTCATCCGTCCAATGCCCGTCGGCGGCAAAATGTCCTTCAAAAGCTTCATCCAAGGCTTCCTCGTCGCGCGTGACGAAAACTTGGCGTTGCCGCCCGATTTGGCGCAGGCAGTCGGTAATTTTGTTTTTTAAGATTGCAAACAACCAGCTACTCACTTGTGCATCTCCTTTGAAACCTTCGGCCGCACGGTAGGCGGAAAGCATGGTTTCCTGCACAAGGTCTTCCGCCAAATCGGGGCGGTCGGGCAGCTGGATATGGGCAAAGCGCAACAACAGTTTGCGAGATTCGGCAAGCTCGGCATCGGTCAGTTCGGGTAGGGCCATAATGTATCAGTATGAAATGAATGATCAATATGCTTCTGATTTTACGCTGATACGGCAAGAGCATGCGATTGAATCTATAAACGATTTCAGTAGTATTTTTGTTTTACAAAAACCGACTGCACCTATTTTCAGACGGCCTTGATTTATGCCGCAACCAAAATGCCCTGTTCCAGCCAATCCGTCCATTTCTGCCTTAATGCGTCCTGCCAAGCGTTTTCAGACGGCATGAACTCTGCCAGCATGGTTTGCAGACCGTTTAGGGAAGTGGGCGTCTCTGCCAGCGTTTCCAGCAATAAGGCGTCGAAACCGTCGAGGGTTTGGTACATCACGTCGTCTTCATTATCGCGCCACACCAAAACGGCAGTTTCCGCCTCCTGTAATTCGTCGGTCACGTCATACTGATAACGGCGCACAAAGGCGGCGGGAGAAAGGGTGTAAGCCAAATCGTCTGAATCGGCATAGACTGTTTGGCTGTCGGTTTGAGCGGTTTCGGCGAGCAGCTGGGTGTGTTCAAAGTCCATCAAGGCCAAGAGGTTGTCTGAAAGCGGCAGGCTTTGGCAATATCGGAGAAACTCGCAGGGAATTTCTTGAAAATAGGGCGTTTGAGCGCGCGCGTCGCGGACGAAACCTTCTTTCAGACGGCCCCATTCTTCGCTGTCAAAGTATTGCAGCGTTTCGGTATAACAGCGGTCGATAAAGCTGTGAATATTGTTGCGTATCAGGCGGATATAGACGTTCAGGCGCTCTTGCGGCAGTCCGTCGGCGGCTTTGCCTTCGCGTATGGCTTGGGCAAAGCGGTGTTGATATTGGGCGGAGGTTTCAGGCTGCACGGCGGTATTCCTTTCCGGCACGCGTTTGATAGTCGGCGATTTTAGCGACTTCAGCTTCGAGTTCGGCAAAAGGCGGGAAATTGAAATCGCGTTCCAACAGGGTGGGCGGAATCGTCGGCAGTTTGGCATAGGCGAGTTCGAGCAAATCCCAAACGGTCGGCAAAACCGCCGCGCCGTGGGTATCAATCAACAATTCCGGCGTTTCCACGTCATGTCCGGCAATGTGGATATAGCACACGCGCCCTGCATCCACATTTTCTAAAAAGGCTTCGGGCGACAACAGTCCGTGATTGACGGCGTTGACGTAAATATTGTTCACGTCCAAATGAATGCCGCAGTCGGCTTCACGGGCAACCGCGTTGAGGAACTCAACTTCGTTCATCTCGGCAAGCGGAGAATGCAGGTAGTAGGACGTGTTTTCTACGGCAATACGGCAGCCCAACCGGTCTTGCACTTCGCGGATACGGCGCGCGGTATGTTGCACCATTTCTCCAGTGAAAGGCAGCGGTAACAAATCGTAGAGATGACCGCCGTCGTGGCAGTAGCTCAAATGGTCGGAGAAAAACGTACAGTCGTAACGGCGCATCATTTCTTTGATGCCGTCTATCAAGGCAGTATCCAGCGGGGCTTGTCCGCCCAGCGACATGGATAATCCGTGCAACGCCAGCGGCAGCCGTTCCGCCACGCGGTCAAACTGTTTGCGTGCCCTGCCGCCCATTTTCAGCCAGTTTTCGGGGGCGGCTTCGATAAAGCGTATCGGGCTGTCGTCTGAAAGCGAGAGGAAGTCTTCCGCCAAGTCGCGGCGGTAGCCCAAGCCTGCATGTTGAATCATGGTGATGTCCTGTTATGGTGCCGTATGAACGACAAAGTCGCATTTTCGTTTGTAAAATGCGACTTTGTTAAAGGTATGTTGCAGGATTATTTAGAACCGCATTTACCTTCGCCGCATTTGCCTTCTACTACTTTGGCAGCTTTGGCTTTAGATGCTTTGCCTTTTTTGGCGTGTGCTTTTTTCATGGCTGCGCCGCAAGAACCTTCACCGGCTTTGGCAGACGCGCCGCAAGTACCTTCGGCAGCTTTAACAGTTTTCTCAACAGCCACGTCGCTGGCGGCTTTATCAGCGGCAACAACACCGGCAGCCAAAGACAGGGACAGTGCACCGGCCAAAGCAGTAGCTACATTTTTTTTCATTTCAACTTCCTTTTTAAAATATGGGTTTTAAAACAAATCAAGGGATAATATCGGGCATTTAAAGTCGGCCCGCGACCATTAATCCTTAAAGATAATCCTTAAAGAAAATGCTTGATGCGGCAACAGCGTTTCTTCAGCAGTGCATCCAAAGACAGACGGCCAGCGCCCTGCAATAGGACAGGAAATAAAACCACCAAATAAATCAGTGCCATTTTATAACCGTTGTCGCACACATTGTAACCTAAGCCGGCATGTACCGCAGACCATGCGACAGCCGTTACAACCATCAATCCCAGCGCGGACAGCCGCGTTGCCAAGCCGACGATAAGCAGCGCAGGCAAAACCAGTTCCGCCCACATAGCCAAATTCCAGTTGACCGTATCCGACAACAAATTGAACGGAAAGGGAAATTGACTGTTTATTTCTGCAAACCAGTTTTCCCCGTTCCATTTTTCCAAGCCGGATTCAAGAAATTCATACGCGGCAAAAAGCCTGAGTGCCAACAAACCGAAAGCAGCCTGCCAAGAGGGGTTGGATGAGGTGTTCATTTATTTTCCTAATCGATGTGTGTCGAATGGGCTGGGACGAAAAATTCATCGGCACCATCCCATTTTTCATGCCTGTTTAGACGCGGCAACTTTAAAAAACTGACAAAATAAATGAAGATATTTTCTTATTCATTGTTTTATAAAGATTAAAAATCCAAAAAGGCCGTCTGAAACACCATGCTTGATTGGGTTTCAGACGGCCTTTGATGATAATCGCAATCCATTAATCCGCTTGTTTGCACAATTCGACAATTTCCGCGCCGTATTTGTCGGTTTTTTCCTCATTCATGCCGTGGATTTCCGCCAGCTCCGCCAAATCTTGCGGCCGTCGGGCGGCAATGGCGCGTAGGGTAACTTTGCTGCATATCTGATAGGCTTCGAGGCCTTCATGGCGGGCAGTATCGATGTTCCACTGAAGCAGGCGGCGCATCAAGCGGCGTTTGCGTTTGTCCTCTTCGCTCAGGCCGTCTGAAAACGGGCGGCAGATGTTTAAAATGCCCTCGCCGTATTGTTCGATACGTTTTTCGCCGAGTTTATACACGCCCAAAAGGTCGATGGGTTCGGCAGGCGTATTGGTCAGTAAGTCGTCCATGCTTTCGTTGGAGAACACCGTTCCCAGCGTGACTTGATCGGCACTTGCCTGCTGCTCGCGCCACGTTTCCAAAGCCTGTTTTAAGGCCTGTTCGCGCTCTCCCAAACTATGGATAACTTGTGTACTGTCTGTGGAAACCGTACCGGCTTCGGCCGTTTCGCAAACGTCGAGTATCTCCAAACCGAATTTATTGATTTTCGCCTCGCCCAAGCCGTAGATTTGATGCAAATCTTCCAAACTTCGGGGCATTTTTTCGACAATATCGCTCAGGGTTTTGTCGCCGCAAACCACATAGGCCGGTACTTCCTCCGCCCGGGCGCGTTGTTGCCGCCACTGGCGCAATGCCTGCCACAAACGCTCTTCGCGCTCGGTGCGCAACCAATCGTCTTTCGGCTTTTGGGTGGCCGTTTTTTCGCGGCGCAGGGGGCGCAGCATGACTTCGGTTTCGCCCTTGAGGACTTTTTTTGCCGCTTCGGTCAGCTGCAGGGCTTGATGCTGCTCGACATTGACGGTGAGATAGCCCAGGCTGATGCACTGGCGGATGACGCTGCGCCATTCCTTGTCAGTCTGTTCGCTGCCGATGCCGAATGTGGATAACTTATCATGGCCGTTGCGCAGTATCCAATCATCGCTTTTGCCGCGTAAAAGGTTGGTGATGTAACCGGCGGCAAAACGTTGTCCGGCGCGGTACACGCAGCTGAGTAATTTTTGCACCAACACCGTGCCGTCAAACCGCACGGGCGGATGCAGGCAGTTGTCGCAATGGCCGCAGGGTTCGGATTCTTCGCCGAAATGTTTGAGCAGCAGTACGCGGCGGCAAGCGGCGGTTTCGCAGACGGAAAGCATGGCATCGAGTTTTTGCATTTCGATTTGCTTTTGCACTTCGTCGCTGTTGCCTTCGGCAATCCGTTCGCGCAGCAACACCCAATCGTTCAAGCCGTAACACAGCCAGCTCACGGCAGGCAACCCGTCACGGCCGGCGCGCCCCGATTCCTGATAGAAATGTTCGACACTTTGGGGCATATCGAGATGGGCGACAAAGCGCACGTCGGGTTTGTCTATGCCCATGCCGAACGCCACGGTCGCCACCACAATAATATTGTCTTCATGCGTAAAGCGGCGTTGGTTTTCCTCGCGCACGTCCATGCTCAAACCGGCATGATACGGAATCGCCTCCAAGCCGTTTTCACACAAAAACTGCGCCACATCTTCGACTTTTTTGCGGCTTAAACAATACACAATGCCGCTTTGCCCATGCATCTGCTTGCGGATGAAATCCAGCAATTGTTTTTTGCCATTATTTTTTTCGATAACCTGATAATAAATATTCGGACGGTCAAAGCTGGAAATAAATTCGGGCGCATTGTCCAAATGCAGATAATGCTTGATGTCGGCGCGCGTGGCCGCATCGGCGGTAGCGGTCAGGGCGATGCGCGGGACGTTCGGATAGCGTTCGGCAAGCATGCCGAGCTGTTGATATTCGGGGCGGAAATCGTGTCCCCATTGGCTGACGCAATGTGCCTCATCAATGGCAAACAGGCTGACGGTTTGTTGGTCGAGAAAACGCAAAAAGCGGTCGGTAACCAAGCGTTCCGGCGCAACATAAAGCAGTTTCAGACGGCCTTGGGCAAGCTTGTCGACAATCTCGCGCGCCTCATCTGCCGATGTGCTGCTGTTGACTGCCGCCGCTTCAATCCCGGCCACATGCAGGCTGGCCACTTGGTCGTTCATCAGCGCAATCAGCGGCGATACGACAACCGCCACGCCTTCACGCATCAGCGCCGGAATCTGGTAACACAAAGACTTGCCCCCGCCCGTCGGCATCAGCACCATCAAACTCTCGCCGCCGGCCAAAGCATAGACGATAGCCTCCTGCTTACCACGAAATTCGGGATAACCGAATACTTCGTGCAAAATCTGTTTGGCGGTCGGCTGAGGCATCATGGTTCCGTAGAATAGGGGAAAGCGTTATTTTAACGGTTTTACACCCGCGTATGTGCGGAACATTTTGCCGTCGCTTTTTCAGACGGCCTGAAATTCAACTCCATTAAATTTATTTAATTTTAAATAAAGATTTGTTTTATTTTGAATGAACCGCATAAAGGCCGTCTGAATCCTAATCTTCGGATTTCAGACGGCCTTTCAAAGATAAAATCTTTAGGCTTTTTTGACGAACTCAGATTTCAAGTTCATCGCGCTGCCATCGATTTTACAACCGATATTGTGGTCGCCCTCTTGCAGGCGGATGCCTTTGACTTTGGTGCCTTGCTTGATGACCATAGAGCTGCTTTTGACTTTCAAATCTTTAATCAAGACAATCGTATCGCCATCTTGCAAGACCGCGCCGTTGGCATCTTTGACTTCCAATACATCATCGCTTGCAGCCACAGCATCGGCCTCGTTCCACTCATGGGCGCACTCAGGGCAAACGTATTGGGCACCATCTTCGTAAGTGTATTCGGAGTGGCATTTCGGGCAGGGAGGTAGGGACATGAGGTTTCCTTATAAATATGATAAAAGAAGCGTAAAACGCAAATAATACAATGTCTAAATTATTGATTCGCCTTGCTGCCGCCTACGCCGTAAACAGCATTCCACGCCGCATCCAACATCTGGCCGGCTTGTTGCAGCTTGGCATTTTGCTGCTCTTTCTGAGCCAAGGCCGTCTGAATTTCGCCTTTCAAACGGTCAATATCGGATTGCGCAGCCTGCAAACGGCGCTGCGCGCTTTCCAAATCGCTTTGCAGGGAAATGATTTTGCTGTCGTTGCTGTTTTGCTCATGCAAAGCGGCACGGTAAACCGATTGGACGGACAGCAAACGGTCTTCTGCCTCACCGGCATACGCCGCGGCGGCAGATAACATCATCAGGGCAAGTAAGGTTTTTTTCATGGGTTTTCCTTTAAAGTTGTTTGATTTGTAAAGTAAAGCGCAGAGCTGATTTTTCAGCCGCCAAGTTTACATAATAGGCTTATTGGTCTTTGTTCTTGATGGCTTATTTTATATTCAGGCTACTAATAAAAGTTAATCCAATCATCTGTTTCGACAGGCAGGCATTATTTTCTCATATTCTCCGCCTGATTCCATTATTTTCTGGTTTTATGATAAAAGGCCGTCTGAAAAATTTTCAGACGGCCTTTTATCATTCATGCCTTACGAACGGATCCGTTTCAACACTTCTTCTTTGCCGATTAATGCCAATACGGCATCGACGCTTGGGGTTTTTGCCGTACCGCAGACAGCGAGGCGTAGGGGCATACCGAGTTTGCCCATTTTGATGCCTTCTTCGTCGCAGAAAGGTTTGAAGAGGTCGTGGATGGCTTCGGCGTTCCAGTCTTCCAGCCCTTCGAGGCGTTCGGCGAAGCGCAGCATACGGGCGGCGGCTTCATCGTCCCAGTGTTTCTGCACGTCTGCTTCGGCAGGCGTTTGTTTGACGTAGAAGTAGAGGCACTCGTCGGCGAGGGTGTTCAGGCCTTGGGCGCGGTCTTTGACCAATGCCAACACGTCTTCCAAAGCGGGCTTACTGGTTTCGTGGATATCGCGCAGGGCGAGGCGGGGTTTTACCATTTCAGCCAGTTTGTCGTTAGGCGTGATTTTGATGTGTTCGCCGTTAATCCAGTAGAGTTTCTTCAAGTCCATGCGGCTTGGAGATGGGGAAACATCTTTCAAATCAAACCATTCGATGAATTGTTCCATTGTGAAGAATTCGTCGTCGCCGTGTGCCCAGCCCAAGCGTGCCAAATAGTTGAGCATGGCTTCGGGCAGGATGCCCATCGCGCCGAAATCGGTGATGGCAACGGTATCGCCGCTGCGTTTGGAGATTTTTTTGCCTTGTTCGTTAAGAATCATCGGCAGGTGGCCGTATTCGGGCAGGGTAGCGCCAATGGCTTTTAAGATGTTGATTTGTTTCGGCGTGTTGTTCACATGGTCGTCGCCGCGGATAACGTGGGTAACGCCCATGTCGTAGTCGTCCACGACGACGCAGAAGTTGTAGGTCGGCGTGCCGTCGGCGCGGGCGATAATCAGGTCGTCGAGCGCTTCGTTGGGAATGGAGATTTCGCCTTTGACCAAGTCCGTCCATTGGGTAACGCCGTCCAAAGGCGTTTTGAAACGGACAACGGGTTGCACGTCGGCCGGGATTTCTGGCAGGGTTTTGCCTTCTTCCGGACGCCAGCGGCGGTCATACGTCGCCGTGCCTTCTTTTTCGGCTTTCTCGCGCATGGCTTCCAGCTCTTCTTTGCTGCAATAGCAGTAGTATGCATGGCCTTTTTCTAAAAGTTCGGCGATGACTTCTTTGTAGCGGTCGAAGCGGCGGGTTTGGTACACGACGTTGTCGGCGTTGTCGTAGTTCAGGCCGACCCATTTCATGCCGTCGAGGATGATGTTGACGGATTCGGCAGTAGAGCGCGCCAAGTCGGTGTCTTCGATACGCAATAGGAACTCGCCTTTATGATGGCGGGCAAACGCCCATGAGAACAGGGCGGTGCGTACGCCGCCGATGTGCAGGTAGCCGGTGGGGCTGGGGGCGAAACGGGTTTTGACGGTCATGATGGCTCCAAAATCTTTTAAAACGGTTATTTTACTTTTTCGGCGTGGTTTAAACAACGAACAAAAGGCCGTCTGAAAATAATGTCGGCGCAGAAGGACCGTCTGGGAACTTTTCTCCTAAAAACAAAACAAATGATAATCATTTCTTTGAAAGTATCCGCTCATGAACAAACGCGCTTTATTTGCCGCCCTCGCCCTCCTGCCCCTTTTTGCCCAAGCCGAAATCAAAACTATCAAAGACGTATTGGGACGCGAAGTCAAAGTCGATGTCCCTGTCAAACGCGCGGTTTTGGCGTTTTACTACCCCGACTATATCGCGGTAACGGGCGCGGACAAATTTAAAAACGTCATCGGCATTTCGCGTGAGTTTTGGGAGAAATTCAATCCCGGCAGCTGGGCGATATTCAAACAGAAGCTGCCTACGCTGCAAAACATTGCGGACATCGGCAACATCAACACCGGCACGTTTTCACTGGAGAAAACGCTCGCGCTCAAGCCGGACGTATTGATTCTGGCCGACTGGCAGTATAAGGCCGTCGCCACCCACCTGCCGCGTATCGAAGCGGCAGGCATACCCGTCGTCGTGGTCGATTTCAACGCCGAAACCGTCGCGCGGCACACGCGCAGTGCGGAAATTTTCGGCGAACTCAACGGTACGCAGGCGCGCGCCCAAAAAATTGCCGCCGAATACGCCCGAGGCATTGCCGACATCCAAAAACGCGTCGCGCGCGCCAAGCAGTCCAAACCGAAAATCTATATCGAGTTCGGCGACAAAGGCCCGTCCGAATACAGCTACACCTTCGGCAAAGATATGTGGGGCGCGATTGCCGACACAGCAGGCGGCAACAATATCGCCGCGCCTTACGTTAAAAACTGGGGACCGGTAAACCCTGAAAAATTCCTGACGGCCAAACCCGACGTCATCGTCATTTCGGGGACGGAAAACGGCCATAAAGACAAGCCTGACATTATGGCGATGGGCATAGGCATCAGCCAGGCCGATGCGCAACGCCGCCTGGCCGGATTTGTCAAACGCAAAGGCTGGGCAGACATTCCTGCCGTCAAAAACAAACGCGTTTACGGCATCTACCACACCGCCTCCCGCTCGCTCACCGATTTGGCCAGCGCGCAATTTATCGCCAAAACCCTGTATCCGCAGCAGTTTGCCGACATAGACCCAAACAAGACCTATCTGGACTTCTACCGCAAATACCTGCCCGTCGTGCCGGACGGTACGTTTTACATCCGATTGAAATAGCGGCTGCAAAAATCATAGGCTCAGGCCGCCTGAAGATTCAGACGGCCTGAACATGCTATGCCGATAAAGATTTAATGAGTATAATTACTGTTCTTTCAACAAAATTACTGGGTACGTATGAACGGACAAAACCAAATCGACCAGCCTCAGGCTCCGGTCGTCAGCATCAAAGAATGGTTGCTAACAAACTTGATTTTGATGATTCCGCTAGTCAATATAGTTATGACGTTTGTATGGGCATTCGGCTCAAACACCAATCCGAATAAAGCCAATTATTTCAAGGCTGCCTTGATTCTGTTTGTCATCTATCTGGTACTGGCTGTAGCTGTAGTCATTTTTGGCAGTGCAGCTGCAAATCAATATCAATAAGTAAGCATACATTTAGGCCGTCTGAAACCTAAAGGATTCAGATGGCCTTTTACATGGATTACCGAAGGCTCAACCACCTATCCAATTCCAAACCGCATCGCTCCATTTGCCGATACGGTAGAGAAACAAAGAATAGCTCTCCTGCATCAGAAACTTGGCTTTCTTGCTGCGCTCGTCAAAGCGCGTGGTCGGAGTGGCGGAGAACTGCGCGTCTGACAAGCCCAAATCGGCGGCCATTTCTTCGGCACGCGCCAAATGATACGGGTCGCTGACAACGATAATGCTGCCGACTCCGTTGGCGTGCATGATGGGGATGATATTGCGCAGGTTTTCGTAAGTGTTGTGCGACGTGTTTTCAAACAGGATATTGTGCGCCGGTATGCCCTGCTTGAGCGCGTATCGGCGCCCCACTTCGGCTTCGGTCATAAATCCTTTTTTGGGCGTACCGCCGGTGAAAATGATTTTGCCGACCCGATGGCTTTGGTAGAGCGTGATGGCATGGTTGATGCGCTCACGGAATACCGGCGACGGGCGTTTGTCCCACGCCGCCGCACCTAACACCACCGCCGCATCGGCATGAGCGTCCTTCGGCAAGGTGTGCGAACCTGTCCGGTAAATCTGCCATGTGCCACTCAAAAAAATACCGCACACCAGCAAAACGCTCAAAGCAAGGCCTCGAAACAGGTAGTATCGCAGTCCGTTGCGGCTTTTAAGCAGGGAAATCATCTTCAGACGGCCTTATCCAACCCCATCAGCCGAGTAGGGCGGCAATGTTTTCCAACGGGCGGCCGATGGCTGCGCGCGTAGGCGTTACCAAAACGGGACGCTCGAGCAGGGCAGGGTGTTCGGCGATTGCCTGAAGCAGGGCGGCATTGTCCAAATCGGGATTGTCCAAACCCAATTCTTTGTACAAATCGTCTTTCGTGCGCATCATGCCGCGCACCGATTCGATGCCGAGTTTGGCAAACATATCCTGCAAAGTCGCCAAATCGGGCGCGGTATCCAGATACTTGACCACGTCGGCGGCAACGCCTTTTTCTTCGAGCAAAGCCAGCGCGGCACGCGATTTGCTGCAACGCGGGTTGTGATAAAGTGTGAATTCAGACGGCATGAAATTCTCCGTATTATTGCAAAATCATTCAATGATGGCGGTTATTATCGTCTGCAACTGATTTTTACTCAAACTTTTTACCTGATATATTGATATGAATCGGTAGGCATACCCACCAAACCGTTTTACAATAAACACAATTTCGATTGGCAACCTCAAGGATACAACCATGAAAGCCTTAACCGCCCTTCTATTGTCCGCTGCCGTTTTTACCGCTGCGCCGGCCTTTGCCGCCGACGAAACAGCAGGTTGGCAGGACAACAAACCGCAAAGCCTGGAATCACTCAAAGCCCCCGTGCGCGTGGTCAACCTTTGGGCAACCTGGTGCGGCCCCTGCCGTAAAGAAATGCCCGCCATGTCCGCATGGTACAAAGCTCAGAAAAAAGGCAGCGTCGATATGGTCGGCATCGCGCTGGATACGACCGACAACATCGGCAAGTTCCTGAAACAAACGCCGGTCAGCTACCCGATTTGGCGTTACACCGGCGCCAACAGTCGCAACTTCATGAAAGCCCACGGCAACAATGTCGGCGTATTGCCCTTCACTGTCGTCGAAGCGCCGAAATGCGGTTACAAACAAACCATCACCGGCGAAGTCAACGAAAAAAGCCTGACCGCCGCCGTGAATTTGGCCAAAACCAAATGTAAATAAAACAGCGGATAAGGTGCTTAACCTACGCTGATACCGAGGCCGTCTGAAACCCAATCGTTCAGACGGCCTTTATTTCAAACCATATTGCTTTGTGTTGCAAACCGGCAGTGTCTCCGCCGGCAGAACCGGGGTTTCACTATCAAAAAGCAGCCGAAATATTTATAATCTGTGAATATCCCCATTTTTTCAGACGGCATGTTGCCCTATCGATGACGCCGACCGTCTGAATCCCTATTTTCAGGAAAACCCATGATCCGTTTCGAACAAGTTTCCAAAACCTATCCCGGCGGTTTCGAAGCCCTGAAAAATGTCAGTTTCCAGATTAACAAAGGTGAGATGATTTTTATCGCCGGCCATTCGGGCTCGGGCAAATCCACCATTTTGAAGCTGATTTCAGGCATTACCAAGCCTACCAAAGGCAAGGTTTGGTTCAACAATCAAGACCTCGGCACCTTGAGCGACAATCAGATCGGCTTTATGCGCCAACATATCGGCATTGTCTTCCAAGACCACAAAATCCTCTACGACCGCAATGTCTTGCAAAACGTTATCCTGCCTTTGCGGATCAGCGGCTACCAGCCGCGCAAAGCGGAAGAGCGCGCGCGTATTGCGATTGAGAAAGTCGGCTTAAAAGGCCGCGAAAACGATATGCCTATCACTTTATCCGGCGGCGAACAACAGCGTTTGTGCATCGCGCGCGCAGTGGTTCACCAACCCAGCCTGCTGATTGCCGACGAGCCGTCCGCCAGCCTCGACCGCGCCTATGCGCTGGATATTATGGAATTGTTCAAAACCTTCCATGAAGCAGGAACGACCGTGATTGTTGCGGCGCACGATGAAACGCTGATGGCGGATTACGGCCACCGCGTCTTGCGCCTGCAGAAAGGACGTCTCGCATGAGCATGATTCATTACATCTCGTTACACGTCGAATCGGCACGCGCCGCGCTCAAAGAGCTTTCGCGCCAACCCATCGGCACGCTGCTGACCCTGCTCATGCTTGCCGTTGCCATGACCTTGCCGCTGTTTATGTATTTGGGCATCCAAAGCGGGCAAAGCGTATTGGGCAAACTCAACGAGTCGCCGCAGATTACGGTTTATATGGACACCGATGCGGCAAGTTCTGATGCCGATACGGTGAAAAACCTGCTCCAACGCGACAGCCGTATCGATAAAGTCCGCTTTATCAGCAAGCAGGCAGGTTTGGAAGAATTGCAGACCAATCTCGACCAAAACCTCGTTTCCATGCTCGATGGCAACCCGTTACCCGACGTCTTTATCGTTACGCCCGACCCTGCCACTTCGCCGGATCAGATGCAGGCCATCTATAAAGATATTACCAAACTGCCGCGCGTCGAATCGGCAACCATGGATACGGAATGGGTACAAACCCTTTATCGTATTAACGAATTTATCCGCAAGATTTTGTGGTTCCTCTCGCTGACATTGGGCATGGCCTTTGTCTTGGTGGCACACAATACCATCCGCCTGCAAATCCTCAGCCGCAAGGAAGAGTTGGAAATCACCAAGCTGTTGGGTGCGCCCGCTTCCTTCATCCGCCGTCCTTTCCTTTATCAGGCAATGTGGCAGAGTATTTTCTCCGCCGCCGTCAGCCTGGGCTTGTCGGCTTGGCTTTTGGCCGAAGTACGGCCGCTGGTGGACGCGATATTCAAACCCTACGGTCTGAACATCGGCTGGCGTTTCTTCACATTTAGCGAAGTGTCGCTGGTATTCGGCTTCGTCATCGCGCTGGGCGTATTCGGCGCATGGCTGGCCACCACACAACACCTCTTAGGCTTCAAAGCCAAAAAATAAGCTTTGGCAAACAGGCCGTCTGAACCATTCAGACGGCCTGAAATCTTATCCTTTCGCAACTTAAACAAACCTTGTGAAAATTTAATACTGCCAAATCTAACAGCAAAGGCATAATCCCTTATAATTGATGGTTTATTACCCATCTCATTTCATTTGTGCGGCATAAGCCGTGCAGACAAATAACGAAAGACATCCTGTGGACAAACTCAAAATCTCTGCCAACGGCCCCCTCAACGGCGAAATCACCGTATCCGGCGCGAAAAATGCCGCCCTGCCGCTGATGTGTGCCGGCCTGCTGACTTCCGGCACTTTACGCCTGAAAAACGTACCCATGCTCGCCGACGTCAAAACCACCCAAAAACTGCTGCAAGGCATGGGCGCACGCGTTTTGACCGACAACATCTCCGAATTTGAAATCAACGGCGGCACTGTCAACAACACCTGCGCACCTTACGAGCTGGTAAAAACCATGCGCGCATCCATCTTGGTTTTAGGTCCGACCCTCGCCCGTTTCGGCGAAGCCCAAGTCAGCCTGCCCGGCGGCTGCGCCATCGGTTCGCGCCCGGTTGACCAACACCTCAAAGGCCTCGAAACCATGGGTGCGGAAATCACCATCGAGCACGGTTACGTCAAAGCCAAAGGCCGTCTGAAAGGCACGCGCGTCACCATGGATGTCGTAACCGTAGGCGGTACTGAAAACCTGCTGATGGCGGCCACGCTCGCAGAAGGCACTACCATCCTCGAAAACTGCGCCATAGAGCCCGAAGTCGTCGATTTGGCCGAATGCCTCGTCAAAATGGGCGCGAAAATCAGCGGCATCGGTACAGCAACCATGACCATCGAAGGCGTAAAAGAGCTGCACGGCTGCGAACACAGCGTCGTTCCCGACCGTATCGAAGCCGGTACCTTCCTCTGCGCCGTCGCCATGACCGGCGGCAAAGTCGTCCTGCGCAATGCCGCACCGAAAACCATGGAAGTCGTGTTAAACAAACTGACCGAAGCCGGCGCCATCATCGAAGCAGGCGACAACTGGATTTCCATCGACATGCAACAACGCCCGAAAGCCGTGGACATCCGCACCGTCGTCCACC
Source organism: Neisseria sp. HMSC061H08 (assembly GCF_001836795.1). Lineage (NCBI taxonomy): Bacteria > Pseudomonadati > Pseudomonadota > Betaproteobacteria > Neisseriales > Neisseriaceae > Neisseria > Neisseria sp. HMSC061H08. Next base: position 14,228 of record NZ_KV830583.1, on the reverse strand, counting down.
CAGGCTTCCCAACCGACATGCAGGCGCAGTTTATGGCCATGAACGCCATTGCCGAAGGCAGCAGCCGCGTGGTGGAAACCATTTTTGAAAACCGCTTCATGCACGTTCCCGAACTCAACCGCATGGGCGCAGACATCACCACCGAAGGCAACACCGCCTACATCAAAGGCGTGGAAAAACTCTCTGGCGCCGTCGTGATGGCAACCGACCTGCGCGCCTCCGCCAGCCTCGTCATGGCCGGTTTGGTCGCAGATGGCGAAACCATCGTCGAACGCATCTACCACCTCGACCGCGGCTATGAATACATCGAGAAAAAACTCGGCGGCGTAGGCGCAAAAATCGAACGCGTACGCGGTTGATTCCATACGCAGCCGATAAATAAAAGGCCGTCTGAAACACCGGCAATCGGGTTTCAGACGGCCTTTGCCTATTGTTTTGCGGTATAATCCCCGACATCTTTATCCATTGTTTTTAAAAGCACAAACCATGACACGCAAAATCCTTGTCACTTCCGCGCTGCCGTATGCCAACGGCAGCATCCACCTCGGCCACATGGTCGAACACATCCAAACCGACGTTTGGGTACGCTTCCAAAAACTGCGCGGCCACGAATGCTACTACTGCTGCGCCGACGACACCCATGGCACGCCCGTGATGCTTGCCGCGCAAAAACAAGGCATTGCGCCTGAAGACATGATTGCCAAAGTGCGCGAAGAGCACCTCGCCGACTTTACCGGTTTTTTCATCGGCTACGACAATTATTACAGCACCCATTCCCCTGAAAACAAACAGTTTTCCCAAGACATTTACCGCGCTCTGAAAGCCAACGGCAAAATTGAAAGCCGCGTCATCGAGCAGCTTTTCGACCCCGAAAAACAAATGTTCCTGCCCGACCGCTTCGTCAAAGGCGAATGCCCGAAATGCCACGCCCAAGACCAATACGGCGACAACTGCGAAGTCTGCGGCACGACCTATTCCCCGACCGAACTGATCAACCCGTATTCCGCCGTTTCCGGTGCCAAACCCGAATTGCGCGAATCCGAACACTTCTTCTTCAAACTGGGCGAATGCGCCGACTTCCTCAAAGCATGGACTTCCGGCAACAACCCGCACGACGGCAAGCCCCATCTGCAACCCGAAGCCCTCAACAAAATGAAAGAATGGCTGGGCGAAGGCGAAGAAACCACCCTGTCCGACTGGGACATTTCCCGCGACGCGCCGTATTTCGGTTTTGAAATCCCCGATGCGCCGGGCAAATACTTCTACGTCTGGCTGGACGCGCCCGTCGGCTACATGGCGTCGTTTAAAAACCTGTGCGACCGCATCGGCATCGATTTTGACGAATACTTCAAAGCCGACAGCCAAACCGAGATGTACCACTTCATCGGCAAAGACATCCTCTATTTCCACGCCCTGTTCTGGCCTGCCATGCTGCATTTCTCCGGCCACCGCGCCCCGACCGGCGTGTACGCACACGGCTTTTTGACCGTGGACGGACAAAAAATGTCCAAATCGCGCGGCACCTTCATCACCGCCAAATCCTATTTGGAACAAGGCCTGAACCCCGAGTGGATGCGCTACTACATCGCCGCCAAACTCAACAGCAAAATCGAAGACATCGATTTGAACCTGCAAGACTTTATCAGCCGCGTAAACAGCGACCTCGTCGGCAAATACGTCAACATCGCCGCCCGCGCTTCAGGTTTCATCGCCAAACGCTTTGAAGGCCGTCTGAAAGATGTTGCCGACAGCGAATTGCTGGCAAAACTTGTCGCACAAAGCGAAGCCATTGCCGAATGCTACGAAAGCCGCGAATACGCCAAAGCCCTGCGCGACATCATGGCCTTGGCAGACATTGTCAACGAATACGTTGATGCCAACAAACCTTGGGAACTGGCAAAACAAGAAGGCCAAGACGAACGCCTGCACGAAGTATGCAGCGAGCTCATCAACGCCTTTACCATGTTGACCGCCTACCTCGCCCCCGTATTGCCGAAAGTGGCCGAAAACGCCGCCAAATTCCTGAATTTGGAAGCCATCACTTGGGCAAATACACGAGAAACCTTGGGCGAACACGCCATCAACAAATACGAACATTTAATGCAACGAGTGGAGCAAAAACAAGTGGACGATTTGATCGAAGCCAACAAACAAAGCATCGCCGCAGCAGCTGCGCCTGCCGCCGAAGAGAGCAAATATGAAAAAGTCGCCGAACAGGCCAGCTTCGAAGACTTTATGAAAATCGACATGCGCGTCGCCAAAGTATTGAACTGCGAAGCCGTCGAAGGCAGCACCAAACTCCTAAAATTCGACCTCGATTTCGGTTTTGAAAAACGCATCATCTTCTCCGGCATCGCCGCATCTTACCCAAACCCTGCCGAATTGAACGGCCGCATGGTCATCGCCGTCGCCAACTTCGCCCCGCGCAAAATGGCAAAATTCGGCGTATCCGAAGGCATGATCCTCTCCGCCGCCACGGCAGAGGGCAAACTGAAGCTCCTCGATGTCGACGTAGGCGCACAGCCCGGGGATAAAGTGGGCTAAGGCTTATACCAAATCTTAAGGAGAAACCATGTTAAACCTTTCCGCACCGGTACTTAAAGAAATTGAGTTGCTTCATGATACAGGCTTATCGGTTGGCGCTATTGTTACAGTGTTGCGTCTGAAGTTTCCGGTAGAGCTCCATGATCGGGAGGACAAACAAATTGAAGAAGCCGTGCTTCTCATGATCAATCCGCCACGAAAAGCACCTTCTCTTTCCCGCTAAGGTAGCGATACCGGTTGAAAGGTAAATTTGGTTATGCTTCAAAAAAAGGCCGTCTGAAAGTTTCAGACGGCCTTTTTATTTATCCAAACGCTTAGTTTCCGTTCAATCTTTATCTTAACAATTCATCGGTAACGCGTTGCAGAAATTCGATGCGCTCGGGTTTGGCTTCGCCTGATTCGGCAGCGGCTTTGACGGCGCAGCCGGGTTCGGCGCGGTGGGTGCAGTTGTGAAAACGGCATTGGCCGATAAGGTGGCGCAGGTCGGGGAAGTATTGCAATAAATCAGCGGCTTGGAGATGGTGCAGGCCGAATTCTTGCAGGCCGGGGGAATCGATGAGTCGGGTTTCTGCGTTTAAATCGTATAGTTGGGCGTGGGTGGTGGTGTGTTTGCCGGAGTCGAGCGCAGTGGAAATGTCGCCGGTTCGGGCGGCTTGGTTGCCGAGTAGGGCGTTGGTCAGGGTGGACTTGCCCATGCCGCTTTGTCCGAGCAGGATGTTGGTTTGCCCTTCTAAAATGGGACGCAGGATGTCGGCGTTTTCCAATGCTTTGGTTTCGACCACAGAGTAGCCGAGGGTTTCGTAGAATTTGAGTTTCTCGCGCCATTGGGCGGTTTCGGGGAGGTCGGCTTTGTTGAGGACGATAACGGCGTCGATGCCGGCCGCTTCGGCTGCGAGGAGGGTGCGTTGCAACAGGGCTTCGCTGGGTGAGGGGCTGGCGGCGGTTACGATGAGGAGTTGGGTAACGTTGGCGGCAATCAGTTTGGTTTTCCACGCGTCTTGGCGGTAGAGCAGGCTTTCGCGCGGGAGGTAGTCTTCGATCACGACTTGTTCGCCGTTGATGGGGCTGATGCGGACTTGGTCGCCGCAGGCGAAATCGACGCGTTTTTTGCGGGTGGTGGCGTCATATGTTTGGCCGTCGGGGGTGCGGACGATATAGCGGCGGCCATAGCTGGTAATGATTTGGGCGGTATCGGTCATGATGGGGTTTATTGTTTGGAATGGTGTGATTGTACCGAAAGTCGGCTATGGCCGTCTGAAAACTTGTTTGCACCTTTTAACTTTCTTTGGCTTGGTTTTTTGGTGTTTCTGCCCTATATTTGCAATGTATTTGTTTTCAGGAGATTTTTTATGGATTTCAGTCAGTTGCTCAATCAGGTTTTGGGTGCGGCTCAAAAAGGCGGCAAAGCGGTGTCGGACAGTCCGCTCAATTCTTTCGGCGGCGGCGCGTTGACGGGTGCTTTGGCATCGATGCTGTTGAAAAAGAAAAACACGAAGAAGCTGGTAAAGGCCGGCTCGGTCGCTGCTTTGGGTTTTCTGGCTTATAAAGGCTATCAAAACTGGAAACAAAACCGCCAGCAGGACGAATTGCCGCAAAGTGCGTTCCAACCTGTCGGTCTGATTGGTGAAAACCACAGCCGTGTGATTTTGCAAACGATGATTGCAGCGGCGGCCTCAGACGGCCTGATTGACGATGCGGAACGCGCGGCCATTGAGCGTGAAAGCGGCAGCGATGCGGAAACGGCGGCATGGCTGCAGGCGGAATATGCGCAACCGGCCTCTATCGAGCAAATTGCCGCTTCGGTCGGCAGCGACGAGGCTTTGGCAGCCGAAACTTATCTGGCGGCCAGATTGGTCTGCGCGGACTTATCACGCAAGGAAATCGTGTTCCTGAGCCGTTTGTCCCAAGCTTTGAATTTGGACGACCAACTGGTCGAGAGTTTGGAAAAACAGCTCGAATTGGCTTGAGTTTGATTTAAAAGGCCGTCTGAAACCTGATTTCAGACGGCCTTTCGACTCAATTTGAGAGTAGAATAACCCTTTCGACATATTAAAGGCTGTCTGAACATGAATAAACTTTTTTCCACATTCAAAACGTTTTTAGCCGCTTCGTCCGTCTTGGTATTGGCTGCCTGTCCGAGCGGCAACGCGCCGCAATCCAAACCTTCTACGCAGGGTCAAAATACGGTTTCGCATACTGCACCCAAACCGAAAGCCACGGTTGCGCTGGCTTTGGGCGGCGGCGCGTCCAAAGGCTTTGCCCATATCGGGATTATTAAGGTTTTGAAAGAAAACAATATTCCGGTAAAAATCGTTACTGGTACATCCGCAGGCTCGATTGTCGGCAGTATGTACGCTTCGGGAATGTCGCCCGACCGCCTCGAATTGGAAGCAGAAATTTTGGGTAAAACCGATTTGGTGGATTTGACCTTGTCCACCAGCGGCTTCATCAAAGGCGAAAAACTGCAAAACTACATCAACCGCAAAGTCGGCAACCGTCCGATGCAGCAGTTCCCCATCAAATTTGCCGCCGTTGCGACCGATTTTGAAAGCGGCAAACCGGTGGTGTTCAACGTAGGCAATGCCGGACAAGCCGTCCGCGCTTCTGCTTCGATTCCGAACGTGTTTCAACCTGTCGTTATCGGCAGCCGCAAATATGTAGACGGCGGCCTGTCGCAACCCGTACCGGTCAGCGCGGCGAAAAAAATGGGCGCAAACTTCATCATTGCCGTCGATATTTCCGCCCGTCCGGCCAAAAACGTCAACCAAGGCATGTTCTCCTATCTTGACCAAACCTTCAACGTGATGAGCCAAACCGCCTTGCGCCAAGAATTGGGACAAGCCAATGTGGTCATCAAACCGCAGGTTTTGGAGCTGGGTTCGGTTGGCGGTTTCGACCAAAAACAACGCGCCATCCAACTGGGTGAACAGGCCGCACGCGCCGCCCTGCCTGAAATCAAACGCAAACTGGCGGCATATCAGTATTAATTATCCGCCGTTTGAACAGGCCGTCTGAAAGTATGTTTTTCAGACGGCCTTTCTTGTGCAAATCTGCTAAAATCACGCGTTTCCTACAAATCATAAAATCCTAAAAAATGAATATCTTTTACGAAGAGTCCGGCCAATTCAAAGTTGCCTCCATCGTCCAAAAAAACGACGCCACCTACCAAGTCGATACCCAACACGGCAAACGCACCAAAGTGAAAGCAAACAATGTTTTTGCCGAGTTTGACGGCGATATGGCGGCATTTTTGGAAAACGCGCAGGCACAGGCGGCGGATATCGACACCGATTTATTGTGGGAAGTATGCGGCGAAGAGGAATTTACCGCCGAAGCCATCGCCGAAGAATATTACGGCCATGCGCCGACCAAAACCGAGCTGGCGGCGACTTTGATTGCGCTGTACGCCGCGCCGATGTATTTCTACAAAAAAGCCAAAGGCGTGTTCAAAGCCGCGCCCGAAGAAACCTTAAAACAAGCGCTTGCCGCCATCGAACGCAAAAAACAACAAGACGCGCAAATCGACGCTTGGGCGGAAGCCTTGAAACGCGGCGAGATGCCGTCTGAAATCGCAGCGGATCTGAAAACCATCCTGCACGCGCCCGACAAGCAGTCGCTGACCTACAAAGCCTTTACCAAAGCCGCCGATGCGCTGAAAACCTCCGCCTACGAACTGGCGAAAAAAACAGGCGGCATTACGTCCATTCCCCAATACCTGCAAGACGGGTTTGAAATCAAATATTTCCCCAAAGGAACAGGTTTCCCCGACCTCTCCCTTCCCGAAATGCCCGACCTGCCCAAGGCCGACGTTACCGCCTTTTCCATTGACGACGAATCGACCACCGAAGTGGACGATGCCTTGAGCCTGACCGACTTGGGCAATGGCATGAAACGCGTCGGCATCCACATCGCCGCGCCGTCGCTTGCCATTAAACAAGGCGACAAAATGGAAAAAAACATCATGGAACGCTTGAGCACGGTTTATTTCCCCGGCGGCAAAATCACTATGTTGCCCGAAAACTGGATTGCCGCGTTCAGCCTTGATGCAGGCGCATACCGCCCTTCCATCAGCATTTATTTCGATGTGGACAACGAGTTCAACGTCGGCACGCCAACCTGCAAAATCGAAGCGGTCAACATCGCTGAAAACCTGCGCATCCAAACCATCGAGCCGCATTTCAACGCCGAAACCGGCTTGGACGAAGCAGGCGAAATGATGTTCGCTCACCATCAAGACCTGATTTGGTTCTATCAATTTGCCATCGCCCTGCAAAAAGCGCGCGGCAAATACGAGCCCGACCGCGCGCCGCAATACGATTACAGCATCGAATTGGATGAGGAAGGCAACGTATCCGTCGTCCGCCGCGAACGCGGTTCGCCCATCGATACGCTGGTCAGCGAGATGATGATTCTTGCCAACAGCACTTGGGCGCAAATGCTGGATGAAAACGAGCTGCCCGGCCTTTTCCGCGTCCAACCGGCAGGCAAAGTGCGCATGAGCACCAAATCTGAACCGCACATCGGCATGGGCGTGCAGCATTACGGCTGGTTTACCTCGCCGCTGCGCCGCGCCGCCGACTACATTAACCAAAAGCAGCTGATCAGCCTGATCGATGACACTGCCGAACCGCTGTATCAAAACAGCGATGCCGAGCTTTTCGCCGCGCTGCGCGACTTCGATGCCGCCTATACAGCCTACGCCGACTTCCAACGCCAAATGGAAGCCTACTGGAGCCTCGTGTACCTGCAACAGCAAGGCACGAGCGAGCTGACGGCTACCATCCTCAAAGAAGACCTCGTCCGCATTGAAGGCCTGCCGCTGGTAACGCGCGCGACCGGTATTCCGTTTGACGCGCTGCCTAAATCGCAGGCATTGTTCAAAATCACTGAATTGGATGCCGAGAAGCAGTTTATCGCGCTCAACTATCAAAAAGCCGTTTTACCGGGCTGATAACATTATTCCGTTTGAAAAAAGGCCGTCTGAACGCAAAAACAGAAATCTTTGATTTCGTTTTCATCCCTGTTCAGACGGCCTTAATCATCTAAAAATGCTACAATTCCCCTTTTCTGCCCATCATTTCAAACCATGAAAAAAAACGCCCCCCAATCCTTTGAAGAAGCCTTATCCCGCCTCGAAACCCTGACCCAAGCCATGCAAAGCAGCGAAATGCCGCTGGAAGACGCCCTGGCCGCCTATCAGGAAGGCAACGAATTGGTCAGATACTGCCAAACCAAATTAGCGGAAGTCGAGCAGAAACTGCAAGTCTTGGATGCCGGCGAACTGAAGGAGTTGAACCTTGAACCCGGCGAATGAACTCAAAACATGGCAGCAAAAAGCCCAAGCGCAAACCGAATTGCTGCTGGCGCATTTCTTGCCGTCTGAAAGCCAAGTGCCGCACACGCTGCACGAAGCCATGCGTTACGTTACCCTCGGCGGCGGCAAACGGCTGCGCCCGCTCTTGGTCCTTGCCGCGTCCGAATTGGGCGAAGCAAACCAAAATGCCGTCGAGCAGGCGATGGCGGCCATTGAAATGGTGCACGTCTATTCGCTGGTTCACGACGATATGCCGGCGATGGACAACGACAGCCTGCGCCGCGGCAAACCGACCTGCCATGTGCAATACGATGAAGCAACCGCCCTTTTGGTCGGCGATGCGCTGCAAACCCAAGCCTTTGATGTACTGAGCCGTCCGACAGGCCTGCCTGCCGAACGCCAGCTTGCCATGTTGTCCACGCTGGCCCAGGCATCCGGCAGCCTCGGCATGGCGGGCGGACAAGCCATCGACCTGGCCAATGTCGGCAAAGCCATGAATCAGGCCGAATTAGAACAGATGCACAGCCTCAAAACCGGCGCGCTCATCCGCGCGGCCGTGGCCTTAGGCGCACTTTCCTGCCCGGACTTAATACCGGCGCAAATCCAAACCTTAGACCGCTACGCTGCCAAATTGGGCCTGGCTTTCCAAGTGATCGACGATGTATTGGACTGCGAAGCCGATACCGCCACCTTGGGCAAAACCGCCGGCAAAGACTCGGACAACGACAAACCGACCTACGTCAAACTGATGGGCCTGCACGCCGCGCGTACTTACGCAGAAACGCTGATTGCAGAAGCTGTTGCCCTGATTGAGCCATTCGGCGGCAAAGCCCTGCGCCTGCGCCAACTGGCTGAGTTTGTTACTGCGCGGAAAAACTAAACCTGCGAATAAAATAAAGGCCGTCTGAAACCTGATTTTAGGTTTCAGACGGCCTTTTTAAACAGCCTGTTTGGCTGGTTCAACCGAATGCTGAGTCTTTCTAAATACGGCTCAAAAATCCCCCGCAAACTGCGTTGACAAGCCTCAGCCTGTCTGTTTAATCTAATAGGGCATCTACAAACGCTTTGGCATTAAACGGACGCAAATCGTCGATGCCTTCGCCTACACCGATGTAGCGGACGGGAACTGGGCGGTCAGAGGCAAGGGCGGCAAGGATACCACCTTTGGCCGTACCGTCGAGCTTGGTGACGATCAGGCCGGTCAAGCCCAGCGCTTCGTCAAAGGCTTTTACTTGGTTGACGGCGTTTTGACCGATATTGGCATCAAGCACGACAATGATTTCATGTGGCGCATCCGGCATGGCTTTTTGCAACACGCGTTTCACTTTTTTGATTTCTTCCATCAAATGAAGCTGCGTCGGCAGACGGCCGGCTGTATCGGCCAGCACAATGTCTATGCCACGTGCTTTGGCGGCTTGGACAGCATCGAAACAAACGGCTGCGGAATCGCCTGTGGTTTGCGAAATCACGGTTACATTGTTGCGCTCGCCCCAAGCTTGAAGCTGCTCACGCGCGGCGGCACGGAAAGTATCGCCTGCCGCCAACAGCACAGATTTGCCCTGCGCTTGGAAGTATTTGGCCAATTTGCCGATAGATGTGGTTTTGCCTGCGCCGTTGATACCGGCAAGCATAATCACGAAAGGCTCCTTGGTTTCCGGCAAGACCAAAGGTTTTTCCAGAGGCTTAATCAAGTCGTACAGCGCATCTTTCAGCGCGCCGCGCAATTCGTTGCCGTCTTTGAGGCCTTTGAGGCTGACACGGTCGCGCACGTCTTTCATCAAGTATTCGGTGGCTTCCATGCCCATATCGCTGGTAATCAGCACGGTTTCCAGCTCTTCGTACAAATCCTCGTCGATTTGTCCGCCACCAAACACGCCGGCCAGCGACTTCGCCATTTTATCGCGTGATTTGGTCAAGCCTTGTTTCAAACGCGCAGCCCAACTGAGCTTGGGTTCTTCCACCGGAGCAGGGGCTTCAGCCGGTGTTTCCGCAACGGCTTCTTGAGCTTGCTCAACAGTCTCGCTAACTGCCTCAACAGCTTCTTCTTTGCCCGCTTCGGCCTGTCCTGCTGCTTCTTTTGCCGCCTCAGCCTGTTCTGCTACTTCTTCAGCAGCCTCAGCTACTTCAGACGGCATCTCGGCAACGGCTTCTTGAACCTGTTCAACAGCCTCGCTGACGGTTTCAACAGCCGCTTCTTTTGCCGCCTCAGCTTGTTCTGCTGCTTCCTCAACAGCCTCAGCCGCTTCAGACGGCATCTCGGCAACAGCTTCTTGAACCTGTTCAACAGCCTCGCTGACGGTTTCAACAGCCGCTTCTTTTGCCGCTTCAACGTGTTCTTCCACTTTTTCAACTGTTTCAGACGGCGTTTCGGTCAAAGCTTCCCGAACCTGCTCGACGGTTTCACTGACAGTTTCAACAGCCGATTCGACAACTGATTCAATATGCCCTTTGACGCTTTCTGCTAAAGATTCGGCATCTTCTTTAATATTTTCAACTACTTGAGCAACTTCAGATTCTACTTTTGCTGCGGTTTCCTGAACTTGAGCCTCCTCAGGAGCCGGAGTTTCCTGTTTTTTCTTGCGACGGAAGAAGCTGAACATTAAATTTTCCTTTTAATTTTAAAAACTTGAAATAGGGAGTATTGTAGCGTATTTTACGTGTCAAGGTCGTCTGAAAATCAAGGTTGTCAGGTTTTGGCATTTCCAACGTCTAACGAGACAAACCATCTATTAAAGGAAACATAGAGATGAATCCCCGCACATTATTTTCACTTTGCACCAAGTTTGGCTGCCTGCTTGCGCTTGGCGCCTGCTCATCCAAAATAATGGATACCGAAGCCGCAACCGTACCGCAGGCATTGTCCTCATTGAAAACTCCTGATAACCGCCCTGCCAGTGTTTTCCTGAAAAAAGACAAACCGACCCTGATTAAATTTTGGGCAAGTTGGTGTCCTTTGTGTTTGTCCGAACTGGGGCAAACCGAAAAATGGGCGCAAGATGCAAAATTCAGTTCTGCCAATCTGATTACCGTTGCCTCGCCCGGTTTTCTACACGAGAAAAAAGACGGCGACTTTCAAAAATGGTATGCCGGTTTGAACTATCCTAAGCTGCCCGTCGTGACCGACAACGGCGGCACCATCGCCCAAAGCCTGAATATCAGTGTTTACCCTTCGTGGGCATTAATCGGCAAAGACGGCGACGTGCAGCGCATCGTCAAAGGCAGCATCAACGAAGCGCAGGCATTGGCGTTAATCCGCGACCCGAATGCCGATATAGGCCGTCTGAAAAATTCGTTCTACAAACCCGACACACAGAAAAAGGATTCAGCAATCATGAATACGCGCACCATCTACCTCGCCGGCGGCTGCTTCTGGGGCTTGGAAGCCTATTTCCAACGCATAGACGGTGTGGTTGACGCCGTATCCGGCTACGCCAACGGCAAAACGGAAAACCCAAGCTACGAAGACGTTTCCTACCGCGATACAGGCCATGCCGAAACCGTCAAGGTCACCTACGATGCCGACAAACTCAGCCTAGACGACATCCTGCAATATTTCTTCCGCGTCGTTGACCCGACCAGCCTCAACAAACAGGGCAACGACATCGGCACGCAATACCGCAGCGGCGTATACTACACCGACCCTGCCGAAAAAGCCGTCATCGCCGCCGCACTCAAACGCGAGCAGCAAAAATACCAACAGCCCCTCGTCGTCGAAAACGAGCCGCTGAAAAACTTCTACGACGCCGAGGAATACCATCAGGACTATCTTATTAAAAACCCCAACGGCTATTGCCACATCGACATCCGCAAAGCCGACGAACCTCTACCGGGCAAAACCAAAGCCGCCCCACAAAGCAAAGGCTTCGACGCGGCAAGGTATAAAAAGCCCAGCGATGCCGAACTCAAACGCATTCTGACCGAAGAGCAATACCAAGTGACCCAAAAAAGCGCAACCGAATACGCCTTCAGTCATGAATACGACCATCTGTTCAAGCCCGGCATTTATGTAGACGTCGTCAGCGGCGAACCCCTGTTTTCTTCCGCCGACAAATTCGATTCCGGCTGCGGCTGGCCGAGCTTCACCCGCCCGATTAACGCCGTCGCCGTTACCGAACACGACGATTTCAGCTACAACATGCGCCGCACCGAAGTGCGCAGCCACGCCGCCGATTCGCACTTGGGACACGTCTTTCCCGACGGCCCCAAAGACAAAGGCGGCCTGCGCTATTGCATCAACGGCGCAAGTTTAAAATTCATTCCTTTGGAAGAAATGGACGCTGCCGGCTACGGCGCATTGAAAGACAAAGTAAAATAACAATTTGAATCGAAAAAGGCCGTCTGAAAGAGATTTCAGACGGCCTTTTTAATTTGTCGGATGTAGAGGGTTGGTTTCTTATCTATCAAAAAATCTCAATAACTAAGAAAGTATGCCCTACAAAAACCTTTTAAATTCGTTTTGCCAACTCTTCGGCTTTACCCACATACAACGCAGGGGTCAGCTCAAGCAATTTGGCTTTGGCTTCTGCCGGAATTTCCAACGACTCGATAAAGAGTTTCAACACTTCAGGCGTAATGCCGTCTTTACCGCGTGTCAGGTCTTTCAGCTTCTCGTAAGGATTGGCTACGCCGTAACGACGCATTACGGTTTGAATCGGCTCGGCCAACAGCTCCCAAGTAGCATCCAAATCGGCAGCAAGGGCGGCAGGATTCGGCTCAAGCTTGTTCAGACCGCGCAGATGGGCGGCAAAACCCAATACGGTATAGCCCACGCCTACGCCCATATTGCGCAATACGGTGCTGTCGGTCAGGTCGCGCTGCCAACGGGAAATCGGCAGTTTTTCGGACAAAAAGCCCAATACGGCATTGGCCATACCGAGGTTGCCTTCGGAGTTTTCAAAGTCGATCGGGTTGACTTTGTGCGGCATGGTGGAAGAACCGACTTCGCCTGCTTTGACTTTTTGTTTGAAGTAACCCAAAGAAATATAACCCCAAACGTCGCGGTTGAAGTCGATCAGAATCGTGTTGACACGGCTGATGGCTTGGAAGAATTCCGTCATATAGTCGTGCGGCTCGATTTGAATGGTGTAAGGGTTGAAGGTCAGGCCGAGGCTGATTTCGACAAAGTTGCGGCAATGGGTTTCCCAATCCACATCAGGATAAGCGACCATATGGGCATTGTAGTTGCCGACTGCGCCATTAATTTTGCCGAGGAACTCTTGCGCTTGCAGGTTTTTAAACTGGCGTTGCAGGCGGTACACGACATTGGCGATTTCTTTACCCAATGTGCTTGGTGTAGCAGGCTGGCCATGCGTGCGGCTCATCATAGGGACGGCAGCCAACTCATGCGCCATGCCGGTCAGTTTTTCGATGATTTCGGCCAGTTTCGGCAGCAAAACAGCCTCACGCGCTTCTTGCAGCATCAAAGCGTGGGACAGGTTGTTGATGTCTTCGCTGGTGCAGGCAAAGTGGATGAATTCGCTGGCAGCAGCCACTTCAGGCACGCCGGAGAAGCGTTCTTTAAGCCAATACTCGATGGCTTTGACGTCGTGATTGGTGGTCGCCTCAATGGCTTTGACGGCGGCGGCATCTTCAAGTGAGAAGTTTTCGATTACTTTGTCGATTTCAGCAAGCGTAAAATCGCTGAAAGCAGGAACTTCTGCAATCTTAGGCTCGGCGGCAAGGGCTTTGAGCCAGTTTAATTCAACTTTGACACGCGCACGCATCAGGCCGTATTCGGAGAAAATCGGACGCAATGCTTCAACGGATTTGGCATAGCGGCCATCTAATGGGGAAAGTGCAGCGATAGGGTTAATCATGTCGGATCTTCCTATGGGATGAAAACCAAATTGTTTGCAATTATACATGATTTTACACTTCAAGGCCGTCTGAAAAGCAGGTTTCAGACGGCCTGAGACCTTTGCAAAAAAGT
>NZ_KV830583.1:0-341 GCF_001836795.1 Neisseria sp. HMSC061H08 | reverse complement strand
CCTGATTAATCAGGCATCCGGGCCGCCTTTTAAGCAACAACAGGCACACTTAGCCTGAGACCTTTGCAAAATTCCCCAAAATCCCCTAAATTCCCACCAAGACATTTAGGGGATTTTCCATGAGCACCTTCTTTCAGCAAACCGCCCAAGCCATGATTGCCAAACACATCGACCGTTTCCCACTATTGAAGTTGGATCAAGTGATTGATTGGCAACCGATCGAACAATACCTGAATCGCCAAAGAACCCGTTACCTTAGAGACCACCGCAGCCGTCCCGCCTATCCCCTGTTGTCCATATTCAAAGCTATCCTGCTCGGACAATGGCACAGCCTCTCCGAT
>NZ_KV830582.1:0-319 GCF_001836795.1 Neisseria sp. HMSC061H08 | reverse complement strand
GGTTGCGTTTGGTTTGCGCTTCCGACAGCGGACGATTACGGTGTGCTTTGCGCATAATGCCGTCCTTCAGCCGATGCTCTTCCAGATGTTGCCGGTTTTCCTCACTGTCATAGCCTTTGTCGGCATAGACGGTCGTGCCTTCGGCAATGCCTTCCAGCAAAGGCGACAGGTGTTTGCATTCATGGGCATTAGCGGGGGTAATGTGTAGTTTCTCGATATAGCCTTCCGCATCGGTGCGGGTATGTTGTTTGTAGCCAAGTTTGTAGAGGCCGTTTTTCTTTATCCATCGGGCATCGCTGTCTTTACTCGGTGTGGTTTG
>NZ_KV830581.1:68346-68789 GCF_001836795.1 Neisseria sp. HMSC061H08 | reverse complement strand
ACATCACGCCCAAACTATATTGGGCTTGGGCATTCCCCTGCGCTGCCGCCTGCCGATACCATTTGACTGCTTCGGCATCGTCTTGGTGCACGCCTTGTCCGTTGGCATACATCAAACCCAACAAAGCTTGGGCTCGGGCATCCCCCTGCGCTGCCGCCTGCCAATACCATTTAACCGCTTCGGCATCGTCTTGGCGCACGCCGCGTCCTTCGGCATACATCGCGCCCAAATTGGTTTGGGCTGCGGCATCCCCCTGCGCTGCCGCCTGCCGATACCATCTGACCGCTTCGGCATCGTCTTGGAGCACGCCTTGCCCGTTGGCATACATCACGCCTAAATTGGTTTGGGCTGCTGCATCCCCCTGCGCTGCCGCCTGCCGAAACCATCTGAACGCTTCGGCATCGTCTTGGGGCACGCCTTGCCCGTTGGCATACATCACGCCT
>NZ_KV830581.1:0-68246 GCF_001836795.1 Neisseria sp. HMSC061H08 | reverse complement strand
CTTGCCCGTTGGCATACATCACGCCTAAATTGTATTGGGCTGCTGCATTTCCCTGTTCTGCCGCCTGCAAGTTTTCCCGAAAATCCGGTACGTCATCCTCCCATGCCGCTTGCTTCAAGCCCAAGGCAATCAGGGCAGCGTCAAGCCATTTGGTTGGTTGTTTCATGGTTTCTCTCCTGTTTTAGTATAAGGCGGGTTTCAGCCGCTGTTAACGATAGGACGGGGTGGATTGCCGCCGCAGGTTTATTGCGCGTTCAAATGCCGTCTGAAAGGTGTTCGGACGGCATAGGTTCAGCGGATTTTGAGGGTACTCAAGCCGATCAATACCAAGACGATGGTGATAATCCAGAAGCGGACAACGACTTGGGTTTCTTTCCAGCCTTTTTGTTCGTAATGGTGATGAATCGGCGCCATCAGGAAGATGCGTTTTTTGGTGCGTTTGTACCAACCGACTTGCAACATAACGGAAATGGCTTCAACAACAAACAGGCCGCCCATGATGACGAGGACAAATTCTTGGCGGATGATGACGGCAACGGTACCGAGTGCCGCGCCAAGCGCGAGTGCGCCGACATCGCCCATAAAGACTTGTGCCGGATAGGCGTTAAACCACAAAAAGCCGAGACACGCACCACACATGGCGGTACAGAAAATTACCACTTCGTTTGCGCCGGCAACGTAAGGCAATTGCAGGTATTGGGCAAATTGAGAGTGTCCGCTGGCATAAGCAAAAATGGCAAGGCCGGCGGCAACAAGTACAACGGGAAATGCGGCCAAGCCGTCCAAACCGTCGGTCAGGTTAACGGCATTGGATGTGCCGACGATGGTCAGGTAGGACAATACCAAGAAGCCGACTACGCCAAGCGGCAAGGCAACTTGTTTGAAGAAGGGAACAATCAGGATATTGTTGGCGGAATTTGTCGCAAGGTAGAACAACGCCAAACCGGCGATGATGGCAACGCTGGACTGCCACACCATTTTGAATTTGGCAGACACGCCGTTAGGGTCTTTATAAACCACTTTGCGCCAGTCGTCGTAAAAACCGAGTGCGCCGGTAGCAAGCAAGACACCTAAGAGAATCCAAATATAAGGATTTGCCCAATTGCCCCACAAGATTGTGGACACGGTAATGGCGGTCAAAATCAGCGAGCCGCCCATGGTTGGCGTACCGTTTTTGATCAGGTGGGTTTGAGGGCCGTCGGTACGGACGGCTTGGCCGACTTTAAGCGCAGTCAGCTTGCGGATGGTCCACGGACCAAGCAATAGGGAAAACGCCAAAGCAGTCAAAGCCGCCATCACGGCACGGAATGTGGTGTATTGAAAAATATTCAGGCCGGTTAACCAGTTACTGAAATGTGCGAGCCATAAAAACATGGGGCTTCCTTTTTTGTTTTTGTTGTTACAGCGGGCTTATTGCCCAATTAAAAATAAATCGGTATGCCGTCTGAAATTTCAGACGGCCTTATTGAGTAAGATTATTTCTCTACCACGCAAATCGGATAGTTTCCAGGATTCTTTCCGCCGCCCAAATCCAAGCAGGTATCTTCATAGATAAATGCCTGTACTTTCATTCCGGCATAAAACGCGGCAATCAGCAAACCAGTCAATAGTAAAATCTTTTTCATATTTCAGACGGCCATTTACGCGGTTGTTGCTGCCAACGCCTCAATCACTTCTTCCATCTTCATAAAGCGCGACCCCTTGACCAATACAGTAGCGCGTTCAGGCAAATCGTGGCTCAACACTTGAATCAGCGGATCTTTGTCAGCAAACCACAAACCTTCCGCGCCAAATGTTTCTGCCGCTTCAACGCTGTTATCGCCGACAAAATACGCAGCCTCGATACCTTTATCCCGTGCATACGCGCCAACTTCGGCGTGCATGGCAGCGGCTTCATCCTCACCCAATTCGCCCATATCGCCCATCACAAAAATACGCGGCGCAGGCATAGCGGCGAGCACATCAATGGCGGCTTTCATGCTGTCAGGGTTGGCATTATAAGTATCGTCAATCAAAGTCGCGCCTTTAATGCCTTGCTTGATATTCAGACGGCCTTTGATATTACTGAAATTTTTCAGGCCGTCTGAAACTTCGGCAAGGCTCAAACCTGCCGCTAAAGCTAGAGCCGTCGCCGCTACGGCATTATGCACATTGTGACGGCCGGGGACTGGCAACACCACGGCAACACGTTCATTGCCACGCACCAAATCAAATTCGCAGGACAACGGTTTCAACTCAATATTTTCTGCATGGACATCGCCACTGGCAACGCCGAAAGTCTGAGCGTTCAATTGCGCAGTAGCAGCTTCAAATGTAGCGATATTGGCATCTTCGCACGGAATCAGCGCAATGCCGTCTGAAAGCAAACCTTCGTAGATTTCACTTTTTGCTTTAGCAATATCGCCGACGCCATCAAAACCACAACCGACATGCGCACGCAAGGCGTTATTGACCAGAGCAACATTCGGACCGGCAATTCGGGTCAGCAAAGACAATTCGCCAAAATGGTTCATACCCATTTCAATGACGGCATAGCGGTGTTTTTCGTTCAACTTCAACAAAGTCAGTGGCAAGCCGATATGATTGTTGAAATTGCCGGCTGTCGCCAACACAGCTTCATCACCGAATCGATGACGCAATACGCCGGCCAACATCTCTTTAACCGTCGTTTTACCGGAAGAGCCGGTAATGCCAAAGACAAACGGATTCACATTTTCACGCCACGCCTTCGCCAGTTTTTGCAAAGCCGCAAGCGTATCGTCAACCTTCAACGCGCCTTTCAAAGCCACACAATCTTCGCGCGAAACCACAACTGCCGTCGCCCCCGCTGCCAACACATCTTCAACAAAGTCATGCGCGTCAAAGCGCTCGCCGGCAAGCGCGAAAAATACGTCGCCGTCCTGAATATCGCGGCTGTCTGTAACGATACGCGAAACAGGTTGATTTTCAGACGGCATCGGAAGGTTGAGGGTCTGACAAATAAAATTAAGGTCTAGTGGTTTCATGATTGTGTTTCTTGTCCTTGTTCTAACGGCTCCACATTTTTATCCGTATTTTGGGAAACCATTTTTAAATGACGATAATTGCGTCTTGCCAGCACAATAAAAAGAATAGCGGCAAAATTTACACCGACAGTAAGCTTATGTACCGTAAGGCTAAATGATAATTGCAGTACACTTTCTATATAATACGTAAAAGAAAATGCCTCTCCTACAAAGACTATTTGCAACAAGCATGGCGTGTACACATATATCATTCTATTAAAACCTATTTCACGGAATTTAAACGCATTCCATGCTGCAGACAGCGCCAACACACCCAAAATGAAAAGTAAAATCCCAAAAAACACAGCCCATGCCATGTTGTTAATCAGTCCTTGCACACTCTGAATTGATGCCAGAATCAACCAAACCACGCCCTGTACAAAAGTCAGCCATGCCATAAATTTACCGCTTTTGGGCAATTTTTTATAATCAGGAAATGTATTGGAAAACCAACTTTTCATACTATAAATCACTTTCTCTTATCAACTGCCGATTTTCCCGTACTGCTGGTAATCGGAAAAACACAATACAATGGTTTTACCGTTTTGGCGGTAGGGGTGGCAAAGGCTGTAATTGCCATCTTTTGCCTCATAACGTATTTCATTTGTTTGTCCGGCAAATACCCTCTGCAAGTATTCACGCTCGCTCAGATTTGGGGCATAAAGATATTGCGTTTTGCTGATTGTTTCTTTATTGCCATTCCGAGTAACGACAAAACCATTATCATCGCCTACCCCCTGAGCATTGGGCGCCTGCTCATCAATCCCACTTAAATGGGAATCGGCTGAAAAAGCCAAATAAACCTGTTTATTACCTATCGTATCCGGCACAATCACCGTAGCGGCTTTAAAGGCAGAATCTTCCTTCGACATCAGCTCAAGGATTAACGCCGCTTTTTTGATGTACGCCAATTCAAAACGATAATCTGCCAACGCGTTGATTTGCGATGGATTATCCTTGACGATACGCTCTAGAGATTGAGTCAAAATCTGACGTTTTTGCTGAACAGTCAGATAATTTCCGCCAAATAACAGGGCTGCTAAAACGGGAAATACTGCCAACAACAAATATAAGGTTTTCCGGCTACCTTTGCTTTCTTCCTCTTGTCCTCGCTCGGCGATACGGGTCAAATTCAGCATGATGTTCAATATCAAGGCACCCGCCATCACGGCAAAAATCCCCAAAATACTCATCAGGAAAATTTCCGTAATGTATTCGCGGAATACCTTAAGCCCGAAAACATTGGATGAAATCAGAACAAATACCCAATACACCAGCAGCACGACTGCTACCATACCGATGATATTCGTTGCCTTAACCAATTTCTTTGCGTTCATACTCTCAAATCGTGTTCAGACGGCCTATCTATTCTGACTAATCAGCGGATACGGATTTACCGCGCCGCTGGGCAGATACACGCCGTAATGCAGGTGGGCCGGTGTAGTTCTGGCGTTGCCGGTTTTACCGACATAGCCGATAACCTGCCCTTCTTTGACTCGCTCATACAGGCGGATACGGGCAAATTTATTCAGATGGGCATAGTAATGCCACGCACCCGGCCCTTGAATACCGATAACTTTACCACCCAATCGGTTGCGCCCGATTTTGGTCACGATACCGGGCGTCGTACTGCGTATCGGCGTATTTTTCTTAGCAAAAATATCCACACCTTCATGCCTGCGCCCCTGACTGCGTGCGGCGCCCCAAGTGTCGTCAAAACGTTTGCCTTTAACAGGATTGGGCAGGCTTTGCTCGGCAGGAGGCTGTTGCGCCCTCAACTGCTCGATTTCGGCAGTAGGACGCGGAAGTTGTTTGGTGGTACAGCCTGCGAATAAAACCACGGCTGCACTGATTAATAAGGTTTTTGTCGGCATTTTCAGCATCAAATCGGTCTCCTTGTTGTTCAGACGGCCTTTCTAAAAAGTCTTCTGAAACAAACAACTGTGATGGGTTTAATGGCTGACGTGCCGTAATGCGTGTGTCGTTTTACTTTTATTGTATAGGTTTAAATCTTTTTCAGACGGCCTTAAGGTTTCGGGCCGTCTGAATATTTGCGTTATGGCTTAACCGCGCTCTGCCAATGCTTTTTCTGCGATTTCAAAATCGGAGAAATGGTGCTTCACGCCTTGTACATCCTGATAGTTTTCATGCCCTTTACCGGCAATCAGAATGATGTCGTTCGCAGCAGCTTGTTCGACCGCATAACGGATGGCGACGGCGCGATCAACCTCGACGCGTTCAGGATTAGGTACGGCAGGCAAAATATCGTTGATGATGTCTTGCGGATTTTCCAAGCGCGGGTTATCGCTGGTAACCACCACCTTATCAGCCCCTTGCACGGCTGCCGCACCCATCAATGGGCGTTTGCCGCGGTCTCGGTTGCCACCGCAGCCAAATACACACCACAAAGCCGCTCCCTGCGGTTTGATTTCCTGCAAAGTAGAGAGTGCTTTTTCCAATGCGTCGGGTGTGTGGGCATAATCGACAACGACCAAAGGTTTGCCGCTGTTCATAATGCAATCCATGCGGCCTGAAGCAGGACGGATTTTTGCCAGCACTTCCAAAACGTTATTGAGTGGATAACCGTTGGCACACAGCAAGGCAACGCAGGCGGCGAGGTTTTGCGCGTTGAACCGTCCGAGCAGACGGGTACGGCATTTTCCTTCGCCCCACGGGGTTTGGAATACGGCTTCCATGCCGTCTGAAGAAGCGGTGAAATCGGTAATGCGGATATCGGCTTGCTCGCTGAAACCATAGCCGTAAACGGCTAAATCGGGACAGTCTTTTTTCAGACGGCCTACCAGTTCTGCGCCGTATTCATCATCGACATTGATGATGGCATGTTGCAGACCATGCCAGTAGAACAGGCGCGATTTGATGGCACCATAGGCTTCCATGGTGCCGTGGTAATCGAGGTGGTCGCGGGTGAGGTTGGTGAAGATAGCGCTGCGGAACGGCACGCCGCTGACGCGTGATTGGTCAAGGCCGTGGCTGGAAACTTCCATCGCGGCAGCTGTTGCGCCTTGCTGACGGAAGCGGTAGAGCAGGGTTTGGACATCGACAGGGGCAGGAGTGGTATGCGTGGTCTCTTCCAATGCGCCCCAAAAGCCGTTGCCGACTGTGCCGATAATGGTGGTTTTTTCGCCCAACAGATCGGCAGCTTGCGCCAGCCATTGTGTGATAGAGGTTTTGCCGTTGGTACCGGTTACGCCCCAAACTTTAAGGCCGTCTGAAACGTTGCCGTAAACTTGTGCCGCCAACATGCCGGCACGGTGTTTCAAATCTTTAATACCTTGATTAGGAACTTTCCATTCGGGATTCCACGCAAATTTGCCGTCATCATCCCAAAAAACAAAGGTTGCACCGTTGGCGATGGCGGCGGGGATATAGCTACGGCCGTCTGTATATTCGCCCTGGCAGGCAACGAAAATGTCACCCTGTTTAATTTGTCGGCTGTCTGAATGCAACAAACGCCCTGCTGCGTTTTCACACAGCAGAGGCGGAAAGTTGGTTTCAGCCAAGGGGGTTAACTTGCTGAACATAAACAATATCTCTTTGATTGTTTGGATTATGACGGTACTTTGACAGTAGCGGTATTACTTAAAGGCTTGGTCGGGGAAACGCCCAAGATGTTCAAGCTTCCGCTCATGACTTCTTTGAATACGGGACCGGCAACCACGCCGCCGTAATAGCCGTTAGTAGTCGGTTCGTCGATGGTAACGGCCACAATCACGCGTGGATTTTTAGCCGGAGCAAAACCGATGAACGTACCGACGTGTTTGTTATCCACATAGCGGCCATTGACCAGTTTACGCGCAGTACCGGTTTTCGCACCTACGTCGAAACCATCCACAGCACCGGCAGTACCGGTACCGCCGGCTTCAGTAACGGAAACCATCAACTCGCGCACTTTTTTTGCGGTAGAGGCTTTGATGACGCGTTTGCCTTTAGGGGCAACCGCTTGTTTTTCAAAGCTGACCGGCAACAATTCGCCGTCATGGGTCAAGACAGTATAGGCACGCGCCAATTGCAACAGGCTCAATTGCAGGCCATAACCGAAAGACATGGTTGCCTGTTCGATTTTTTGCCATCTGCGCCAGCTTCTCAACAAACCTGCAGTCTCACCCGGGAAGCCTGAATGCATGCGCACGCCCACACCCAAATCATGATAGAAATCATACATTTCTTTAGGCGTAAACATGGCAGAAAGTTTACTGGTACCAACGTTGGAAGATTTTTGCATGATGCCACGTACATCCAAAGTAGGATAAACGTGGGTGTCTTGTACGGTGGCCGGGCCGATTTTGTAAGGCAGGGTATTGAACGTATCGGTTGCATCCACTTTGCCGGAATCCAATGCTTTGGCAATGGTAAACGGCTTCATGGCAGAACCAGGTTCGATCATGTCGGTTACGGCGCGGTTGCGGCGCTGTTCGCTATTGGCTTGACCCGGTTGATTCGGATCGTAAGCCGGGCTGTTGACCAAAGCCAAAATTTCGCCGGTTTGCGCATCCAATACCACAACCGTACCCGCTTTGGCTTTATGATAAGCCACAGCTTTGTTCAACTCCTCATAAGCCAGCGTCTGAATGCGCTGATCCAAAGACAAAATCATGTCTTGACCGTTTTTAGGTACGCTGTTGCGCGGAGAGTCGAGGCTGTCTACGATGTTGCCTTTGTTGTCGCGCAATACGACTTTCGCGCCATCTTCACCGCGCAGGCTGTCTTCACGGGAAAGCTCCAAGCCCTCCTGACCTTTGCCGTCGATATTGGTAAACCCGATAACATGCGCAAACAGATTGCCCATCGGGTAATGGCGTTTCAATTCTTTTTGGAATGCGATGCCTTTAATGCCCAATGCTTTGATTTCTTCTGCTTTCTCGTAGCTGAGTTGACGCTTCAGATAGATAAAGCCTTTGTCTTTTTTAGACAATTTATTTTTCAAAACTTCAACAGGCACATCGGCAATGGCCGACAGTTTTTCCAACTGCTCGTCAGTCGGCATTTCCTCCATACCGGAAGGCATGGCATACAATGATTCGGTAGGCGCACTCAACGCCAATGTGGCACCATTGCGGTCGGTAATCATACCGCGTGATGCCGGCAACGGAAGCGTACGCACAAAACGTTGGTCGCCCTGATTTTTCAAAAATTCATGCTGACTGGTTTGCAGATAAACCCCGCGTACCAACAGACCGGTAAATGCCAGCGCAACAGCGCCCAGCACCAAACCGATTCGCCCGTTACTTGTCAGCGGCTTTTTCGTTTTTGTTGTTCCAGACAGCATTTGAGGTTTATATTCGTTCTTAATTAACATGTTGAACTTCTCATGACTTAGCTGCTCAGTGAGCCATCAAATCCCGTAAATCTTGCACCAATGCAAGGCTCTATATTCTTATTTTTTGCGTTCCAGCATAGCCGTATTATGCGCACCCGGCGGAAGCAGATGTTGCTTTTCGGCCGCCACTTTAATCAATTTGTGGTTTGCCAATCTTGCCTGCTCCAATTTCAAGCGCGCGTAATCCTGTTCCAACTGAATTTCCCGTTTTTGTGCCTTATCCAACTCGATAAAATGCAAACGGGACTGGTTTTGCTTAAACACTACGGCAAAGGCTGAGACCGTCACCAAAACCAGTAATAAAATATTCAACTTACCCATCTCAAACTTTCAGACGGCCTGTCAACAGGACTATCTCTTACGACAGCGTTCAGACGCCATCCCCTACTCAATAACCGAAAATTCGCCACTGTTTCGCTCCGCCACACGCAAAACTGCACTGCGCGCACGCGGATTGGCTTCAGTCTCTGCCGAACCCGGTTTGATTGCCTTACCCACAGCCTTCAAAGGCGGCTGAGGCAAATCCGCTTCCTTAACCACTGCCCAACGGGGCAATGGCGCATGTTGCGAATATTTTTTAATAAACTGCTTCACAATTCTGTCTTCCAGCGAATGGAACGCAATGACAGCCAAGCGTCCACCCTCTTTCAGACGGCCTGCAACCTGCGGCAAAACTGCCTCTACCTCTTCGAGCTCGCGGTTAATAAAGATGCGAACTGCTTGGAAGGTGCGCGTTGCAGGGTCTTGTCCGCGCTCACGAGTACGGACGTTTTGCGCCACAAGCTGCGCCAGCTTGCGGGTTGTATCGATGGGACTTTCCTCCCGTTGCGCAACAATGGCGCGCGCAATCTGGCGACTAAACCGCTCTTCACCATAATTCTTAATAACCTCGTGTAAATCCTGTTCGGATGCGGTTGCAATCCATTTCGCCGCAGACATCCCGCGGGTCGGATCCATCCGCATATCCAACAGCGCATCAAAGCGGAAACTGAATCCGCGGCTGCCATCGTCAATTTGCGGCGACGAAATCCCCAAATCGAAAAGCGCACCGTCAATCTTATCGATGCCCAATTCATCCAAGGCCGTCTGAAATGTCTCAAAACCATTGTGTACGACACGGACACGCTTATCTTGCGTTGCCAACTCATTGGCTACCGCTATCGCCTCGGGGTCTTTATCAAAAACAACCAAACGGCCCTGCTCACCCAAACGCGACAAAATCAGCCGGGAATGCCCTCCCCTGCCGAACGTACCGTCCACATAAATCCCGTCTTCACGGATTGCCAACGCATCCACCGCCTCATGCAACAAGACAGTAACATGCTGATAATTTTCAACTTTACTCACAATTGCAAATCCGTTTGACTCAATTGGAAAGCCAATTCATCAGGATCGATATCCAAAGCCTGATTCATTTCCTCTTCCCAATGTTCGCGGCCCCACAACTCCATACGGTTTGCACGGCCAACCAAAGTAACTTCTTTTTCAAAATCTACACGTTTGCGCAGATTGGCCGGAATCAAAACACGTCCGGCGCTGTCCCACTCCAAAATCTCCGCATTGTGCAGCAACAAATTCTGATACCGTTGCAAAGATTCATTGCCGGCTACTTTCAACTTCAGAATCTGCTCGGCTTTTTCTTCCCAAACGGGCTCGGGGTACATCAATAATTTTTTTCGGGAATCCAGTGTGACCACAATTGCAGGCGTATAACGGCGCAGCAAAATATCGCGGAATTTGGCAGGAATCGCCAACCGCCCTTTACTGTCCATACTCAATTCATGAGCACCGCCAAACACATCACACCCCAAATTCGATTAAAATAAAACAGAGTGAGATTAAAAATCCCACCTTCCTAAAATATTTCGTTTTCGCTTCCATGGAACACTTTTCAGGAAAAAGTAACCACTTTCACCCACTATGCCCCACTAACCGACACTATAAGAAATTTTGGCAATCAGGTCAAATCCGTTTCTTATCTGAAATGAAACACTAAATGCTTAAAATTCAATAGTTTATATACGCAATAATGAATGACATATGGATTTATTAAGCATCTCATTTAGCATTAAATACTATATATAGTAGTATATATAGTATAAAAATACTACATATAGTATTTTTATACCTGATTACCACCCCTCTTACAAGGGGCTATAATATACAAACAAATTCAAATTTTTTACATTATCTAACAGTCATGAAGCCACAACTCCCCCTCCCCTCCCCTGACGCACAAGCCTCTTCAGCACACCTGACTAAGCTCATCAAAAACGAAATTGAACAACATCAAAACTGGATACCTTTCTCCCAATTTATGGAGCTTGCCCTTTACACACCCCAATACGGCTATTACAGCGGAGGCAGCCATAAAATCGGCACGGATGGCGACTTCATTACTGCCCCTACCCTCTCCCCCCTATTCGGACAAACCCTTGCCAAACAACTTGCCGAATTACTGCCGCAAACAGCAGGCAATATCTACGAATTTGGCGCAGGCACAGGTCATCTCGCTGCCACACTCTTACAAAATCTTTCAGACGGCCTGAATCATTACTACATTATCGAGCTGTCAGCAGAGCTTGCAGAAAGACAACGTCAACATATTCTTGAGCACACATCTCCCGAAGCAGCCGCAAAAGTCATCCACCTCACCGCATTACCCGAACACTTTGACGGCATCATCATCGGCAACGAAGTATTGGATGCCATGCCGGTGGAACGCTTGATTTATCAAGATGAAGGGTTTCAACAAATCGGCGTCAGCTTAGAGAATGACAAGCTAATCGAAGCCATCAAACCATTGGCCCAAGCCGAACTAATACAAACAGCCGCCTTGTATTTCCCTCCCCTCCCTTCATACACAAGCGAGCTGCATCCAGCACAATATGCCTTTATCCAAACCCTGGCTGCCAAATTGCAACGCGGTGGCATGATATTTATCGATTACGGCTTCGATGCCGCCCAGTATTACCATCCGCAACGCAAAGAAGGCACATTTATCGGCCACTATCGCCACCACACCATCCACGACCCATTTTTCAACATCGGCCTGACCGATCTGACTGCACATGTCAATTTCACCGATATTGCACGCGCCGGCACGGAATCAGGTTTGGATTTAATCGGCTACCTGCCCCAATCTTATTTCCTGCTCAATCTCGGCATCACCGATCTGCTAGCACAAATCGGCAGCCCGGATTCGGTTGAATATATCCAAGCCGCCGCCGCAGTACAAAAACTGATACATCAGCACGAAATGGGCGAACTTTTTAAAGTCATCGCTTTTGGCAAAGACATTGATATCGATTGGACAGGCTTCAGCCACGGCGATATTTGCCATAAGCTGTAGCCTGACAACTTACTTTTTATTTTTTAAAAACAATAAGAAATAAAAAAAAGCAAAATTAGCGCTTGCCAAATATTTAAAAAAAACTATAATAGCGACTTCACGAAACGGCGAATTAGCTCAGTCGGTTAGAGCAGAGGAATCATAATCCTTGTGTCCGGGGTTCGAGTCCCTGATTCGCCACCAAATTTCGGGGGTATAGCTCAGTTGGTAGAGCGCTTGCATGGCATGCAAGAGGTCAGCGGTTCGATCCCGCTTACCTCCACCACTAAACAAAAAAGCTCTTGTTGAACGCAAGAGCTTTTTTGTTTGGCTTGATAATAACTGATTGCTCATTAATTTTTCCATTTCAATACCTAATTAATAAAGGCCGTCTGAAACATTTCAGACGGCCTTTTATCTTTTAATTACTTCACAAGCTTCAATACTTTTTTCGGTTTTTCTTCCGCAGATTCAGCTTTTTTATCTTCAGCTACCGCAACCTCGGCAGAAGCAGGCTGATATGGTTCCACCTCAAACCCCATACCCTCTCCACTTTCGCGGCCAAATATACTGACAATATGACCGACCGGAATCCAAATCTCGTGCGCTACGCCGGAAAAACGTGCAGAGAAATTGACCCATTCGTTGTCGATATTCAAGTTATGGCTGGCGGTAGGACCAATATTTAAAACAATTTCATTGTCACGCACATACTGCATCGGCACACGGGTATGTTCATTTACCCAAGCCACGATGTGCGGTGTTTGGTTATTATCCAAGCACCATTCATACAAAGCACGCAACAAATACGGTTTGGTTGAAGTTGCCATAGTTACGCCCCTTAACGACGCATGGCTTTTTCAGCCGGCGTTAATGCTTCAATAAAGGCTTCGCGTTGGAAAATACGCTCGGCGTACTTCAGCAAAGGCGCAGCAGATTTACCCAGTTTGATGTCGTAATAGTCCAAACGCCACAACAGCGGAGACAAGGCAACATCAATCATGGAGAAGTCATCGCCCAAGATGTATTTGTTTTTAGTAAAAGACGGTGCCAACAGTGTCAAACCATTGCCAATGGCTTCACGCGCTTTAGCTTGTTCTTTATTGGTAGATTCAGGGTTTTCCAGCACTTGCACCAAGCTGAACAATTCTTTTTCCATACGGTACAGTACCAAACGGCCGCGACCGCGCATAACAGGATCACCCGGCATCAACTGAGGATGAGGGAAACGCTCGTCAATGTACTCGTTGATAATGTTTGATTCGTGCAAAATCAAATCACGCTCAACCAGAACCGGTACTTGGTTATACGGATTCATCAAAGCCAAGTCTTCAGGTTTATTGAACACGTCCACATCTTTGATTTCAAAATCCATGCCTTTTTCGTACAGCACAAAACGGCAACGTTGGCTGAATGGACAGGTAATACCTGAATACAATGTCATCATAATCTTTTACTCCTGATCAATCTTTTCAGATGGCCTTAAACCTTATAAAAATTCAGACAGAATTATACATAATTTCAAACACTTAATCCAGAAATTTCACATATCACATTGTTTATATTAAGTAATTTTAAAATTTACATTATTTCTGCATAAACCAATTTCACAAATAAAAAAGGCAAACCCGAAACAGGTTTGCCTTTTTTATTCAAAAGAATTAGTGAACGTCTTTCCAGAATTCTTTTTTCAGGAAGTAAGCCAATGGCAGCATTACCGCAAACAGGAATGCCAGAACCATGTAGCCGATGCGGTGGCGTTGCAACTGAGCAGGCTCACCCATGTACACCAAGTAGTTCACCAAGTCGCGTACATAAGTATCGTACTCTTTTTGGATCACTTTACCGTTAGGCAAGCGACGGCTGTGTAAACCGGTAGATTCCCAATACAGCTTAGGAATCAGGTTGCCATGCTCGTCTTTAATCATAACAGGCTGACCTTTAGCATCCAACTCAACGGCTTGAACACCTTGTTGCTCCCACAATGGGTGAGGCATACTCGCGCCGGCCAAAACGGTATTATTCCAACCGGTCGGACGAGTTGGGTCTTTATAGAAGCCGCGCATATAAGCGTACAGGTAGTCTGCACCTTTAGAACGAGCAATCAGGGTCAAATCCGGAGGAGGCGCACCCAACCATTTGGAGGCATCTTTCGGATCCATTGCCGCTACCATTACGTCACCAACGTTGTCTGTTGTGAACATCAGGTTTTTCTTGATTTCATCTTCAGTCAAACCGATGTCTTTCAGACGGTTGAAGCGCATACCGCTTGCAGAGTGGCAAGACAAACAGTAGTTTGTAAAGATTTGCGCACCGTGCTGCAGGCTGACTTGGTCACGCAGGTCGATATCGACTTTTTCGTAGTGTCCGCCGCCGCTGGCGACGGCTGCACTCATAGGTACTGCCAGCAATAAGGCAGCAAACCAGTTTTTCAGAGTTTGTTTCATTTTCGCTGCCCTCATCAGATATTGGTTGCAAACAAGTAAGCACCGACAACGGTAATACCGATGTAAACAAAGAACATAATTTTTTGTTTAGTAGTGCTCATGGTTACGCGTTCAGGCGTAGCTTTTTCGCTATTAAACGCATTCAGGAATGGAATAGCTGCAAAGAAAACAGTGTAAGCCAAAACGAACGCCTTAACGATGTAATTTGGCAAGACTGCAACTAAATACAGGTTATAAATAATTAAAGCTGCATAAACAAACAGACTAATTAAATATTTAATACCACCAGCTTTTTCAGCCAACCATTTAGGATTTGTATGCAAAGGCATACCGATGAAGAACAAGAAATAGAATGAACTGAATGCACGAGCAAAAGCTGTACGAGTATCATCTGCTACCAATGCACCCAAAATTCCCAAGCCGATAAAAGATACAACAAACAACGCCAACATTACTTTGAAAGAGTTGTTGCGGTAACGAACAGATTTTACAGGTGACTTATCCAGCCAAGGCAACAAGGCAATCAACACAACTGCTGCACCCATGCCGATTACACCCCATACCTGAGTACCTGCCATCGAAGGAATCGCACGCAAAATTGCGTAGAACGGAGTGAAGTACCATACCGGCGCAATGTGCGGAGGTGTTTTCAACGCATTTGCTGCATCGAAGTTTGGCGCTTCCAAGAAGTAGCCGCCGCCTTCAGGTGCAAAGAACAACACAGAACAGAAGACAATCAGGAATACAACAACGCCCAAGATGTCTTTAACGGTATAGTAAGGATGGAATGGGATACCATCGCGTGGAATACCGTTTTCGTCTTTGTTTTTCTTGATTTCAACGCCATCAGGGTTGTTAGAACCCACTTCGTGCAGGGCGATGATGTGAGCCACAACCAAGCCGAGCAATACCAAAGGTACAGCGATAACGTGCAGGGCGAAGAAGCGGTTCAAAGTAACGTCGGAAACGTTGAAGTCACCGCGGATCCAGGTGGACAAATCAGGACCGATAACAGGGATGGCGGAGAACAGGTTAATAATTACCTGCGCACCCCAGAAGGACATTTGACCCCAAGGCAACAGGTAACCCATAAAGGCTTCTGCCATCAATGCCAAGAAAATCAGGGAACCGAAAATCCACACCAATTCACGAGGTTTTTTGTATGAACCGTAAATCAGACCACGGAACATGTGCAGATAAACGACAATGAAGAAGAAAGATGCGCCGGTGGAGTGCATGTAGCGGATAATCCAGCCGCCGGACACGTCGCGCATGATGTACTCTACTGCGGTAAAGGCAGCAGGCAGATGGTAGGCGTTAAGGTTGCCGTCCGGTTTGTAGTTCATGGTCAGGAAAATACCGCTGACGATTTGAATTACCAGGACAAGCAGAGCCAAAGAGCCGAAGTAATACCAGAAGTTGAAGTTCTTCGGCGCATAGTATTGAGCCAAATGCTCATTCCACATTTTAGACAGAGGGAAGCGATCGTCCATCCAGCCTAACAATGCTTTTGCTTTGCTATTGGTTTGGTTTGCCATAATTATCGTTCCTTATTTTTAGTCTTCGCCCACCAAAACAGTCGTATCGCTCAGATATTTGTAAGGCGGTACAACCAAGTTGGTCGGTGCAGGAACACCTTTGTATACTCGGCCTGCAATGTCAAATTTCGAACCGTGGCAAGGGCAGAAGAAACCGCCTTTCCAGTCTGCACCCAAGTCGGCGGGAGCAATATCGGGACGGTAAGTCGGAGAGCAACCCAGGTGGGTACAGATACCGATAGCGACGAGGAGGTTCGGCTTGATCGAACGGGTCTCGTTTTTAGCATATTCCGGTTGCTGATCCACTTCGGAATTGGGATCGACAACTGCACCATCCAAACTTTTCAAGTCTTTGAGCTGTTGATCTGTGCGGTTGACCAGCCAAATCGGTTTGCCCTGCCATTCGGCAGTCAGCATTTGGCCTGCTTCGATTTTGCTGACATCTACTTCGACAGCAGCACCGGCAGCCTTAGCTTTCTCCGATGGGAAGAAGCTGGCCACGAAAGGCGTAGCTACGCCCAGAGCCGCCACACCGCCTGCACCGCATGTAGCCAGTGTCAGAAAACGGCGGCGACCGTTGTTGATTTCTTGATTATCCATTATTCAGTCGTCCTAAAATTTTGGGAATACCGAGCCATTAAACAGCGTAATTCTACCTAGTTTGTTGTAATACTCAAAGCATTATTTAAAATAAGGTAAAGTTTTATGATATTGCTCAATACTCAAGCAGGATTGTTTTCATCAAAGTGAACCACTTCGATACCGAATTTTTCTGCCACGGCATCGCCTAAGGCGCGTACGCCGTAACGTTCTGTCGCATGGTGGCCGGCACTGATAAATGCCACACCCGTTTCATTGGCAAGATGATATTGCGCTTCGGAAATTTCACCGGTCAGATACGCATCGACACCTTCGTCTGCGGCCGTCTGAAAAAATCCCTGCGCACCGCCGCTACACCAGGCAATGCGTTTGATTTCGCGTTCAAGATCGCCGATAACGGTCGGCTTGCGGTCAAATACCGCCTCGATGCGTTCAGACAACTGCGCCAATGTTTGCGTGGTTTTCAGACGGCCTGTATTCAACAGGTTTTGCTCGCCGAATTGTTTTTCGAGTACCCAATCGAGTTTCTCGGCCAACTGTGCGTTATTGCCCAGTTGCGGGTGCGCATCCAGTGGCAGGTGGTAGCCCGCCATATTGATTTGGTGTTGCAGCAAGGTTTCAATGCGTGCTTTCTTCCAACCGGTAATCGTGACAGGCTCGCTTTTCCAAAACATGCCGTGGTGGACCAAAAGCATATCTGCCCCCTGCCCTACGGCAAAATCGATTGCTGCTTTGCTGGCGGTAACCGAAGTGGTGATTTTGGCAATTTCTTCTTTGCCTTCGACCTGCAAACCGTTGGGCGCATAGTCCTTAAACAGCCCGATCTGTAAAGTCTCATCACACCAAGCCAGAATTTCGCGGCGTAAAGCCATATTCCGCTCCTTATATCTATCTTCAAAAACAGCTTCGCATTCTAACCGCAAAATCTGTTTATGCCTCAAATTCTTACATTCCGATTTCAGCAATCATTCCCAACATTAATCATTTGCACATCATCATGAATTATTTTAATATACCCCACCTTACCCACAGGCCGTCTGAAAACACATGGACTCTATTATCGAATTGCGTCATCTCAAAACCTTGCTGGCTTTAGAAGAAACCGGCAGCGTTTCCCTTGCCGCCAAACGGGTTTTCCTGACCCAATCCGCCCTATCGCACCAAATCCGCGCCTTGGAAAATTATTACGAAACGCCGTTGTTTGAACGTAAATCCACACCTTTGCGCTTCACACCGGCCGGTATGCGCCTATTGCAACTGGCGCGCGAACTGTTGCCGCAGGTTGCCGCTGCCGAGCGCGAACTAGTGAGGATTATCGAAGGCGAAGCCGGCGAACTCAGGCTTGCCGTCGAATGCCACACCTGCTTCGACTGGCTGATGCCTGCCATGGGCGAGTTCCGCCCGTTATGGCCGCAAGTTGAATTGGACATCGTTTCCGGTTTCCAAGCCGATCCGGTCGGGTTGCTGCTGCAACACCGCGCCGACCTTGCCATCGTTTCCGAAGCCGAGCCGCTCAACGGCATCAGCTACCGCCCCCTGTTTGCCTATGAAATGGTCGGTATCTGCGCAGAAGACCACCCGCTTGCCGACAAAGACGTTTGGGAAGCGGAAGATTTTATCGACGAAACCTTGATTACTTATCCCGTCCCCGACGAAATGCTGGATTTGCCCAAAAAAGTGCTGCTGCCCAAAGGCATTAATCCGCCGCGCCGCCACAGCGAGCTGACCATTGCCATTATTCAATTGGTTGCCAGCAAACGCGGCATCGCCGCCCTGCCCTATTGGACAGTCATGCCGTATTTAGAAAAAGGCTACGTCGTCCACCGCAAAATCACTTCAGACGGCCTACAAAGCAAACTTTATGCCGCCATTCGTACGGAAGATGCCAACAAAGGCTATCTGGACAACTTCTGCCAAATCACGCATGACCGCTGTTTTGCCGACTTGCCGGGCTTGAGCGAATTGGAAATGTAAACTTGAAACAATCAAAAGGCCGTCTGAACAATTTTCAGACGGCCTTTTGAATACACAAAAATTTCACTGTTTCTCTTCGGATTCATCCGAACCCAAACACACCGACAAATCGATTTCAGACGGCCATGTTTTATCGGGAGCAACCCGAATATCGAAATGCTCGCCGCGATAGTCGAAAACCAAACGCCAAGCGTGCAGAAACAGATGTTCCGCCTCATCGCCGCCATACAGCGTATCGCCCAAAATCGGACTGCCTATGCTTTTCATGGCCACGCGCAGCTGATGGGTTTTGCCGGTAAACGGTTGCAACACAAACAGGCGCAAACCGGGCTTCAGGCTTTGGCTGCTGAAACGGGTAACGGCAAAATTATCCTCATCACGCGTCAGCTTCCATGTACCGCGCCGCGAACGCGCCATACCGCCTTTCACCCAGCCCTGCTTTTTCGCCGGCTTGTGCGTACCGAGTACCAAATAAGTTTTACGCATGGTTTTCTCAGCAAACTGCGCCGATAAAGCCGTCGCGCTGTCGCGGTTAAGCGCAAACAGCAACAGGCCGCTGGTGGCTTTGTCCAATCGGTGAACCAGCCACACGCGTTCAACACTGAGCTGCTGCGCCAGCGATGCGGTCAGACAAACATCCCCTTCCGATTCGCTGTGCACCGATACGCCGCAAGGCTTATTGATGACCACAAAGTCTTTGTGTTCAAAAACAATGTCCCACATTTCAGACGGCCTTCAACACGATACCGTCGCCAAGCAGGGTCAAAATACCCAACAGGCAGAACAAGATACACGCGGCAATGCGCACTGCTTTGGCCGGAATTTTGCGCATCAGCATTTCGCCCAAATACACGGCAGGCACAGAAGCAATCATCAAACCGGCAATACTGCCGACCACAACCAGCAGGATAGATTGGTATTTTGCTGCCAAAAGAACCGTCGCAATTTGCGTTTTATCGCCGATTTCTGCCAAGAAAAATAGGACGACCGTCGCCGTAAATGCGCCGTATTTCAGCCATTTGCTGTCAGGATCTTCGTCTTTGTCCGGCAACAGCAGCCATAAGCCGACCGCAATAAAGCTGCCGCCGACCACCCATTTCATGACTTCGGGCGAAATAGCGGATGCCAGCCAGACACCGAGTGCAGCTGAAACAAGATGGTTCAACAGGGTTGCAACAAAGATACCGGCAACAATCGCGTTTTTGTGGGCAAAACGTGCTGCCAAAAAGAGCGCGAGCAATTGCGTTTTATCGCCGATTTCGGCAATGGCAACGCCCAGCGTCGAAGAGAAAAAAGCTTCCATGATTTAAGATACTCAACCGAAAAGCGGGCAAACAAAAAGCGCTGTGCATACCGCCCGCAAGGGTATGGACAACGCTTACGTCTTGCCTGTCTTCCGATAAAGCAGAGAAGATACCGCTGCCACGGCCGCACAAGCCGATTATGTTGACAACGGTTTCGGCATTGCGCCGAATGGCTACTCCCGTAAGAGTGAAGCGCGCATTGTAAGGCAAACCATGGCTTGAAGCAACAAAAAGAAAAACAAAAGGCCGTCTGAAACCTCATTCAATCAGGTTTCAGACGGCCTTTTTCACAGCGATTAATTATCGGAGAACAAATCGCCTACTTTTTCGCCTACTTTTTCCCAAAACGATTTCTTGCGCGGGGTTTGGCTGAGATTGAGACCGGAGGAGATTTTTTCAAATTCTTCCAGCAACTCTTTCTGACGGTCGGTCAGGTTAACCGGAGTTTCAACCAAAATGTGGCAGTACAAATCGCCGGTCGAGCTGGAACGCAGGGACTTAATGCCTTTGCCTTTCACGCGCATGCGGCGGCCGGTTTGCGTTTCTTTCGGAATGTGCAGTTTGACTTTGCCGTCCAAAGTTGGCACTTCGACTTCGCCACCCAATGCGGCAATGGCAAAGCTGATCGGCAGTTCGCAATGCAAGTCCAAGCCGTTGCGCTCAAAAATTTTGTGCTGTCTCACGCGGACATTGACGTACAAATCGCCTGCCGGCGCGCCGTGTTGACCCGGCTCGCCCTCGCCGCTCAAGCGGATGCGTTGACCGTCGTCGATGCCTGCCGGAATGTTGACTTCAACCGTTTTGCTGGTTTTGGTGCGGCCTTCGCCACGGCATTTGACGCAAGGATCTTTGATTTCTTTGCCTGTACCGTGACAAGTCGGACAAGTCTGCTGCATTTGGAAAATGGCTTGGCGGACGTGTACCGTGCCCGAGCCGTGACAGGTCGAACAAGTCGATGCGGATGTACCCGGTTTGGCACCTGAGCCGTGGCAGACATCACATTCTTCGTAAGTCGGAATATTGATGCGTTTTTTCACGCCTTTGGCGGCTTCTTCAAGCGAAATCTCTATGCCGACCTGCAAGTCCGCGCCGCTGTAATCCGGCTGGCGGCCGCCGGCACCGCCGCCGAACATTTGACTGAAAATATCGGAAAAATCGAAGCCTTGCGCACCGCCGAACCCGCCAAAACCGCCGAATCCGCCCGCGCCGCCGCCCATGCCCTGCTCAAACGCGGCATGGCCGTATTGGTCGTACATGGTACGTTTTTCCTTGTCTGACAAGGTATCGTAAGCTTTTTGGACTTCTTTAAATTTTTCTTCCGCTTCTTTGTTGTCAGGGTTGCGGTCGGGATGGTATTTCATTGCCAGCTTGCGGTAGGCTTTTTTGATTTCATCGTCGCTAGCGCTGCGGGCAACACCAAGGGTTTCGTAATAATCTTTATTGCTCATAATTTTGATAGTGTTAAGAATGAATTCAAACTGGGTGGGATATGTGGGCGAGTATCAAAAACTCAAGTCAGTATTTTCAAGGCCGTCTGAAATTGTGCTTTTCCGACATCCAAACATTCAGACGGCCTTTGTCAAACCGACAGGCCCGACAACCTGCTATAATCCCATCTTTATTTTTTCCAACGTTTTCAAGCGAAAAACAGAATGACCATGCAAGAACATTACCAACCCGCCGCCATCGAGCCTGCGGCGCAGAAAAAATGGGACGACGAGCGTATTTTCAACGTCTCCGAAGACGCTTCCAAACCCAAATACTACTGCCTCTCCATGTTCCCCTACCCCAGCGGCAAGCTGCACATGGGGCATGTGCGCAACTACACTATCGGCGACGTATTGAGCCGCTTCAAACTCTTAAACGGCTTCAACGTCATGCAGCCTATGGGTTGGGACGCGTTTGGTATGCCTGCGGAAAATGCGGCGATGAAAAACAACGTCGCCCCCGCCGCTTGGACGTACGACAACATCGAATACATGAAAACCCAGCTCAAAAGCCTAGGTTTTGCGATTGACTGGGAGCGCGAAGTCGCTACCTGCAAACCCGAATACTACCGCTGGGAACAATGGCTGTTTACCAAGCTGTTTGAAAAAGGCATCGTCTATCGTAAAAACGGCACGGTAAACTGGGATCCGGTCGACCAAACCGTCCTTGCCAACGAGCAAGTCATCGACGGACGCGGCTGGCGTTCCGGCGCGTTGATCGAAAAACGCGAAATCCCGATGTATTACTTCAAAATCACGGATTACGCCGAAGAGCTGCTCAACGATTTGGACAAGCTGGAACACTGGCCGGAACAGGTCAAAACCATGCAGCGCAACTGGATCGGCAAATCTCGCGGCATGACCGTGCGCTTCGCCGTTTCAGACGACAGCAAACAAGGCTTGGAAGGCGATTACGCGAAGTTCCTGCAAGTTTATACCACCCGTCCTGACACGCTGATGGGCGCGACTTATGTTGCCGTTGCCGCCGAGCATCCGCTGGCAACCGCCGCAGCCGCCGACAAACCCGAATTGCAGGCATTTATCGCCGAATGTAAAGCCGGCTCGGTTGCCGAAGCCGATATGGCGACGATGGAGAAAAAAGGCGTGCCGACCGGCCGCTACGTCGTCAATCCACTCAACGGCGACAAGCTGGAAGTGTGGATTGCCAACTATGTATTGTGGGGCTACGGCGACGGCGCAGTGATGGCTGTTCCGGCGCATGACGAACGCGATTTTGAGTTCGCTACCAAATACAATCTGCCGAAAAAACAAGTCATTGCCGTCGGCGACAACACATTCGACGCAAACCAATGGCAAGAATGGTACGGCGACAAAGAAAACGGCGTATTGGTCAACAGCGGCGACTTGGACGGCATGAATTTTCAGACGGCCTTCGACGCCATCTCCGCCAAGCTGCAAAGTCAAGACGCAGGTGAACCGAAAACCCAATACCGCCTGCGCGACTGGGGCATTTCGCGCCAACGCTACTGGGGCTGCCCGATTCCCATCGTCCATTGCGAAAAATGCGGCGACGTACCCGTCCCTGCCGACCAACTGCCGGTCGTCCTGCCTGAAAACGTCGTACCCGACGGCATGGGTTCGCCGCTGGCAAAAATGCCCGAGTTTTACGAAACCACCTGCCCATGCTGCGGCGGCGTGGCGAAACGCGAAACCGACACCATGGACACCTTCATGGAGTCAAGCTGGTATTTCTTCCGCTATATGTCGCCCAAGTTCGCAGAAGGCATGGTATCGACTAAAGCCGCAAAATACTGGGGCGCGGTCGACCAATACATCGGCGGCATCGAACACGCGATTCTGCACCTCTTGTACGCGCGTTTCTTCACCAAACTGATGCGCGACGAAGGCTTGGTCAATGTTGACGAACCGTTTGAACGCCTGCTGACGCAAGGCATGGTCGTTTGCGAAACCTACTACCGCGAAAACGACAAAGGCGGCAAAGACTGGATCAACCCTGCCGATGTCGAGCTGACTTTTGACGACAAAGGCCGCCCTGTTTCCGCCGTTCTGAAAGCAGACGGACTGCCAGTCGTCATCAGCGGCACGGAAAAAATGTCCAAGTCCAAAAACAACGGCGTCGATCCGCAAGAACTGATTAACGCCTACGGCGCAGACACCGCCCGCCTGTTCATGATGTTCGCCGCACCGCCCGAACAGTCCCTCGAATGGAGCGACAGCGGCGTCGAAGGCGCACACCGCTTCCTGCGCCGTCTGTGGCGTACCGTTTACGAATACTTGAAGCAAGGCGAAACAGTCAAAGCGTTCGCAGGCAACCAAGATGGTTTGTCTAAAGAACTCAAAGACCTGCGCCACAAACTGCATTCCACTATCACCAAAGTCAGCGACGACTACGGCCGCCGTCAGCAGTTCAACACCGCCATCGCCGCCGTAATGGAACTGCTCAACCAATACGATAAAACCGACACCGGCAGCGAACAAGGCCGCGCCGTCGCTCAAGAAGTATTGGAAGCCGCCGTACGCTTGCTGTGGCCGATTGTGCCACACATCTGCGAAACCCTGTGGAGCGAATTGAACAGCGCGAAACTGTGGGAAGCAGGCTGGCCGACAGTCGATGAAGCCGCTTTGGTCAAATCCGAAATCGAAGTGATGGTTCAAGTCAACGGTAAACTGCGCGGCAAAATCACCGTCGCCGCCGACGCATCCAAAGCCGACCTCGAAGCCGCCGCCCTTGCCAACGAAGGCGCAGTGAAATTCATGGAAGGCAAGCCTGCGAAGAAAATCATCGTCGTTCCGGGCAGACTGGTGAACATCGTGGTGTAAAGCTGATTCGACATTAATTGCTGTAATTAGGAAAGGTCGTCTGAAAACTTGGAAACAGGGTTTTCAGACGACCTTTTTAAGGTAGATTGAGCTGTCTACATTACAGACCTCAAATAACTTAAATCTCAAAATCCTAAAAAAGTTCCCTTAGCCTGCACAACAAGATAATTTCGAAATATCTTTATCGAACGTAAGTGCAACTAATTTTAGCCCTTCAGCCATTGTTAAATATGGTGCTAGGGTTTCTGTTAAATCTTCTATCGTTAAGCCAAATTTAACAGCTAATGATGCTGCATAGATGACATCTCCTGCATTTTCAGATACAATATGAACCCCTAATACTTTTAGTGTTTCTGCATCTGCTACTAGTTTAAATACACCGGTTGTTTCACGGTTTACAATTGCTCTTGGAACAGCATCTAAAGGTAATACAGATGTCTTCACATCATACCCTTTCTCTTTTGCTTGTTCTTCTGTTAAACCAACCGTTGCAACCGTCGGATTCGTAAACGTAACAGCAGGAACTACCGATAAATCTATTTTTTTGTTTAATCCACCAATAGCATTATCAGTAATAATTCCACCTTCATAGGCTGCTACATATACAAATTGTGGTCCTAAAGTCACATCTCCTGCTGCATAAATCTTTTCATTACTTGTTTGACCAAAATCATTGATCAGGATTTCATTATTTTTTCCAGTTTCAACACCTGCTGCACTTAAATTTAAAGAATCCGTATTTGGTTTTCTTCCAGTGGCAACAAGTAACTGATCTGATTCAATGACTTCTCTACTGCCATTTACTGTTACGTAAACCCTTTTTATCTCTCCACTTTGTTCAACACGCTCAAAAGTTGCCCCTTTGACAAGGTTTATACCCTGTTCAATTAACGCTTTTTCAACTGACTCTGAAATCTCAGGATCATACTCCTTTAAAAGTCGCTCACTTCTTTGCATAAGCGTTATTTCTGAACCTAAATGATGAAATAGTTGTCCAAGCTCCATTCCAATGTATCCTGAACCAATTACAGTTAATCGTTTTGGTATTTTCTTTAACTCAAGAAGTGTTGTACTAGTTAAATAGTCCATTTTTTCAAGTCCTGAAATTTGGGGCAACGAAGGCGATGCACCTGTTGCAATTAAAAAGCGTTTTGCAGATAACTTTGCCCCATTGACCTCAACCGTACTAGCATCAACGAATTTTGCTTCACCTTTAATTAAATCAAAATTATATTCATCAATTAAATCCATATATTTTTGATTCCGAAGTTCGCTCACCAATTTATCCTTTTGCGTGATTAAACTAGCTAAATCCACTTCTCCAGCGGATGTTTGTAAACCTATAAACGGATTGTCTTTTGATAAATGATTGATTTCCCCTGCCCTAAGAAGAGTTTTTGACGGAACACAGCCAATATTCACACAGGTTCCCCCAACCGTTCCACGCTCAATCATTCCAACTTTTGCACCGTATTCTATAGCTTTAATTGCCGAAGAAAAGGCAGCAGCACCAGAACCAATAATAAGAAGGTCATAATTGTCTTCATTAATTAACGCCACGTTTTCTAGTGATGATACTTCTTCAATTTCTCCGGCTTGGTAATTTGCTTCATCAATCGCCTTTATTGCACTTTCAACCTCAATATCATCGGGCAGTTCAAATACTGCTTCACCACGACGATAACTAGACTCAATATTTTTAGCACCTATCTTTTCAAGTGCTGATTCTACGTGTTTTTCACAACCCGTACATGTCATTCCTGAAATGTTTACCTTAAATTTATTCATAAAAAAGCTCCTTTCGTTAATTAATCTCTCATGTTAATGTTTCTATTATTGGACACGAATGTAATTGCTTTTCATCTGGACATCGTTGTTTTAAGTCGTCTAACATAGTTTCAATTCGTTTTAAATCCTCTATTTGTTTTTGCACTTCCTTTTGTTTTTTAGAAACAAATTCGAACATATCTTGACAACGAACTTCATCTTTATCTACAACACCAAGTAATTTATAAATCTCGCTTAAAGAGAAACCAAGTTCCTGTATTCGTTTAATAAACCCAACACGCTTAACGTCATCATATGAATATATCCGATAACCAGCTTCCGTTCGGTGAGGTTCTTGTAATAAATTTTTTCGCTCGTAATATCTGATCGTTTCTTTATTAACTCCACATTTATCTGCAAACTCACTAATGCGATAAATCATCTTATTTCACCCCCTGAATATTATAAACCATGTACCATAGTACACGGTCAAGTAAATTTTTTTCCCAAAGTATCACTCGTATGTGATTGATACTTTTATATAATACTATTGATTATCCTAACATCCCACCAGAAAATCCGATTTAAACACCAGTTGTTTTTAAACTATTAAGAAAGTAATTCCACTATATATTCCGAAGACCCAAAAAACCATACGAATCAGTTAGATTCATTATCACAGTTCCCGTCATTAACATAGTCCTTAAAAGTTAAAAGTTCAGGCAAAGAAATATCTAATGCGCTAGCCAAACGAATAAGATTTAATAGGGCGGGGTTACGCTCTCCACGTTCTATCATTCCGATATAAGTCCGGTGCATATTCGCTTTTTCAGCCAATGTTTCCTGACTTAAAGCCTGGAGTTGTCTTAAATGACGAACATGTTTACCAAATTGTTTTAAAATTTCTGATTTCATGATGACTATTCTTAATGTTTGCAAATTAAATTCCACATACAATAAGTATCAACTTTAGTTCTAATACGAAAGGCCGTCTGAAACCCTATAGTCAGGTTTCAGACGACCTTTTTAACTGCCCGATTTTATTCGCCGTAGTAGGCTTTGGTCAGGATTTCTTCCATATCGGCCACCATCGCGAGGCGTGGGTTGGCCGGGGTACATTGGTCTTCAAAAGACATCATGGCCAGCTCTTTTCTGCCGTCGAGGAAGGTTTTCTCATCGATGCCCTGCTCTTTCAACGACATTTTGATGCCAACATTGACCGCCAGTTCATGACAAGCGCGGGCGAAGGATTCGACGCCTTCTGCCGGTGTGCTGCATGGCAGGCCTAAAGTACGGGCGATTTCCTGATATTTCAGGTCGGCTTTGTAGTAGTTGTACTTCGGCCAAGTGGCGGTTTTCTGCGGACGCGTGCCGTTGTAGCGGATGACGTGCGGCAGCAGGATGGCGTTGGCACGACCGTGCGGAACGTGATATTTGCCGCCGATTTTGTGTGCCATCGAGTGGTTGATGCCTAAGAACGCATTGGCAAACGCCATGCCTGCGATGGTTGAGGCATTGTGCATATGCTCGCGCGCTTCAGGATCGGCCGCACCGTGTTTGTAGGAGCGTTCGAGGTATTGGAACACGAGCTTGATGGCTTGCAGAGCGAGGCCATCTGTAAAGTCGTTCGCCAGTACGGAAACGTATGCTTCTACGGCGTGGGTCAGTACGTCCAAACCGGTATCGGCGGTTACGCCTGCCGGTACGGTCATGGTAAACGCAGGATCGACAATCGAAATGGTCGGTGTCAGCGAGTAGTCGGCAATCGGATATTTTTTGTCGCCGTCGCTGATGACGGTAAACGGCGTGACTTCGGAGCCGGTACCCGACGTGGTGGGGATGCCGATAAATTTGGCTTTGCGGCCCAACTCAGGGAAGCGGAAGGCGCGTTTGCGGATGTCCATGAATTTTTGGACGAGGTCTTCAAAATCGACTTGGGGCTGTTCGTAGAAGAGCCACATGGCTTTGGCTGCGTCCATCGGCGAGCCGCCACCCAGCGCGATGATGGTGTCCGGCTGGAAGCTGCGCATCAAATCCGTGCCTTTATAGACGGTTTGGACGCTCGGATCGGCTTCGACGTCGGTAAACAGCTGGATGGTCACTTTGTTTTTGCGTTGATGCAGTTGGTGGGTGATTTTATCGACAAAGCCCAGATCAACCATCGAACGGTCGGTCACAATCATGACTTTTTCGCAGTCTTTCATGTCTTGCAGATATTGGATGGAATCGCGTTCAAAATAGATTTTGGCGGGCACTTTGAACCATTGCATGTTGTTTCTCCGACGGCCTACTTTTTTGATATTTAACAGATTGACTGCGCTGACGTTGCCGCCGACGGCGTTTTTACCGTAAGAGCCGCAACCGAGGGTCAGAGAAGGCAGGAAGGCGTTGTACACGTCGCCAATGCCGCCGAAGGTGGAAGGCGAATTCCAAATCACACGCAGCGCTTTGACGCGGGAGCCGAACGTTTTGACCAATTCTTCATCGGCAGTATGGATGGCGGCGGAGTGTCCCAAGCCGTCAAAGGCGACCATTTCTTCGGCGAACTTCAAACCTTGTTCGGTCGAATCCACCTTAATCATGGCCAAAACAGGCGAAAGTTTTTCGCGGGTCAGTGGCTCGTTCGGACCGACTTCGCGGCATTCGGCGATGATGATGTTGGTTTTTTCAGGTACTTTAAACCCGGCCTGCTCGGCAATCCATGCCGCCGGTTTGCCCACTACCGCAGAATTGAGTTTCGCTCCGCCGCAGCTGGCGCAATTCGCCGTTACGCCGAAGATAAACTCTTCGAGCATGGCTTTTTCTTTTTTGTTGGCAAAGTACACGCCGTAAGATTTGAATTCTTCGGCCAACTCTTTGTAAATCTCTTTATCGGCAATCACCGCTTGCTCGCTGGCGCACACCATGCCGTTGTCGAAAGATTTCGACATCACAATATCGTGTGCCACCTGTTTGATGTCCGCCGTTTTTTCAACATAAGCAGGTACGTTGCCCGCCCCGACGCCGAGCGCAGGTTTGCCGCAGGAATACGCGGCTTCCACCATCGCATTGCCGCCGGTCGCCAAAATCGTTGCCACGCCCGGATGCTTCATCAGCGCGGAAGTGCCTTCCATAGACGGCTTTTCAATCCACTGGATACAGTTTT
This sequence comes from Neisseria sp. HMSC061H08, assembly GCF_001836795.1. Taxonomy (NCBI): domain Bacteria; kingdom Pseudomonadati; phylum Pseudomonadota; class Betaproteobacteria; order Neisseriales; family Neisseriaceae; genus Neisseria; species Neisseria sp. HMSC061H08. The sequence continues at coordinate 39,469 of NZ_KV830581.1, read as the reverse complement.
CCGGCGCACCGGCCGCAATCGCCGCATCGCGCACGATACGCGCTGCATGGGCGGAACACTGCTGGGCGGACGGGTGGAACGAGAAAATAATCGGGTTGCGGGTTTTCAGCGCAATGAGAGATTTGAAAATGGTGGTGGAGGTCGGATTGGTTGTCGGCACGATACCGCAAACCACGCCGACCGGATCGGCAATTTCAGTAATACCGGTTACATCGTTTTCGCTGATGACGCCTACGGTTTTCAAATCGCGCAGGCGGCGCACGACGTTTTCGCAAGCAAACAGGTTTTTCGTCGCCTTATCCTCAAACACGCCGCGTCCAGTTTCTTCCACCGCGTGCATGGCGAGCACACCATGTTTGTCCAGCGCAGCAATGGAGGCTTTGGCCACAATAAAGTCAATCTGCTCCTGATCGAGCTTAAGAAACTCGTCCAATGCCCGTAAACCCTTGTCAACCAGGCTGTTTACCTCGGCTACGGCTGGGCTGACGACGTTGTCGGCTGATGCGTTCATAGTGTATCTCCTTAATAAAAGGTGGCAATAAGATCAATAAATTTTCACTACGATAACTATAGGTAATTTAGTTACATTTTGCTTTGACCTACATCACAAACCATGATTGAACTTTTCAGACGGCCATTTTATCGTTTATTCATTTTAATTCTTTGAAGTATAATATTTTTATCTACGCAAAAACAAAGACGGTTATTCTTCGTCGCTTTCCTCGATAATTAAGATAAAAACAGAAAATCGATGTATTAAAATTACAAACTCAAATAAACAAAGGCCGTCTGAAAATCTTTTTCAGACGGCCTTTTCATGTCTATCTTTTATTGGCTGATGTCTTCCAGCGTACGGCCTTTGGTTTCTTCACCCAATACCAAGATTACCGCCACAATCAGCAGCATAACCAGCGCAAACATCATAAAGATATTGCCGAAGCCGCCGCTGTTGCCAACCATCGCCGCCACCACCATGGGCGCGAGTATGCCGCCGACGCGGCCGATGGCGCCTGCCCAGCCGGATGCGAAGGCACGGAAGCGCAAAGGGTAGAGTTCGGGGGTGTAGGTGTACAAAACGCCCCATGCGCCCAAGTTGAAGAAGGACATCAGGCTGCCCCAAATCATGACTTCGGCCGCAGTTGTGCTTTGCCCGAAAAACCATGCGCACACGGCACACGCGGCCAGAAAGCCTGCCAGCGTTACTTTGCGGCCGATTCTTTCCACCAAAGCCGCGGCGGCAATATAGCCAGGCAGTTGCGCAACAATCATCACCAGCACATATTCAAAGGTTTTAACCACAGTATTGCCCTGTTCGACCAGCAGTTTGGGCAACCAAGTGAAAATGCCGTAATACGAAAACACGATGCCGAACCAAACCAGCCACAGCATCAGCGTGCGCCGTGCAAACGGATGTTGCCAAAGTTGGAAGAAGCGGATGCGTTCGCGCGGGGCGGCCGGTGCGGCAACGGCTTCTGTCGGCGGCGTTATGCCCGATTGAATTTCCAACGCGGATACCAAACGGTGCGCTTCGTTGGTTTTGCCGCGGGAAAGCAGGTAAGGCACGGATTCAGGAACGAATTTCAACACCAACGGTACATAAAACAAGGGCAAGGCGCCGAATAAAAACGCGCTGTGCCAGCCGGTTTGCGGAATAAAGAAATAAGACACCAGCGCGGCCGAGAGCCAGCCCAAGCCCCAAAAGCTTTCCAGCAACACAATAAAACGGCCGCGTACTTTCGGCGGTGCATATTCGCTGACCAACGACACGGCGACGGGCAGCTGGCCGCCCAAACCGACACCGACAAAAAAGCGGCACACCAGCAAAACCGTCAAATCAGGCGCAAGCGCGCATAAACCTGTGGCAATGCTGTACACCACCATCGTGCCGGCAAAAACGGTTTTCCGTCCGAACCTGTCCGCCAGCCAGCCGCTGAATACCGCGCCCAAAGCCATGCCGACAAAGGCAATGCTGACAATCCAACCCAACTGCGCCGGAGCCAACGCCCAATCTTTGCCCAAAGCCGGCAATACAAACGACACCAAGCCTGTATCCATGGCATCAAACAGCCAACCTATGCCGACCAAAACCAGAAGTTTGTAATGAAAGCGGGAGGGCGGCAGATTGTGCAGCCGCGTCAGAATATCCATCACTTCTTTCCTTTGTTTGTGTATGATTGAATTGGGTTTTAGAAATAAATGCTTTAATTTCAGTGACAAACCCGAAACCGAGACATTGTGTCGATTTTAACATTGGTACCCTATGCAAAGAATAGGAAGCGCGTGTTTTTTGGCTATTTTTATCGCCAGAACCGCACGCCATATTAAAACGCTGAATAAGGGTTCACGGCAGGCCGTCTGAAACCGATGCTCCGTTTTTCAGACGGCCTGCCGTTTTTTGCAAAGGCTTCATGCTTGGGTTATGATGTTTATTTGTAATATGTAAACAGACGATTGCCTGTTTTTACATAACAGGCCGTCTGAAACAACGGAGAACGATATGAATGCGGTTGTAATTGCGGTCATCATCATGCTTGTGCTGTCTTTATCGCGCGTGCATGTGGTGCTCAGCTTGGCTGTCGGCGCGTTTATCGGCGGCTTGGTGGCCGGTATGCCTTTGGAGAATGTAACCAACGCGGCCGGAGATGTGGTGCAGCAAGGGATTATTCCTGTTTTTAACGAAGGCCTGAAAGGCGGGGCGCAAATCGCGCTGTCTTATGCCATGCTCGGCGCGTTTGCCATGGCCATCACGCATTCCGGCCTGCCGCAACAGCTCGCCGGCGTGATTATCCGCAAACTCAACAGCGGCGAAGGCAATGCGAAAGGCGAAGGCGCGGTCAAATGGCTGCTGCTGACGATTATTTTGTGCATGGGCGTGATGAGCCAAAACGTTGTGCCGATTCATATTGCGTTTATCCCGATGATTATTCCGCCGCTGCTGTTGGTGTTTAACCGTTTGAAACTCGACCGCCGCTTGGTGGCCTGCGTGATTACGTTTGGCTTGGTAACGACTTATATGTTCCTGCCTTACGGTTTCGGTGCCATCTTCTTGAAGGACATCATGTTGGGCAATATCCGCTCGGCAGGCATGGACACCAGCGGCATCAATGTGATGCATGCAATGGCGATTCCGGCTTTGGGCATGGTGTCCGGCTTGCTGCTGGCCTTTTGGCACTACCGCAAACCGCGTATTTATCAAAACAATACTACTGACACGGAAGACAACCGTGCAGCAGTGCAACAACAAGAGCCGTCAACCTATCGCAGCTTGGTGGCGGCCGTGGCGATTGCCGTGTGTTTTGCCATTCAGCTTTTGTACGATGGTTCGCTGGTATTGGGCGCTATGTTGGGCTTTGCCGTGTTTATGATGTTGGGCGTGATGAACCGCTCCGCCGCCAGCGATGTGTTCGGCGAAGGCATCAAAATGATGGCGATGGTCGGCTTTATTATGATTGCGGCGCAAGGTTTCGCCGCTGTAATGAACGCGACCGGCGACATTCAGCCTTTGGTCGAGCGCAGCATGGCTTTGTTCGGCGGCAATAAAGGCATGGCCGCATTGACCATGTTGTGCGTCGGCTTGCTGGTGACCATGGGCATCGGCTCGTCTTTCTCGACTTTGCCGATTATTTCCGCGATTTATGTGCCTTTATGCATTAGCTTGGGCTTCTCGCCTATGGCGACCGTCGCCATCGTCGGCACCGCCGGTGCGCTGGGCGATGCAGGCTCCCCTGCTTCCGACTCGACGCTCGGCCCGACCATGGGTCTGAACGCCGACGGTCAGCACGACCACATCCGCGATTCGGTTATCCCAACCTTTATCCACTACAATATCCCGCTGATGGTTGCAGGCTGGATTGCCGCGATGGTGCTGTAATATGAGCAATATTCAGGAATTGGAACACCGCGTCACCGAGCTGGAAATTCAGACGGCCTTGCAGGAAGATTTAATCGGCAGCCTGAACGACACCATCGCCAAGATGCAGCAGGCTTTGGATTTGCAACAAGGCCAGTTGCGGCTGCTGTATCAACGGATGCAGGACAAAGGCGCAAACGGCGAACGCGAACCGTACAGCCTGCGCGATGAGATTCCGCCGCATTATTGATAACCTAAAAAAGGGTATGTTTGATACATGCCCTTTTCTTTCATAACAAAGGCCGTCTGAAAGTCAATCAAGCTTTCAGACGGCCTTTTAAACAATCAAATCTTACAAACAAGCCAATTCGTTGGCCATTTGCTGCTCAACGGTTTCACGTTGGCGGATAAGTTTGTATCCGCTGCCGTCAACCAATACTTCCGCCGCACGATTGCGCGTGTTGTAGTTGCTCGCCATGCTTGAACCATACGCACCGGCGCTGCGGATAAGCAGCAAATCCCCTTCTTCGCAGGCGATGGTGCGGTCTTTGCCGAGGAAGTCGCCGGTTTCGCAAATCGGGCCGACGATATTGGCTGTCAGAGGCTTAATGTCTTTGGTTTCGACCGCTTCGATGTGATGATAGGCATCATAAAGCGCCGGACGCATCAAATCGTTCATTGCCGCATCGACCATCACAAAGTTTTTCTCTTCGCCATGTTTGACAAACTCGACGCGCGTCAACAACGCACCTGCATTGCCAACCAAACTGCGGCCTGGCTCGAGAACCAGTTTCAGACGGCGTGTACCGATCAGTTTTTGAACGGCTTGGGCATACGCGCCCAAATCAGGCACATTTTCATCTTGGTAAACAATGCCAACACCGCCGCCCAAGTCCAAGTGTTCCAACACAATGCCTTCGTCTGCCAGTTGGTCGACCAAGGCCAAGATACGTTCGCAGGCTTCGACAAGCGGGCTGAGATCGGTCAGTTGGGAGCCGATATGGCAGTCGATGCCGACAATTTTCAAATGGCTTTGTCGGGAAGCATGACGATAGGCCTCAAGCGCATCGACATAGGCAATACCGAATTTATTGGCTTTCAGGCCGGTGGAGATATAAGGGTGGGTTTTAGCATCGACGTCAGGGTTGACGCGCAGGGAAACCGGAGCGACTTTACCCAAACGCGCGGCAATTTTCTGAATGCGGTCGATTTCGGGAATGCTCTCCATATTGAAGCATTTCACGCCTGCATTCAGCGCAAACTCAATTTCTGCTTCACTCTTACCCACACCGGAAAAAATCGTTTTCGCCGCATCGCCGCCTGCCGCCAAAACACGCGCCAACTCGCCGCCGGACACAATGTCAAAACCGCTCCCCAAAGAAGCAAAGTGCTTGATGATGCTCAGATTGCCATTCGCTTTCACTGCGTAGCAGACAAGCGGATTTAAAGCGGCAAACGCAGTTTGGTAGTTTTCAAATGCCTCGGTCAGCGCAGATTTGCTGTACACATAAAGCGGCGTACCAAACTCTTCGGCAAGGTGTGTATAAGGGAGTTGTTCGCAGAATAAGGTCATGTTTCTGAAGTCTTTTTTAATCGTTGATTTGAGTGGTTGGTTCTTTGGCCGTATCGAATTTCAAGCCGGTTTGAATCACGCCGAAGCGCGCCTTGTCGCCTTCTTTGGGCAGGTAGAGGTCGCCTTTGTAGCCGCAGGCAGAAAGCAGCAGAGCCGTTGCCGCTGCAAAAAATACGCCGTATTTCATCAGTAAAACTTTCTTCATCATTACGAATGTGGCAAGATTCGGTATCTTAAACAAAAACCACACAAAAAGCCATGATGACCGAAAGCGAATTCATCCGCATGAGCGAAGAATTGTTCGAACACATCGAAGACCAAATCGACGAAAACGGCTGGGATTTCGACTGCCAGTTTACCGGAAACGTGCTGACGATCGAAGCCGAAGACGGCACGCAAATCATCGTCAACCGCCACACGCCCAACCAAGAATTGTGGATTGCCGCCAAAAGCGGCGGCTACCATTTCGCCGAGCAAAACGGCAAATGGCTGGCAACACGCGACGGACGGGATTTCTACGATGTTTTGAACGAAGCACTGAGTGCGGCTTCGGGCGAAGCAGTCAATATTGCCAAATTGTGATTGAATCTTTAAATCCGACCCGCTAAAAATCTATTTACCCCAAAGGATACCCAAATGCCCCTACTAGACAGTTTCAAAGTCGACCACACCCGTATGCACGCCCCTGCCGTACGCGTGGCCAAAACCATGACCACACCCAAAGGCGACACCATTACCGTATTTGACCTGCGTTTCTGCATTCCCAACAAAGAAATCCTGCCCGAAAAAGGCATTCACACGCTGGAGCATTTGTTCGCCGGCTTTATGCGCGACCACTTAAACGGCAACGGCGTCGAAATTATCGACATTTCCCCGATGGGCTGCCGTACCGGTTTCTACATGAGCCTCATCGGTACTCCCGATGAGCAAAAAGTGGCCGACGCATGGCTCGCTTCAATGCAGGATGTTTTGACCGTTCAAGACCAAAGCAAAATCCCCGAGTTGAACGAATACCAATGCGGTACTTATCTGATGCACTCGCTTGCCGAAGCGCACGAAATCGCGCAAAACGTTTTGGCACGCAAAGTAGCCGTCAATAAAAACGAAGAGCTGACATTGGACGAAAGCCTGTTGAACGCTTAATACGCGATGACAACAAAGGCCGCCTGAAACTTTAGAGAAAGAAAATTTCAGACGGCCTAAGACCTTTTATTTCGATTTTCAACCTTTCAGCCGCAGTTTTACACCGCCTAAAAATAAGTTGGCGGTTGCTGACAATGTACATAGTATAATTGCACTTTGAAAAAACAACCTGATTCTATTGCCTTTATGAAACCGTTTTTCTGCAAAACCGCCATTGCCCTCAGCCTGACCCTCCCCGCCGCCGCCAACGCTGCCGAGTATGTCTGCAATGTTGAAGGCATCACTGTTTATACCTCACACCAGATCAACAATACCTGCCGCGTTACCGATTCGTACAGCCCAGTAGAAACAAATGTATTTCAAACAAACGCTGAGCAGCTAAATTTGAATTCGACTCTTACAGAACAACAAACAGATCCGAAATTGGTTGGAACACAGAACATTTTCGATAAAACAGGAGTAACAAACCAAAAAACTACTAGATCAACGGCTGATTACTATGTTCCTGTTATAGAAACACAAACGGCAATAGCTCCTGTTGAAACCAAGCAATATCCCGTTAATACTTTCGCCATATTCAATACCACACCTGTTGTTCAAGTATACCCCTCTGCACCTATCGCTCAGGCACAAACTACCCCTCAGGAAAGTCATAGATCGGATAGCTTTTTCTCTCCTCATACTGAGCAGACATCTACCCAAACTCTCGCCGCCCCGAACGTGCACACTGACCAAGCTACCACCACCCAATTCCTGAATCATTCTCTAGATTTGGAGCGATTGGACAATAAGACAGCAAAAAGTACAACAGCCGAAGAACCGGCCAAAACTGAAGTTACATACACAGAAAAAACTATTTCCAAAACATCGATAAACCGCAAAACCAATATTAAAAAAACAGTAACCAAACCACTTAACGCTGAAAACTCTTCTGCATCGTCCGACAAAACCAATATATTAACAGGATCTACAACCGAGATTTTCGCACTGACAGACTCGGTCAAGCCGACCGAACCCATACCAGCGGCAGCAGCAATTCCAACGAAGCCTACCAAGACCCCATTGCCCAAAGCATATGGACCATCCACTGATGCACTCTTCAGCGATAAAGATGTCGATAACGACATCAAAATTCTGCTAAATGGTCCGATCGGTGGCGTTACCAATACTGCCGAAGCTGCTAATCCACGTCTGAATATCCTCCTACGCAACAGCATACAGAAACGCCAGGCCAAGCAAAATAGCCAGCAAGACATCCGCCGCAAAGCACCGATTCGTACCATTCCTGCAACCATTGCTGTACCACAACCTAAACCTAAAGAAACACGTAAACAGGTATTACAAGGGGAAATTCGCAACGAACAGACCGCTATTATCCGCCTTCAAACACAGCTGAATGCGGCCAAACAAAAAGGCGATCAGATTAGAATCCAACAGCTGACCCGTACCATCAACGACCGCAAAGCAAATATCCGTGCTATTCAAGGCGAGATGTCTCGTTGATTGGTTTTTGATACAAAAAGGCCGTCTGAAAATATTTCAGACGGCCTTTTTAATGGTGCAAACCTTATTTATCCAAAAGACAAATACTTTCTCTAAAACCATTTGTCGATCACGCCAAAGTACATTTCTTCACATCCCTACCCTCGTGCTCCATTACTGCTTCTATCCAATCGGCGACACCTTGCCAATAATATCGCGGCTTTTCAGACGGCCTATCAGCCTGCATCACTTCATCATTCAACACGGCTGGAACGCCCTGCTCTTCACCGGCTTCAAGCAACATCCAAATACTGCCTTCATGGGTATCAGCACGAGCTGCTTGATGCTCATATGTCCAACCAACCGCAGCTTGACCGCCATTTTGCACAGATTGCATCGCCAGCAACAATGGATGAAAGCAAGTATCTACATTGTTGTCGACAGCCACAACCAAAGTTGCACCATGCGTGCCTAACGCTTGCGCGGCATGAAAAACAGGGGAGTTGTGCAGGTTGGCAATAAAGTCAAACGGCATCGCGGCGTGATGGTTCAGCACATTGTCTGCCATTTTTTCAAACACGGATGGCGAAGAAAACGGCGTACCGAGAAAAACGGCGCAATCAGGGCGGATTTCGCTTTGTTCCTTCAGTTGCCCTGCACCAAGCGCTGCAATCAAACTTAAGCGGCTGAGGCGGCGGGTATCTATACCGCTTTGTTGCTTTAAGGTTTGTTTGAGGATTTTACCGCCGGTGCCGGCGTCAGTATCAAAACGCACGGCGGCAGTAATACGGATATTAGGATTTACGGTTGCCATTGCCATACCAAAGATGTGTTGCTGCCGCCAAAACCAAATTGATTGGCCAAACAGAAAAAACCGCCTTTTTGTGAAGCCGCACACTCAGAAAAACGAATTTCCCGCCCCTGATAATCGCTGCTTCCGCCTTGTTTTAAAGCGGATAAAAGCAGGGCTGTTTCAAGGGCTGCCGTTGCGCCAAGCGTGTGTCCGATCTGCGGCTTGAACGCCATCAAAGGCGGCAGTATACCGAATATATTTTCCAGTGCGGCCAATTCGGCGGCATCGCTGTCAGACGTGCCGATGCCGTGTGTTTTAACGGCCGTAATGTTTTCAGGAGCAATGCCTGCAACACCCAAAGCACGGCGCATCACCTGTTCTTGCGCTTGGCCATCGCTTTGAATCAGGTCATTACCCGTATTGGCGGCGTGTCCGATAAGTTTCAGACGGCCTGAAGATTCAGGAGCAGCGGAAGATAAGGCAAGCGCGGCAATACCTTCGCCTAAAATCAAACCGTTTCCGCCAAAAGGCTGATACTGTTCGGCCAGCAAACCCAAGCTGTGAAAATGCAGCAAAGTCAGCCGGTTGAGGTTTTCAATACCAAGCACAAAGGCGCGCTCCGCCCCTCCGCGCACACAATTATCCGCCTGAATCAGCGCATGGGCGGATGAAGTGCAGGCAGTAGCGAAACTGAAAATCTGCCGATTGCCGCTGCGCCGGCGCAAATCTTCGGCAAGATAAAGCAGATTGTGTTCTTCTGCCGCCCTATTGCCTGAAAGATGGCGGTTTTCATATTCGGAGATGGCATAGGAGCTGGAACCGATAAACACCGGCGCATCGTGCCAACTTTCAGACGGCCAGCCTGCATTTTCGGCGGCTCGGCGCAAATGTTGTTCGGCAATATCCGCAAATTCCTTCCGCCCTAAACTGTCGTCGGCGAATGCACGAAAATAAGCAGCCTGCTGCGGTTGGTTTAAAAACGTATAAGACACCGCATCAGGCCGTCTGAAATCCGCTTGCGGATTTAAGGCAGAAGTGGCCGCCGTACCGCAAACCCAACTCACGCGCCATGCTCCGTACGGATAAACGCCGCCAAATCGCGTACGCACATCATATGTTTGCGCACCATACGGTCGCCCTGCAGGCGCACTTGGAAATACTGTTGCAAGGCAACGCTGATCTGCAGCGCATCAAGCGAATCCAAACCAACCGGACTGTCATCACCAAACAAAAGTGCATCGTCGGTGAAATCATCCATATCCACATCGTCGGCCTTATCGGCCTCTTGCACGATTAACTTTTTCAATTCCGCTTCCAGCTCGTGCTCGGCCAGTGTAAAGGTGTAAGACATTTTTTAAACTCCCATTTTTATCTCATGAAGCAACAGCTTGTTTTAACAAAACTCGCTACGCTCGTTTTCAGACGGCCTGAACTTTATGCAAAATCGCCCCAAAGCGTCTGCATGGCGGCGATGGCCGCAAGTGAGGCGGTTTCGGTACGCAACACCCGTTTGCCGAGCGTAACGGATTGAAAACCGGCATCAAATGCCTGCTGCTCTTCCTTCTCCGTCCAGCCGCCTTCCGGGCCGACCATAAACACGACCTTACCGGATTGCGGCCGAACATCGCTCAGTTTTTGTGCGCGGTTCAAGCTCATTAACAGTTTGCTCGTTTCCTGAGGCAACTGCTGCAGAGCCTGTGCATAAGTCGTCAGCGGCAAAACCTTCGGCACAATATTGCGGCCGCTTTGTTCACACGCCGAAACGACGATTTCCTGCCAACGCGCCACCCGCTTTTCAGCGCGTTCGCCGCTCAAGCGGACGACACAGCGTTCGCTGATGACCGGACGAATTTCTGCCACGCCCAATTCCACGCTTTTCTGCAAAGTGAAATCCATGCGCTCGGCGGCGGATACCGCCTGTACCAACGTAATGTTCAGCGGCGATTCGTTGTCCGTTGCCTCTTCACGCAAAATCCGCACGCTGGCGCGGCGTTTTTCCAAAACTTCGGGCAAAGCCGGATATGCCTTGCCATTGCCGTTAAACAACACGATTTCTTCCGTGTTTTTCACGCGCAATACATTCAGATGGCGCACCACATTATCGGGCAATTCGACCACGCTGTCGGGGCTTAAGGCAAAATCAACATAAAATCGGGGCATGGTTTCCTGCTTTATTCATGTATATAATTTAAATTTAAAATTTCATGAATGAAGTTGAAACACGGCGACATACTCCTGCCTGCTTTCGCTTTCATCCACTATAATTTGAAACTTCCCGAATTTTAATCCACTGTCGCGCAAAACTGCAAAAAACAAGGATACGCCGTGCTATACCGTTTACAGAAAGTCGTCCGCCACATCGCCCAAACCGAAGTCATGCCGCGTTTTCTGAACACGCCGTCACGACGCAAGGAAGACGGCTCGGTTTTGAGTGAAGCAGATTTGGCCGCACAAACCGCTTTTGCCGCCGCCCTGCCCTTATTGGAGGATTGTCCGATGCTGGGCGAGGAGATGAGCGTTCAGGAGCAAACCCGTTTGTGGAACGAACATTCAGACGGCCTGTGGATTGTCGACCCCATCGACGGCACAAACAACTTCGTCAACGGTTTGCCGCATTTTGCCGTATCCGTCGCACTGGTTAAAAACGGCCACGCCGAATTGGGCGTGATTTATAATCCGGTCAGCGGCGAATGTTTCTATGCCGAACGCGGCAAAGGCGCATTTCTCAACGGCACGCCGCTGCCGCTGCGTTCCGAAAACAAAAAACTCAACGAATCCATTGCCGGCGTAGAAATCAAATACCTGCGTTCGGGCAAACTCGCCAGCCGCATGAATACCCTTGCCCCATTCGGCACAATCCGCAGCATGGGCAGCAGCACGCTCGATTGGTGCTACCTTGCCAGCGGCCGCTACGATATTTACATCCACGGTGGACAAAAGCTGTGGGACTACGCTGCCGGCGCATTGATTTTTGAAGAAGCCGGCGGCTGCCTGACCACTTTGGAAGGCGACGATTTTTGGAGCGGCGAACATGTATTCAAGCGTTCCGTCATCGCCGCATTGCAACCCGAGCTGTTTCAACAATGGGTGAAATGGATTCGAGAAAATCAGTAAAAATACCGTTTATCTTCAAAAAATCACGATTATCTTGCAACTTATTGAAATTATTTCACTTCTTAACAGCATTTAATACTAAAAACGGTAGAATATTAATCGCTGACACAACACCGCTCTTTCATCCCTTTTGGGCGGTGCAGCAAGTAAGACGTTTTCCCGCAATGTATTGGCCATTCATACTTCTCCCTTAGTATGAATGGTTTTTTTTATCTGAAAAAACAGCTCAGGCCGTCTGAACATTCAGACGGCCTGTTTACACTACTATTTGAAAAACTGTCCACAACACGCCTTAAACTTTTTGCCCGAATCGCACAAACAAGGCTGTTTCATCGTCGGCAAAGCAACGGTCGGATCAATAAAGTACCAACGCCCGTCTATTTTCACGAACGCCGACAATTCATGATGGCACTCGGTTTGCCCATTCTCTTCAAAATACGCCTCAAACTCGACCAAAGCATGCAGCTTACCAAACGGCACATGACGGATAACCTTCAATCCCGACCACTGCGTCTGCTTACTCCATGCCGCCAAATCCTGCTTGTCCAACAAATTCTGCTGCGCAGGGACAGTCGTATCCACGATATAGTCGATTTCCTGCAAAACATACGCGCTGTAACGCGAACGCATCAACTCTTCCGCCGTCGAGGCCGCCGCCTCACGCGCATGAAACGGTGCGCAACATTCCGTATAAACGCGCCCCGACTGACAGGGGCAAAGTGTAGCCGTCATTCCTAATTACCCGAATAAATCCATTTCAAAATTATAACGCAAACCCGACTTAGGCCGTCTGAAAACAAGCGTAGCGGGTTTCGCTAAAATAAGCAAAGCGGGCTTCGCCAAAATAAACGCAACAATCTGATATAATGCACCTTTTCGATTTTGACTATCCATGATGACCATTCCCATCCAAAGCATCAGCCGCCTGTTGCCGCAAACCCAATGTCGTGAGTGCGGCTATGAAGGCTGCTTACCCTATGCGCGCGCCCTGTCGGCAGGGGAAGCGCCGGTCAACCTGTGCGCGCCGGGTGGGGAAACCGTCATGAAAGACATTGCCGACCTGTTGGGCAAGCCATACCTCGCGCCTGCAAAAACACAAATCAAAGCCGTAGCCCTGATTGACGAAGCCGTCTGCATCGGCTGTACCGCCTGCATCCGCGCCTGCCCTGTCGATGCCATCATGGGCGCGTCCAAACTGATGCACACCGTCATCAGCGACGAATGCACCGGCTGCGGCTTGTGCGTTACCCCATGTCCCGTCGACTGCATCGACATGGTTCCCGTATCGCAGCCCTTCCTGCCGTCCGCACGCCGTTTCAGCATCTCTGCCGAACCGCGCTTTGCCGCCGCCGAACACGCACAAAGCCGTTTTGAACACCATACCGCGCGCAAACAGCGCGACGATGCCGAACGCAAAGCCTTGCTGGCGCAACGCGAAGCCGCCGTCAAAGCCAAACAGGCCGCACAGGCACAAACCCAAACAGCCGCACCAAGCGCCGCATTCAACCCCATGGATTTGATTGCCAAAGCCATGGCCAAAGCGCAATCGCAACAGGACAAACTCGTCTCCTCCGACAACCGCGAAGACTTCAAAGCGCGCCAAATCGAAGAAGCCAAAGAACGCGCCGAACTGCGCCGCGCCCAACGTGATGCCAAATACGGCAACGAAGCCGAAAAAGCCGCCGCCATCGAATTTCTGCGCCGCTACAAAGCCGAGCAGGAAGCGTCCAAAGAAGCGCGCTGATTTCCAAAACAACAAACCCATTCCGACCGCATCAGGCCGTCTGAAAACATTGCACGAAAACCAATAATTTTATGACCACACAAGAATTTCCACACCAGCATACCGCCCATTGCGAAAGCGGTGTGATGTCCACCCTGCTCAAATACCATGGCCACAATTTAGACGAAGCCATGATTTTCGGCATTGCCCACGCGCTGACGTTTGTCTGGATGCCGCTGATCAAATTAAACGGCATGCCGCTGGTTTCTTACCGTACCGCTCCGCGCAGCATCATCAAAAACACCTGCAAAGCATTGGGGCTGAAATTATCCGTGCGCAAATTTTCCGACGCACAAAGCGGACAAGCCGCATTGGATGCCGCGCTATCCTCAGGCAAACTGGCCGGTTTGCAAACCTCCGTCTTCTGGCTGCCCTACTTCCCGCCGCAAATGCGCTTCCATTTCAACGCACACAATCTTTTGGTGTACGGAAAAGACGGCAATGACTACCTCATCAGCGACCCCGTATTTGAAACCGTACAACGCTGCGCCGCCGAAGATTTGCAACGGGCGCGCTTTGCCAAAGGCGTATTGGCGGCAAAAGGCATGATGTACACCTTGGAAGACAACAGGCCGTCTGAAAAAATCATGGCAGACTTGCCCGCCATTATCCGCAAGGCCATACGCAAAAACGCCAAACATATGCTCGCGCCAGTCTTTTTCATCGGCGTAAAAGGCATCCGTACGCTGGCCAAAAAAATCGAATCCCTGCCTGCCAAACAAAACGACAAATACCAAAAACTGTTTCTCGGCCATTTGGTGCGGATGCAGGAAGAAATCGGTACCGGCGGCGCAGGTTTCCGCTATATCTACGCCTACTTCCTCGAACAAGCCGCCCATATCTGCAACGAACCTGCGTTTCAGACGGCCTCAGAACAAATGACCGCCATCGGCGACCAATGGCGTCAATTCGCAGCAATGTGCGTGAAGCAGTGCAAAAAGCCGTCTGAAAACGGCTGCCGTAACATCGCTGAATTTCTGCGCAAAATTGCGGATGATGAAGAAGCTTTGTGGCGCGGATTATTGAAATAATGGGGTTATGCGGTAGCAAGAAATTTTCTGTGAATGTTTGTACGCAGATGACCTGATGCCGCCTTTGTCAATGATTTCACTATGCTCCATCCATACTAAGGCCGTCTGAAACCATGATTCAAATCCAATCCCTCTCCCACCGTTATCCCAAAGCCGAAACTGCCGCGCTGGACAATGTGTCGTTCGACATTGCCGACGGCGAATGTTTGGGGCTGCTCGGTCACAACGGTGCGGGGAAAACGACGCTGATGTCGCTTTTGGCCGGCTTGCAGGAAGTGCGGCAGGGCGAAATTTTGTTTGACGGCAAACCTTTGCGCCTGCTGAGCCGCAGCGAGCGGCAGAAAATCGGTTTGGTGCCGCAGGATTTCGCGTTTTATCCGCAGCTTTCGGTGTGGGACAACCTGCTGTTTTTCGCCTCGCTTTACAAAGTGCGCGACAAAGGCCGTCTGAACGCGCTGTTGGAACAGACCGACCTGACCGCCCACAAAAACAAAGCAGCAAAGCATCTTTCGGGCGGGCTTAAACGTCGTCTGAATTTTGCCATCGGCCTGATTAACACGCCGCAATTGGTGTTTCTCGACGAAATCACAGTCGGCATCGACCCGCAGTCGCGCCGCTTTATCCTCGACAGCGTGGCGGATTTGACACGGCAGGGGGTAACGGTGGTTTACACCTCGCACTATCTGTCGGAAATCGAGCAGCTTTGCGGCAAAATCGCGCTGCTGCAACACGGCAAGCTGGTGTACCACGGCGGTTTGGACGAGCTTCTAAGCACGCAAACCGGTGTCGTGCGCTTTACCGTCGAACCGCCGCTGCCGCCTCAAACGCTAGCTGCTTTGGGTGCAAAGCAAGTGGACAGCCGCGGCATGATGGAAACGGCGCACGATGCCGCCGCCGTTTACGCCGCCCTGCAACAAAGCGGCGCGCAAATCCGCTACTTCCAGCAGGGACACGGTTCGCTGGAAACGTTTTACCTTGATTTCCTGCGCAAAGACGAGCCAGCAACAGATAAGCAAAATCCACAATGACGACTTCCTCCCTCCTCAAAGAACTCAAACTGCTCTGCCGCGACCTGCACGGTTTGGCCGTGTTGTTTGTGATGCCCATCGCCTTCATGCTGATTATGTCGTTGGCGCTGAGCCGTGACCAAGACCCGCACACCGACAGCCGCATTGCGTTGGTCGGCGCGACAGACGACAGCGTCAATACCGCGCTGGCCGCCGCGCTGGAAAAAGAGCAGATTCATGTTACGCTGATGCTGTCTGAAAAACTGACCGATGCGCAAAACGGCCTGCACGACAAGCGTTTCCAACTGGTACTGCACAACCCGAACCCCGCTTCCGGCAAAATCGCCGACAACAAAGCCCTGCAAATCTATGTACCGCCCGATACCGAGCCTTCATGGCTGGCGGCGGTTAAAGGCGTTTTGCAGCAGCACTACACCGAAAAGCGGCTGGACGCTTATTTCGACAACAACGACGGCATCAAAATCGACAATAAAAAACTGCCCCGTTCCATCCGCAAAGACATCCAGAAAAAAGTCGATGAAAAAAACGACAAACAATTCGCCGCCGTGCGCAGCTTTTTAGATAAAAAAATGCTGGAAGAACACTATCTGAGCGCAGGCAGCGGCACGGTGGAAAAACCCAACGCCGTACAGCACAGCGTACCCGCATGGCTGATTTTCGGTATGTTTTTCATCATGATACCGCTGTCGAACGTCATGGCGCTGGAACGCCAGACCAACACCATCACCCGCCTGCGCCTCGCCCGCGCCTCCGCGTCCGGCCTGATTGCCGCCAAACTTGTTCCCTACTTCCTGATTAACCAGCTTCAATTTGTCGGAATGCTGCTGCTCGGCCGCTACCTGCTGCCCGAAATCGGCGTGCCCGCCCTCATACTCAACGGCAGCCTTGTTCCCTACGCGCTGCTGTCCGCCGCCGTCAGCGCCGCCGCACTCGGCTACGCGCTTTTGGTCAGCGTCTGCGCCAAATCCACCGAACACGCCGTCGTCCTCGGCGGCGGCGGCATCATCCTGATGGCGGCAATCGGTGGCATTATGGTGCCTGCACACGTCATGCCAGAAACCATGCAGCAACTCACTTGGATTTCCCCGATGGCATGGGGCTTAAAGGCTTTTCAAGAACTGCTGCTCAACCGCAGCGGACTGGATGGAATCGGCCGCTACCTCATCCTGCTGTCAGCGTTCTCTTTTGCCACGCTGACTGCTGCCGTATTGGTTTATCGTAGGCAGTTGCAAACGCAGGTTAGGTTTTAAACGTTTGTCCGCCCTAATTAGACAAACTTATTTCTCAAAACCATTCCATAAAACTTCAGGCCGTCTGAAAATATCTTTCAGACGGCCTGATGCTTGATGTGCTATGGATTGTTTCAATAACAAAATATGCTCAACAAAATCCTAAAATCCAAACGCAAAAAAACCTGCTTTTTTCAAAGCAGGTTTTTTATATTTGGTGGGTCGTGAGCGATTCGAACGCTCGACCAACGGATTAAAAGTCCAAATAATAAAATATAACTAATTGTTTCTAAACAGAGTTGAAGCCAGCACCTTCAGTCTGATACAGTTTAATTTTGCCTTATCTCGGCACAAACCGGACACATACCACAGAACGAAAATCCAAGCATTTTTACTCAATTTGCTTTGATTTTCGTTTTTTCTTTTCAGAATAAATAAAGGAAGGGATGTGAAAAAAACATGAAGAGAATATTGATACTGACAACATCACTCTTTGCTTTTTACCAAACATCAGCGATTGCCGACGCTCCATACCCTCAATACGCTGCATTAGTTGAAAAGCATGCAGCATTACAGCGTTTGGACAAAAACATTGTATGGGCGGTTATGGGGCGTGAGAGCTCAGGAAACCGTTATGCTCTGTCCAATAAGAATGCACGGGGTTTGTTACAGGTCATACCTCCCACTGCTGCAAGAATGGGGGTGAATCCTAAAAACCTCTACAACCCGGAACAAAACATCATCGCAGGTACACGCTACCTGCGTTTTTTATGTAACCACTTTCCTGATAAATCCAGCCCACATGGTTGCAATATTGATTTGGTACTGGCTGGGTATAACGCCGGTGAGGGAGCTGTCAGGAAATATGGTGGCATTCCGCCTTATCGGGAAACGCAGCACTACGTCCGCAACGTGAAAGAACGTTACGCACGATTGAGCGGCAATCGTACAGTTTTGGCTTCACACCCTGTTCAGCCTTTTAAACCGAAGCCTATACCTGCTGTTGTCCGATCTGACAGCTCGTCTGAAAACATAGTAAAAGTAGCAGCCCAAACACCCGTCAAACGATACGCGGAATGGGATGTATTTAAAGAGTTTTAACTGCCTTCGGGCAATTCTTATCACCGCTAAATGCGGTTTTTTTTTGTCTTTTAAAAAGGAAATAATGATGAACAACATCAAAAAAATTGTAGCCAATCCCCAAACTATCGCTGCGGTTGCTTTATTGACAATTGCACAAATGACGTTGGCAGACGGGTTTAATGATGTCAATAATATTGCGGTGAAAGTCCGCCAAGGCATCTATGTTCTTGTCGGCACGATTTGCGGTATAACCATGCTTTGGTTTTTTCTACAAGCAAAAAGTGGTCGAAAAACATGGGGTGATTTTTTAGAACTCAGTTTGTATGTGGTTGGTGCAGGTGCATCTATTGCCTTTGCTACTTATCTGTTTACCAAAGGCGGTTCGGTTTCATTCTGAGGAACACAGATGGAAAAGGAAAATATCCACACCGAACAGCATACCTTTAACGGACTGAACCGTCGGGCAATGATGTTCGGCATTCCCCTTGAGGCTGTTGCCACCAGTATTTTTATTAGTATGGGGGTAACTTTGCCGATGATGTATTTCCTCGGCTGGCGGGCTTTATTGTTTTTACTCTTGCCCGTGCCGTTTTTGGCCTTTTTACGGACAATTTGTGCCAATGACGACCAAGCCTTAAACATCTACCGCTTGGAAACAAAATACTTCCTGCGCCGCCGTAATACCAGGCTGTTCAACGGCACGAACACCATTCTCGCCACTAAATTTGGGAGACAACAAAGTGATTATCAGCGATTTTTTGAGCAATGCTCTGAAAGCGCAACCGGCACAGTCGGATTTTCTACCGAAAATCTGCCAACACGTTACAAACAACATCGTTAATTACAAAACTGGACATCTCGCCTTCGTTATCCGCATGGAAGGCCTGCCGTTTGACGGTGTGGACGACAAGCACCTGTTCACGCAGTTTGTATCGTTACGCAACCTGCTCGCCGGTATGGGCAAAACCTTGGGCAACCGTTTGGCGGTGTGGGGAACGCTGCAACGCCAAAAGATTGTCTTTGACCGTGAGTACAAGTTTCAGACGGCTTTCTGTCAGCAGTTTGCTGACAAGTATCTGAAACGCTTTCAGGAAGCGGATTATTTTGAAAACGTATTCCATCTGACAGTTTTGATTAAGAACGACTATTTGGAAGCAGGTATTAAAGAAGCAGAGGAGCAAATTCAGATTCTGATGCGTTCACTCGAACCATACGATCCGTATCTTTTGACTGCCTATAAGAATGAAAACGGTGTTGCCTTCTCGGAGGTGTACTCGTTTTTTGGTAGCCTAATTAATGGAACACGGGAAGAGATTCCTTTGTCTTTCGTTGATGCTTATCAGACTATTCCAGGAGCTAATCTGCATTTTGGCTCGGATTTGTGCGAAATTCGTTCCCAAAACGGGACTCGTAAGTTTGCACAAATGTTCGATCTGAAAGACTTTGGGATTAGTAAACCTAAAATCTTGACATCAATCTTGCGCTTGCCTTGTGAGTTTACATTCACTCAAAGCCTTGTGTTCATCAATCCGTATGATATGCAGGGCGAAATTAAGAAACAGTTGAACAATCTGACATCGGTCAACGACAAGGCAACGGAGCAGCAGAAAGAGTTGGAACAAGGTCAGGGTTTACTCGTTTCGGGCGAATTGATGTTCGGCGACTATCATGCGGCGTTGGTCGTGTACGGTAAGACGGCGGAAGAGGCGGCGGCAAACGGTGCGCGTGCTTATTCCACATTCCTGAATGCGGGTGGCTACCGCTTTACCAAGGCTGGGCTGTCCGCTCCGGCGACGTTTTTCAGCCAAGTGCCGGGCAGCAAGGAAAAGCCCCGCTCTTACCCGAAAACGACAACAAACTTTGCGACAACCTTCGGCATACACAACTACTCGCACGGTAAAAAACAGGGTAATCCGATTGGCGATGGTTCGGCAATTATGCCGCTGCAAACCACGTCCAAAACGATTTACGACTTCAACTTCCATTTTTCAAATCTGAAGGAGGACAACCTTGGTGAGAAAATCGCCGGACACACACTGATGTTGGGTGCAACCGGTACGGGTAAAACCACTTTGCAAACATCTATGATGGCGTTCACAGAACGCTTCAACCCTTATATGTTCGTGATGGACTTAGACCGGGGCATGGAGATATTCATCCGTGCCATTGGCGGCTCGTATTTTGCGTTGGAAGCGGGGGTTTCGACCGGGTTAAACCCTTTTCAACTGCCCGATACGCCGGCAAACCGTGAATTCCTGTACAGCTTGGTTGGTATGTGCGGCGCAGACGAAAACGGCAAACTGACGGCTACGGAAGAAAAAGAGATTCAGGCCGCTGTCGATACGATGTTTAGCATGGATTACGAACACCGTCGTTTCAGCCATCTGTTACAAAGTATTCCTGTCGTTCCAGATCCCAACTCACTGCGTATGCGCCTGTCCAAATGGTGCGAAAGTGAAGGCGGACGGTTCGCATGGTGCTTGGACAACCCAACGAACCTGTTTGATGCCGAACAGTTCTTCCGTGTCGGCTTTGACCTTACCGATATTCTGAAGGACGACTATCCGCCGACCGCTCCGGTTTTAGCGTATATGTTCCACCTGAGAAATATCATGATGGACAAAGTTGCTAAAGAAGACGGCATTCTCGCTTCCATCATTGAAGAATTTTGGTATGCGGCACGTTTTGAGGCATTGCAGGACATCATGCTCAAAATTCTGAAAACCGACCGTAAACGCGGCGGCTGGTTGATTTTGGTGTCGCAATCACCGGAAGATGCGATTTCTTGTCCTATTTTCCCGGCGATTGTGCAACAAACGCCAACTAAAATCTTTCTGCCGAATCCTGATGCCGAATTTGAAAACAGCTATGAACGTTGTGGCCTGACGCTAAAAGAGTTTGAGGAACTTTCCAAACTCTCGCTGGAAAGTCGCACATTCTTGGTTAAGCAGTCGAAACAGTCGGCATTTGCCATGCTGGATTTGTACGGTTTTCATGATGAAATGCCTTTTCTGTCAGGTTCATCTGATAACGTTGAGTTGTTGCATCAAATTATGGAAGATGTTGGCAGTGAAAATCCGGATGTTTGGTATCGCCCATTTCTTGAAACCCTGCGAGAACGCCGTGCAGAGAAGAAAAATGCGCGAGCCGCATAATATTCTTTTAATTTAACGAAGGCTGTTTGAATTTCAAACGGCCTTTTTTTTTGCCGCTTGATGCGGCTTTCAACAAGGAACTTATGATGAAATTGAATCTGAAGAAATTATCCGCTATGGCTCTTCTTGTTACGAGTTTAGCAGCTATGCCTTTGGCAGTTACAGCTAGTGGTATTCCGGTAGTTGATGGTGCAGCAGCAGCTCAACGCGCCCAAAATTTCATTCAGCAGATGATGGAGATGGCTAAGCAACTCGCACAAATGAAACAGCAGTACGAACAACAGGTTAAACAGTTTAAAGCGATGACAGGTTCGCGCAATATGGGCAATCTTTTGAAGGATACGCTCAAAGACCAAATTCCGTCCGAGTGGAGCGAGATTTATAAAGGCGCAAAAAATATCGACTATAAGTCTGTAATTAATAGTAAGGCTTATAACCCTGAAACGGCGCAACGAATGGCTGTGCATAACATGAAGGAGATGGAAAAAGTCTTTAACTCGATGGAGACACAACTTAAATCTCTGTCGCGCTTGATGGACGAAGTCAACAATACACAAGACATCAAAGCCGCTACTGACCTGCAAAACCGTATTTCTGTGGAACAGGCAAAAATCGCCAACAATCAAACCAAGCTGGATATGCTCGATCGGTTGTATAAACGACAACAAGAAATCGAACAGCGCCAGTATGCTTCCCGTGAAGAATGTATGGCACGTCATATCCGTGATCGCAACTATGCGGTCTGCAATCAGTAGTAGCTTTATCGTGCTGCATTCGGGAGTAAGCGAATGCAGCACTAAAAAAAATAGGGCAAATTATGGAAACAACTTCTTATTTTTCCGAACTCGCCAACTTTCTACTAAACGGTATGGGAACTAATCTGTTCCAAAAATCAAACAACATGATCAGCGGTATTGCTCCGGTTTTTCAAATCGGCTTTGGGATTTATATCCTGTTGATCGCGTTTGACTATTACAAACGGGGGTTTGATGAAAATGTCGTGGATTTGGGTAAGCGCATGATCGGCTGGTTGCTGATTATCGCTTTTGCGTTCAATTCCAGTCAGTATCAGAAACTCGCCAATATCATGTGGATGTTGCCTGAAAATCTGAGTGGATTGTTGGGGACTTCAACCTATACTGCAAGCGCGTTGGATACCCAAAGCAACAATATCTTAAAGATGATGGAGAATATTTTTGCGTATGCCTCTTCTTTGGATATGCTACAAGTATCAGATAAGCTGATGCTTTATATTGGTGGTACGGTTGCTGTTATATTGGCTTATTTGTTCTTTCTCATTACATTTGCTTATTACCTAATTGCCAAACTATCATTGGCGATGGTAATCGTCATCGGACCTATGTTTATAGGTTCAATGTTGTTTCCTGCAACACGGCAGTGGGGCATGAATTGGATAGGACAAATCCTTAATTACTCAGTTACAGTAGTGTTTTACGTTATTCTAGGTGCATTGCAGAATGATTTTTTCAAGAACCAATTAGAAAGAGCAGTAGTTGGAGAGATCGGATCAGTTGCTCAGGTAGTCGGCTTGATTCCGCTCTTTTTCCTATCAACAACAATTTTTATTTTGGTTGCCTGGAGTATTCCTTCGATTTCTTCCGCTTTAACGGGTGGGGCATCTGTAAACGGTTTCAGTCGAACCGTTATGTCTGTGGCAAGATGGGCAAAAGGTGTGAAACTTCCCGGTGGCGGGAAAGTCAAACCGAAATAATCCAATTTTAGGAGAATATGATCATGACCTTCGTAACTAAAATGCTTTGGTGGATGTTGTTGCTTTCTGTGGGTACATTGATGTTTATCGGTATGTTCGGCAACTTGATGGAAAGTTCTTTGGCCAGATTAGCCGGGCTATGTATCGGTTTATCGATTTTTGGATTATTTTTTAAACTGCTTGACCGACCAGTACCGGTTCGTTTTGATGATTAATACTCTAAGGGTTTAAATATGGATTATCGCAAGATTACTAAATTTGCTGCTATAACAGCCCTGAGTTTGGGCTTGAGTGCCTGTGCTGAACTGACTGACGGCCTCAGCGCCATCAACGGTACTTTGGCGGGCATTAATTCAGGTATGGCCGGTTCGGGAGCAGGGCAAGCTAAAGACACTTTGTCTTTAGGCAGTAAATCGACAGCTCAATACGAATTAAAAAACTTGAAAATGCTTGTTGTCCAAAGAGGTGGCAGTTATAAGGGGGCGATTCCACAGGCAGATATAACCTTTACTGGTGAGGCTTTAAACAAAACCAATCGTCTGATTGTGGTTAATGTATCCGTTCCTATTTATGACAAACAGGGATATTATGTGTCGGCAGTATCAACCGACATCCACATACCTCCTAAAGAGAAAGTCAAAATTGACAACTTTCGTACAACTCTTTCTCTAACCGATGATAATCGTTTCAATATTCAAAAAACGCAATATCACGCAACAACCTATTAATCTATCTGAGAAGAACACCCCAATCGGGGTGTTTTTTTTTGGGCTTATCGATTCATAAATCAAGGAAATCCCCGTGAAAACCATCCTTCTTCTCTCCCTTTCTATCGCACTTTGTGCATGTTCCGGAAAAAAGCCTCCTCAACCTCACGGTACGCCTTTTCCGATTAATTCAACTATTCAAGCAAGAGGATAAATGATGCCTGACAATTCACAAAAAGCCAGCAATAACAAAATGGCTATTGAGTTTATTAATGCTGCAAAAGGTTTTGAAAGCGCAGAAATTGTGCGTGTTCATAAATCAGCAAAAATTGCATGGCGCATCAGTGGTGCGTGTCTCTTGATCACAGGCTTGGCAGTTGGAGCAGTAGCAGGTCTGACACCTTTAAAAGAGACACGGCCTTATGTAATCAAGGTCGATAACAACACCGGGCAAACGGAAATCGTAACGATGATGAAAAATCAGGAACAATCCTACGGCGAAGTTATGGATAAACACTGGTTGACACGTTACGTCCAACTTCGTGAAAGCTATGACTGGGTAACAATTCAGGATAACTACGATGCGGTTATGTTGATGAGTTCCCCTGAGATTCAGGCAGCATTTTCAAAAATCTATAACGACAATCCGCAAGCTCCGCATAAGGTATTAAAAAACCAATACAAGGTAGTCGCCAAAGTAAAAGCCGTGACTTTTATTGGTAGTACAGCGCAAGTCCGTTTTGAAAAACGTATGGTACCGATTTCGGGAGATTTAAATCAGGAAATTCCTGTTCAAAACATGATCGCAACTATCGGCTACGAATATGCGAACCAGCCTATGAGTGAGGAAGCCCGCCGTATCAATCCATTGGGCTTTATTGTCAAAAGTTATCGCGTCGATCCGGAAACTGCGCCATAACAGAAAGGGTTAACGATGAATGTAAAAATGAAACTGACAGCATTACTGCTGATGGGACTTTTACCTGCTGTATCCGGAGCGGTATCTGTTCCCAAAGGGTCGGCTAAAGACGGCCGCATCCAAACCGTTGTGTACAATCCCGATGATGTTATTCATGTTCATGCTCGTATTGGAGAAGCTGTTTTAATCCAACTTGAAGATGGTGAATTGCTGACTGGTGATACAAGCGGCTTGGGTATGGGTGATACAGAAGCCTGGAATTTGGCAGTTCGAGGTAACAATCTCTATATGAAGCCGGTTGCTTCCGCTCCAGCCACAAATATGTTGATTACAACTAACAAAAAACGAACATATGCCTTCGATTTGTCGCTGACCGGCAAGAAAAATGGCAAATATGTTCAAAAGCCGACTTATTTACTTCGATTTGTCTATCCTGATACTGCGGAATATAAAGCGCGTGCCGAAGCTCAGAAACAGGCTAAGGCTTTGGAAAAAATCAAAGGAACAAGGCATCGATCCAGTGTTCAGTACAATTACAACTATTGGGGTAAGGGCAATAAAGCACTAGCACCGACAGCGGCCTACGATAATGGCCGCTTTACTTATTTCAGCTTTGATAACGGTCGAGAACTGCCACTGATTTACAAAGTTATGGCTGACGGTACAGAAATGTTGCTTAACAGCCATGTGGAGGGCGATACCGTGGTAATCCATGAAACTGCAAAACATTTTGTTTTGCGCCTCGGAAAATCTGTGCTTGGTTTGGAAAATCGTAGCTTCGATGAACAAGGCACGTTTAATCGAACCGGCACCGGCAATCATGATTTTGTCCGTATTAGTAGAGAGAAGGAAGGCAGATGAAATTCTTCGACAAATTCAAACGAAAAACTAAGCCTAATACCGTAGAAAACGGTGATTTTACAAAGCCTGAAGCCCTATCCCAATCTGTTCAGAACGATAAAATCGAACCCGGCATACCACTGAATCTAAATACTGCTACACCTAATAATATGCGTAAGGTCGCTTTAGCAGGAGTAGGCATTCTTGCGGTAGGTGTCATCGTATCGGGACTGATCGGGATGACGGGTGGGGATGAAGAAGCGGAAGATTCTCAACCAAAGATTGCTTCTGCTCCTGAAGTAACAGGGAGTAAAAACTTTGCCCAGGATAAAGCGGAAATTGCTCTGATGGATCAACAAGCCGCTTCAGATCCCGCTCCGGATGAGGGTGCTTCCGAGCCTCAACCGGAAGTGGCTTCACAAGTCCAAACGGGTGCAGTTCAACCCACTGTTCAACCGGTGGAGCAAGTACCCTACGATAGCACTGTTCAAGCCACACCATCTGAAACTACGCCTTCTCAAACCCCTAAAGACCGCAAAATGAGTGGTAATGTTTTAGTTAAGTTCGATAGTAGTATCTCTGACTTGGGCAGCACTTCATCTGAAAGTAGCGCACAACTGAATACAGGTAGCTCTCCAAGTTTCTTTGGGGGTGAGGATGGAGGTGGTGCTACACAGGGAGGTGGGGGCAGTTTTGGTTCACGACTGAATGCGACTGTAACGGCTTCAGCCCAAGCACAACAACGTGGAGATTTAACATATCTGCTGGCCAAAGGAACGAATATCCCTTGCGGATTGGATACCAAGATCGTAACAACCCAGCCTGGATTTACCCGGTGTATCGTATCGAAAGATGTATATTCCGCTAATGGACAAACCCTTCTGATCGAACGTGGCAGTAAAATCATCGGTGAACAAACTTCCGCCTTGTTGCAAGGACAAGCACGAGTCTTCGTGTTATGGAATGAGCTGGAAACGCCGACTGGCGTAAAAGTGCCACTAGCGAGTCCAGGTGCAGGGGCTTTGGGTGAAAGTGGTCATGCTGCTTATGTTAAATACCATTTTTGGAAACGTTTCGGCGGTTCTATTATGATTAGCTTGATTGGTGATATTGGTGATGCTGTTGGTAATCGCCAAAATCGAACTTCGGGCAATAATAATCACATCTCGTATGAAAATACGAGCGAGGCCGCGCAACAGATGGCAACCGAAGCCTTGAAAAACAGTATCAATATTCCGCCAACCGGAACGATTAATCAGGGCTCACTGATTAACATCATGGTTGCCCGGGATGTTGATTTCAGCAAAGTATATGAGTTGGTTAATCCTTACGGATACTGATTCAGACGGCCTGCCCCTCCGGGGGCAGGTTTTTTTATGAAAGCCTAATTCCAAATGACACAAAACCCGACAACTTTTCACGGGCAGGCATCTATCCATTCAGATGCGGTTGTCCGCAACTTGATGGCCAAAACAGGTTTGGACGATTATCTCAACCGAGAAGGCGTAACCGAAGTACTGATTAACCGGGAACGCGAAGTTTTTTTGGAAACCTCGGCCGGTTTTGAGCGGATTGAAGACGACCGGCTGACACTGCCGATTTTGACTCAGCTTGCTACCGCGTTATGTACCTATAACAGCAAACACATCAGTATGGAGCAACCTATCCACTCCGTTACTCTGCCTGACGGTGAACGCGGCCACATCATGATACCGCCGTCCTGTGAAGACAAAACTATCGTCTATGCTTTCCGCAAACCGTCGCAGACACGTTTTACATTGGATGATTACATATAGACGGATCGTGTTTCCCGTTTTCAAGATGTATCTGCCTTTGGAGCTTCAGCCGACCTTAATCTTGGCGAAATGGAAATAGACAACAAATATTTTCGGGATATTTCTGACAAGATGAAGTTACCACATGACGTACAACTTGCACCTTGGCAATATGAGATGTTGGATCACAAGGCAAACCGTAATATGAACGCCTTTTTTGCTTTGGCCATTAAACACAAACTCAATATCTGTATGGTCGGTGGTACCGGCTCCGGTAAGACGACGTTCACTAAAGCCCTGTCCGATTTGGTACCGTCAGAAACCCGTATTATTACGCTGGAAGACACGCATGAGCTTGACTTGCCCATGCACCTTAATCATGCCCATCTCTTTTACAAAGGCCATATCACGGCAAAAATGTTGATTGCTGCCTGTATGCGTTTAAAACCCGACCGGGTTTTCCTGACTGAGCTGCGTGGCGACGAGGCTTGGGATTATATCTCGCTCTTAAATACAGGCCACCCGGGCGGCCTAATGTCCGTCCATGCCAATGATGCACGGAGTGTTCATTATCGTATCGCCCAATTGGCGAAAGAATCGGCAACCGGCCGGACAATGGATTACGACTATATCCTCAACTCGGTTAAATCCAGTATTGATGTTGTTGCCTATTTTGAAAAGACTCATATGACCGAACTGTATTTTGACCCGGTTGAAAAATTTTATGCCATGCGTGGCCGAGTTTAAGGAAGAAATATGCCATACCTAAACCGTATTGAAGTAATGGGTAATTTGGGAAAAGACCCAGAATTGCGTTATCTGCCCAATCAAACGCCTGTAAGCAGTATTTCACTCGCTTATACAGAAAAATGGCGTGATAAAGCCAGTAACGAGCAACGTGAACGAATCGAATGGTTTAATGTTGTGTTGTACGGCAAACAGGCAGAAACAGTTTGTCGCTACATGAAGAAAGGTGATTGTTTGTGGGTTGCAGGTAAGTTGCAATCACGCCGTTACGAACATCACGGTGTTGAGAAGACTGTGTATGAGATTATGGCTGGAGAAATACAGATTATTCATACAAAAAACCAAAACGAAACTGTGTCCGGTTTGGAATATCTGTAAGTTTTTGAGTTCAAGCTGTAATCGTATGCCCGCTTTAAGCGGGCTATATTTTTTTATGGGGCATTAGAGAATGAAAAACAAGTTAATTGGGCTTTTGGCCATGCTGGGCATTTT
Organism: Neisseria sp. HMSC061H08; assembly: GCF_001836795.1. Classification (NCBI taxonomy): domain Bacteria; kingdom Pseudomonadati; phylum Pseudomonadota; class Betaproteobacteria; order Neisseriales; family Neisseriaceae; genus Neisseria; species Neisseria sp. HMSC061H08. The sequence continues at coordinate 10,993 of NZ_KV830581.1, read as the reverse complement.
TGTTCCAATAAGTTTTGCTGGTGGCATGTACCTAGGTAGTATCGTAATGACGGCACGGTTGAATTTAAAAAGCGAGCCATCCGTTAGCATGTTGTACCACTATTGGAAATACTACGACCGGTTGAGACCTGGCGCTCAGACGGCCTTTGAAGTATCAGTCTTTATTGCTCTTCTGATTCCAATTGTAGTTGCCGTGATAATTTGTGCAGCAATGCTGATGAAACCAAAACGTGAACTGCATGGATCGGCGCGCTTTGCCAATCGTATGGAAATCACAAAGCATGGTCTTTTGAAAAAGAAATTTACGGGAGATGAGGAACCGGATTTACTGATTGGGAAATATGGTAACGATTATTTGCGTTGGTCAGGTAACGAATTTTTATATTTGGCTGCGCGGACCCGTTCCGGTAAAGGTGTCGGCATGGTCATTCCGAACTGCCTGCATTACCGTGACAGCATGGTCGTATTTGATCCGAAACTGGAAAACTTCCTGATTACCGGCGGCTACCGTGCAGCACATGGGCAGGAAGTATTTTTGTTTAACCCGGGCGGACGTATGCCGGAACACGAACGCAATCCGAACGCGCCTTTGGTTTCACACCGTTGGAATCCTTGTACCTATATCCGCAGAAATCCCGCCTATACCTACAAAGATGTGAAAAACATTGCTTCCATCATGTACCCAAAGCCGTCTAAAGATAACGGCAGTGCGACCTTTTTCCAGGAATCAGCACAAAACCTGTTTGCCGGTCTATTGCTCTACATGGTTGAGACGGAATCGGAGCGTGACCTATCTTTACCTGAAAACAAAACCACGTTGGCCAACCTGTTCCGTTTGACGACACCATCGGATGGTAGGACGTTGGCAGAGTGGATTAAAGATGAAATGACATTGCGCGAACAACAGCCACATACTCAGTTGAGCCAAAACTGCCGTAGTTTGTTGATGGGCTTTGCCAATGGTAACGCCAAAACAGGCGCGGACATTTTGGCGACACTGATTGCGCCTTTGGGCATTTTCATTGACCCGGTAGTCGAAGCGGCAACAAGTGGCGACGATTTTTACTTGGATGAAGTACGCAAAAAACGGATGACGGTTTATATCGGTGTTGTTCCGACTGAAACAGCCGTATTTTCCCGGCTGACGAACCTGTTTTTCAGCCAACTGATTACAGTAAACGTCGAGCAGGGTTTGCCGTCCAACAATTCCGATGTGCTGAAATACCAATGTTGCCTATTGATGGACGAATTTACCGCCTTGGGTGTAATTCCAGCCATTCAGCACGGTGTCTCGTATATCGCCGGTTACGGTCTGCGTCTTCTGCTGATTATACAAACTCCATCTCAGGTAACTAATCTATATGGACGTGATGCAACACGCACATTTTTCACCAATTTTGGGTGCCAAATTGTTTATCCACCGCGTGAACAGAATGATGCCGAGGAATACAGCAAACTTATCGGTTACGAGACTTACAAAGCCAAATCCACATCACGCTCAATAGGGAAAGGAGGAAGTCGAAGCACAAGTACCAGTGATCAACGCCGAGCAGTGATGAATCCGGACGAGTTAAAGATGATGCCGAAAAGCGACTGTATCATCAGCTTGGGTAACAGCCGTCCGATCTATGCCAAGAAAATCGTATACTACACCGACCCCGTATTCGCCAAACGGGCAAATTGGGCATTGCCGGAGATCCCAGTTTTGGATATTCATACCGACGTTAGATCACCCATCACTGTGTCTAAAGCAACATTCGTGTCTCCTGATGAGATGGACAGTTTTCATTGGAAGGATGCTTCAAACTCAGAAGAAATCGCCGGTGCAATCCTAGCCTCGATTATTCCGCCGGATAGCCCGCCGGGATATATCAATGAACTGATGCCTGTACTTTTGGAAAATTGGGGTGAAGACTCACTGCCATTTATCAAGCAGTTCATAGGTGATAACGTCCAAGCCGGAGCATAAGAGAAGCGGTCTGTGAAATGCAGACCGCCTTATTTTTTATTTTTTCTATAAGGAAGTGGAAATATGAGCGACATTGACGACATCCGCAGTGCCTTGAGTTATATCGACTCACATGATCGCGATACTTGGTGGCAGGTTGGCGCGGCCGTTAAAGACGAGCTGGGCGAAAACGGTTACGACCTTTGGGACGAATGGTCACAACGCGCTGACAACTATGACAACCGTGCCGCCAAATCAACGTGGAAAAGCCTTAAACCGGGCAGCTTCAGTATCGGAACGGTGTGGAAGCTGGCGCGGCAGAACGGTTGGCAGCCTGCCAAGCCCTACACGCCACCAAGCGTGGAAGAACAGGCGCGGCGCAAAGCGGAATTTGAGGCAAGGCGGCAGGCGGCGGAACAGGAGCGGCAGCAGACGCAACAGAGGGTGAAAGGCACGGCACAAAAGATTTGGAATAGTAGCCGCCCCGCTTCGTTGAGCCATCCCTATCTTGCTGCCAAAGGTATTACCAACCCGGATGCCATCGCCGGTCTGCGTCAAAACGAATATAAGGACAACGACAATCTGATTATCCCCGTTCTGTACGAAAATGAAATCGTCAATCTGCAATCCATCAACCAAGATGGTGGCAAACGCTTCTTGGCAGGCGGTCAGGTTCAGGGAGCATATGCCTTTATCGGTAAGTCTGAGGATGTGGAAAAAGTCGGTGTCGTCATGGCGGAAGGTTATGCTACGGCGGCAAGCATCTACGAAGCCACGGGCAAGCCCGTCATCATTGCTTTTGATGCAGGCAACATGGTTACCGTTGCCGAACGTTTGGCACAAAAACTGCCTCAAAACGTCCCTGTTGTGATTGCGGTCGATAACGATGCTTCGCAAACCGGTATCAAAAAAGCACGGCAGGCAGCCGCCTTGTTAGGCGACCGCGCCATGGCAATCCAACCAGAGTTTTCTATGACACTGATACAGCAATATCAGAAAGGCAAAGGCGTTGATGAAAAAGGGCGTCCCCCTTTACCGAGCGACTTCAACGACCTACACAAACTGGCTGGACTCGAAGCCGTTCGCCAGTCCTTTGCAGAAGGTGTCAATCTCGTCTTGAACCCCGACAACAGCCAAGAACAGGCAATCGCCGACGAATTGGAAGAATGGAGCGAAAGGGCTGAGAAAGCCAACAATAGCCGTACTGAACCTGAAAACTTGGAGAACCCCATGAATCCTGAAAACAAAGACAACATTCAGACGACCTCTTCTAATACAACCAACAGTATTGAATACGAGGGTCGAACCCAAACAGTCAATGAAACGGTTTACCGTGAGTCTGACTTTAAACATTACGAGTTGCATGATGCAACAACCGACATCATGTATCTACGCAAAACACCCGAAGAAATTCAACAAGACTTGGATAAAGAAGGTACGCTTAAATTCTATGAAGGTATAACACATGATGGACAACGCGTAACGTTTTATAAAATGGAGCAAGGATGGGAAGCACCCCTAAAAGATGAGTTTATTCAGGAAAAGAACAAAAAAGGACAGACTTCTACCCGCTCCGAATCGGAATTTACCGCCCCAAAGTGCGATAGGCCGTCTGAAACTGAACCAAACGCCCGCAAGGTCGTTTTAGACTTGCAATATCGTATCCCTGACAACATCAAAACGCGTTACCACAGCGTAGGCGGCAAATTCTATTCCGTTTCAGACCACAAAACAGTGCTGTTTGAAGATCAAGGCAAGCAGTTAAAAACAGCCCTTTCTGATCCGCAAACAGTCAAGGATATGTTGGAAGTTGTCAAAGCCAAAGGTTGGGACAGCATCAAGTTGTCGGGCAGTAAAGATTTCCGTCAGGCAATGTTTATTGAAGCCGCCGCCCAGGGTATCCGTACCAGTGGCTATAATCCGACTGCCGCTGATTTGCAGCGAGTGGAAGCGTTGCGGGAACGTTACGCGCAAAACGGCATTACACCGGAGATGGTGCGTGAGCCGGAGATGGTGCGTGAGCAGGAAAGACGACACCCGGAAGTAGAGAAGGAACAGCCAAGACAAGAGCCTCATAAACGAACAGAACAGAGTAACTCTCAAAGCGAAACGGGGAAGCCTACACAGGAGCAGGAACAGCTTAAACCCGAGGGTGAACGTGAAGAGCGCATTCATACCCAGCCTGATGCTGCCATGCTGTCTGCCGCTGATCGACTGAAAGCGCAAAGCACACTGCCTTCCGACAGAACAATCAATGCTTCTCCTCGAGCTGATACCGATATTGACGTACCGGTTCATTCCATTGGTCGGGAAGAAGTTCCCGCCGAAGTCGTGCATCAGACTGATGATATGAAGGCGGCTGCGTTGAATACAGGCTTTGTTGCGGCGAAAGATCATTATATGCAAAAAGCACAAAAGTTGAGTAAGCCCAATCAAAAGAAACTGGCAATGTATGAACGCGGTGTGATGGATTCAATACGCGGGCTGGAAGGTGATGTACGCACAAAAGCCTTGAGAAACTACTACGAGCATACCGCCCAAAATATGCACGGAACGAAGCTGAAATTGCCCGATCCGATTCAGATTCCAAGTCCGACACAAGAGCAACAGCAGACGGCAAAAGGCCGGGAACAATACAGTCCTGAAAGAGGGCAGGATCCGGAAATTACAAGATAAGGAGGAAAGATGGAAGAGTATGCCGATATTTTGCAGGAAGATTGGAATACCCTACTCACTTCTGAAGAGCAAGAGGTATTTTTCAATCTAAGTCATGAAGAACAGGAGGCTTATCTGACCGCCTGCCAGTCTTATGAAGCCATGAAAGCTTATTTGGATAACCCGGAGTCTCCACCGGAGGCCAAACGGCTTTTAGATTTAAGTATTTGGAAATAAACAGTAAGCCCTGCCGGAAATGGCAGGGCTTTTTTCTGTTTGGAGGAGAAAAAGAATGACTGAGCGCAAAAAAAGCCATCAAGAAGAATATGCAGAAAAAATCGCCAAAGAACTGATCGAGCGACTTAAGCAGGGTACAGCTCCATTTCAATTGCCCTGGCAGCCTGATATGGGTAGAGATTTTCCTTTCAACCCCGTATCAGGTACTGAATATAGCGGTATGAACCGTCTAAATTTGATGATTCAAGGTTACAGTGATCCGCGCTGGATGACTTACAAACAGGCTCAGAGTGTGAACGCACAAGTCCGAAAAGGGGAGCGTGGAACTGGGTTAGTAAGGCTGATTACCCATACCGAGAAGATCCAAAAAGATGAAAAAGGAAAAATTATTCGAGACGAAAATGGAGAACCCGTTAAAGAAAGAATCCAGTTGGAGAACCCTTATTTCAAAAGTTTTACCGTTTTTAATGCCGAACAGATAGATGGTTTACCGGCATGGGAAAAGGCACCGCCTGTATGGATTGACCACGACCGTGCAGAAAAACTTCTCAAGGCTTCGGGCGCGGTTATCCATCATCGAGGCAATGATGCGTATTACAACCGAACCCGGGATTTTATAGTACTGCCCCCTAAAGAACGTTTTTTTGGGCAGGGAGAATATTACGCTGTTGCTCTGCATGAACTTGGGCATTGGACAGGGCATGCCGACCGGCTTAATCGAGATATGGGCGGTCGCTTCGGTGATTCATCTTATGCCCGGGAAGAACTTCGTGCCGAAATTTCTTCGATGATGATGAGTCGTGAGCTGGGATTACCGCATAATCCTGACAGACACGCCGGATATGTTGGCGATTGGGTAAAGGTATTGACGGAAGAACCTATGGAAATTCTGAAAGCCTCTCAAGACGCGGCAAAAATCAAAGAATTTATTTTTTCTTTTGAAAAGCAGATAGAAATAGATCGGGAGCAGAATCAATCCATTGACCAGGCTACAAATACAACAAGGCCGTCTGAAAATGAGAAATTTGTAGAACCAGGCAATCAGACTTTGGAAAAACGCGTACAGGCGGCAAAAGAACGTTACGAAGACAGATTTTCGGAAATTAGTGCCAATGATCAGAAAAAATATCGCCACTTAGAAGAAGGCATAGAAAAGTTAATTAAAGGCTTACCGGAGCATACACAGGCGCAAGTACGTTTTCATTTTTACCAAAGTCAGTATGAGCATATGAGCGTCAAAAACGAACTTGAACAATCCCCCGCACAACAGGAAATGTTTTATGGGAGATAGCTGCATAAAGAACATTTGAAAACCCGACAGGTTTGTACCTGTCGGGTTTTTCTTTTTATAAAGGATGGATGAGTGAATAAAACTACCGACAATGACAAACGTCAAGTCCTCCGTGTCTTTGGATTAGACGAATCCGAACTGGAAGCATTGCGTAAGTTGGCTGAAAAAGAATACGGTAAAGCAAGTGTTTCCTTGTTGGCCAAAAAACTTTTGAAAGCCAGGTTGGAGGTACCGGAAGAACCTGCCCTGGTCAGTCTTCCTCCACCGAAAGGCAGTAAACGTATTACCGTTCGCCTGCCGGAAAAAGACCGGGCTTACCTTGAAGCAGCCGCTGAACAGCATAAATGCAGTGTCAACGATATTGTGCGCGATATAGTCCAATCACATGTTCGTAAACATCCCATGCTCTCAACGACCGAAGTCGAAATCTTGCATCAATCTAATTATCAGCTTGTCAGTATCGGTCGCAATCTGAACCAAATTGCCCGACAGCTCAATATGGGCGAAGGTGTTTCGCTTACATCCGAACAGATAAATGCCCTATCACAATTCATCAGGCAACATACCCAAAGGGTAAGTGACGTATTACGAACCAACCGCAAACGCCTGTCCGAATAGGAGTAAAGCTATGTCCCTGTACCGTAAAATAGACGATTGGTTTTTGGGTTTCAAAACCCGCTCCGTCCGTGCAAAAGATTCCAGCATCCCCATCTCAAAATCCAATCACCGGGCAAAATCCAGAGTACCTCTCAAATCAGGTAGCGGATTGGCCAACCTGACGGCGGCGGCTAAAAAACACCCCGAAGTCATGGTTAAAATCCCTAAAAGGCTAAGTCGAAACTCCAATGGTATGCAGGGCATACGCAACCATTTGGACTACATTTCACGCAACGGTAAAATTACTGTCGAAAATCACTCCGGTGAAAAATTAAACGGTAAAAAAGCCGTCAAATCGCAACTAGAAGATTGGCAGAAACTCAATATCCCCGAAAGAGGCAAACACCGGGAAGCACTCAATATCGTTCTATCCATGCCTGCCGGAACACCTCCGCAGGCAGTATTGAATGCTGCCCGAAATTTTGCCGCCGAACAGTTTGCCGACCATCAATATCTCTTCGCTTTACACCACGAATTCGAAAAAGAAGGCGAACCCGAGCATCCCCATGTACATTTGTGTGTATTGATGAGGGATACCTACGGGCAGCGGCTTAATCCGCGTAAAAATGATCTTTTTGAATGGCGCGTCCGTTTTGCTGAAAAACTCCGGGAGGAAGGTGTAGAGTGTGCGGCTACTAAACGGCAACACCGGGGAAAAATCCTCAAAGCTGAAAATGGCATAGTGCGAGCCATGAAAGAACGTGGTGCAACCCCTCGTATCGAAAAGCAACGGCTGGAAGAATTAAACCAAGCAATAAAAAACTTGGAACGTCCGACACATCCCTACATTCAGAAGGTCATGCAGACACGCGGTTACATATTGGCCGAATACGGTCTTATAGCCAAAGAACTGTATAAGATGGGACACAAAAATGAAGCCAGGCTTATCAGTAGATTGGCTAAGGATATGATTGGACAACCTCTAAGCACTAAAGCTCAACGGGAATACGATCAAAAAGTCAGCCCGCAAGTACAACAAGAACCGCATATCTCCAAACAAACAGGTATAGAACAAGATAACGAACCTACTCGTTAAACAAGCAATGCAAAAGCCCGGCGGCCGTACAGATATCTGTACGGCCGCCGGGCTTTTGCGTTTAGATTGCTAGACGATAGAATTATCTAATAATTAATCGTAGTGTGTATCTGTACACAAAAAAACTTTACAAATGCCCTATTTCTTGTGTATTATTACACACAATCAGGCGTGTGTTGATTGCATCGTTATCAGGCATGATTGGTGGCTGGTTCAATTTTTAATTTAATGTAGTAAGGAACAAAACATGACAAGTTGTCAAGTCATTGAGTTGCTTCTATCCCATGGATGGTATTTTGTTCGGCAGCGAGGAAGCCATAGGCAATATAAGCATCCCGCAATATCCGGCAGGGTTACTGTTCCTCATCCTGAAAAGGATCTGCCAATAAAGACTGTTAGTAGTATCTTTAAGCAAGCGGGATTGAAGTAGCAGATTGCAGCGGATATTTTCCGCTGCAATCTATAATTTTATTCTTTACTACTTTAACTTACCGGATAATCTCACGTATCCGGAATTATTCTAACTAAATTACATTGTATAAAACTTATTTTAAAGGCTTCAGTTATGTTTATCCCAGTAGCTATCCATAAAGATGAAGGGTCAGTATTTGGTGTATCCGTACCTGACGTACCCGGATGCTTCTCATATGGTAATACTTTTGAAGAAGCATTAATCAATACTCAAGAGGCATTGCAATTTCATATTGAAGGGCTATTAGAAGATGGTAACTTTGAATCCTTAAATCCCAGTAAAATTGAAGATTTGCGCACTTCTGAAGACTATACAGATGCTTTATGGGCCTTGGTTGATATTGACTTGAACAAAATCAGTCTGAAACAAGTTCGTTTCAATGTAAGTTGGCCTGAATATTTACTTCAACGAGTTGATGCATATGTTGAAGCTCATCATGAAACACGTTCAGGTTTTCTGGCTAAAGCAGTTCAGATGGTATTAAACAGATAAATGATATTAGGGTTTTCTTTTTTTAGAAAAGAGTTTTTAAAACCCCTTTAATAGTCTAAAGACATGGTTGTAAATTTTTCAAATAAAGCAAGTTTGAGAAATTTGAGACTTGCTGATACTTTATTTAGCATAGGTTCTTTAATATAAGCATTTTACATAAGTTATATCTATACTAACGAACCTATTAGTTAAACTAGTAAAACAAAAGCCTGGCTGCCGTGCAGATGTCTGTACGGTAGCCAGGCTTTTGTTTTTATATTTTGTCAGGCTGTGTAAATCAGTTTGCCTACTAGACAAATAGAATAGATAATTTGGTTATGGATAATTTAAGTCCTGATTATTTTAAATTAGCCAAACTCAAAAGCATTTATTTCATAGATAATTAGAGCATACCCAAATTAACCACCTTTGTTCGTATAAGGAGCAACAGTGTTTCCAGATAAATATAATCTCAGCCTGAAAGAAAATATCTTTTTGGCCAAAAAGGTATTGGTTGCCCAAATCCACAATCTAAGCCGGTTTGAAAACTGTCAGACAACTTTGTTGCAGACAGAACAGATTATCAATGGGCAAAATGTTGCTTCGGCATCATTGGGTGATATTCAGACTATCTTAAATCTGAAACGTGCTTACCAATATGTAATGCGCCATATTTCAGACGGCCTTCCCGTTGATATACCACTACTAAAAAAAATCAACAGTATTGTTGCCCAGGAAGACTCATTGGCTCCCGGAGATTTCCGTACTGGTACAGTCGGCGTTACCCTGGTTGATGGGTCTCGACACACACCGCCCGCAATGTCGGAAGTTGACGTACAGAACCTGTTGGGACAAATTGAAAACAGAAGTAATTCAACCACTGAAACGGCTATCCGCTCCATGTTGGCCTTTATGCGTCAGCAAATCTTTTGGGACGGTAACAAACGAACGGCCACGCTGTTTGCCAATGCAATGTTGATCGAAAAAGGCTGTGGTATTTTGGAAATTTCTGAACTGCAAATGCCCGAGTTCAACACAAAACTTTCAGATTTCTACAGTTCCGGAGATAATACTGACGTTGCTACTTATTTATACCAAAATTGTATTTTTGGTATCGACTATTGAGGCTGAACATGAAAGCAGCAAGAATCTACCAACGTGTCAGCACTGAAGAACAAAATCTTGAGCGGCAAAACGCCTTAATTGAGAAAGCTAAGGCAGAAGGTTACTACATTGCGGGGGTTTATAAGGAAAAGGCTTCGGGCGTTCGTGCCGACCGACCTGTATTGAATAAATTGATTGCCGATTTGCAAGAAGGCGACGTGATTATCGCCGAGCATATTGACCGTATCACTCGTCTGCCACTGGCTGAAGCAGAAAAGCTGGTAAACCGTATCCGTGAAAAAGGAGCATTTCTCTCTATTCCCGGCATTATCGACCTGAGTCAAATACAGACTGACTCCGATATTGCCAAAATCGTCTTAGATAGCATACAAACCATGCTGCTTAAAATTGCCCTACAAATGGCTAGAGATGACTACGAACAACGTAAGAAACGCCAAGCAGCCGGAATTGCTGAAGCAAAAAAACAAGGGCGATTCAAAGGTCGTCAGGCAGATACTCAAAAACATAAATTGATTATCAGCCTGCGCTCACATCATACCCTTCAAGAAACAGCCAAGTTGGCCGGGTGTAGCGTATCCCTAGTGAAACTGGTAATGCGACAACATAAACAATCCCTAATTTCAGAAAAGGAATAAAAATGGCTACTTTAATGCAGAAAGACGCTTTGATTGAACGTGTAGCTTCAGTTTTGGCCATGATTGCGCGAAAAACACCACGAAGCGAAGGCCGTACACCTGAACAAAGTCGTTTGGTCGCCTTACGCCGGGAACTGTATGCTTCAGAACCTGAAGATATTGATTTTGACAAAGTAGTGAGTGAGTGCAATCAGATTTATCAAAAGTATTCTGTCTAGTCAGATAAGGAAGGTAGTTATCTATTAGCTGAACAGTACTGCTTTAATATTGTAAATAGGGGAGTGGTCTCGGAAGTAACAGGTTCATTGACGATTCATGTACTGCAAGCTCGGTTGCTAATTTATTACCTGAGACCTTTGCAAAATTCCTCTTCCCCCAACAGCCGAAACCTAAATAAAGATTTTCGGCTGTTTTTGTTTCAAATATCCACTGATTCTACCCAAATACCCCCTTAATCCTCCCCGGA
>NZ_KV830580.1:0-85587 GCF_001836795.1 Neisseria sp. HMSC061H08 | reverse complement strand
AAGGGAATGCCCAAGCCCAAAATAATTTGGGCCTTATGTATGGCAGTGGGCAAGGCGTCCGTCAAGACTATGCAGAGGCGGTGCAGTGGTTTCTCAAGGCTGCAGAACAAGGGCATGCCAAAGCCCAATATAATTTGGGCGTGATGTATGGCAGTGGGCAAGGCGTCTGTCAAGACTATGCAGAGGCGGTGCAGTGGTTTCTCAAGGCTGCAGAACAAGGATTTGTCAATGCTCAATATAATTTGGGTTGTATGTATGTCAACGGGCGAGGAGTCCGTCAAGACTATACACAGGCAGTGCAGTGGTATCGCAATGCGGCAGAACAAGGATTTGTCAATGCTCAATATAATTTGGGTTTGGCGTATGCCGATGGGCGAGGAGTCCGTCAAGACTATGCACAGGCAGTGCAGTGGTATCGCAATGCGGCAGAACAAGGGCTTGCCCAAGCCCAATATAGTTTGGGCGTGATGTATGTCGATGGGCTAGGAGTCCGTCAAGACTATACACAGGCAGTGCAGTGGTATCGCAATGCAGCAGAACAAGGGCTTGCCCAAGCCCAATATAGTTTGGGCGTGATGTATGTCGATGGGCTAGGAGTCCGTCAAGACTATACACAGGCAGTGCAGTGGTATCGCAATGCGGCAGAACAAGGGCTTGCCCAAGCCCAATATAGTTTGGGCGTGATGTATGAAAATGGACAAGGAGTCCGTCAAGACTATGCACAGGCAGTGCAGTGGTATCGCAATGCGGCAGAACAAGGGCATGCTGAAGCCCAAGTTAATTTGGGTGGGATGTATGCCAACGGGCAAGGAGTCCGTCAAGACGATGCACAGGCAGTGCAGTGGTATCGCAATGCGGCAGAACAAGGGCATGCAGAAGCCCAAAATAATTTGGGTGTGATGTATGCCAATGGGCAAGGAGTCCGTCAAGACTATGCACAGGCAGTGCAGTGGTATCGCAAAGCAGCGGAACAAGGGGTTGCAGAAGCCCAAAATAATTTGGGTGGGATGTATGCCGAAGGACGCGGCGTGCGCCAAGACCTTGCCCTTGCCCAAGAATTGTTTGGCAAGGCGTGTCAAAACGGATACCCAAAAGGCTGCGACAATTACCGCCGTTTGAAGCTGGGTTATTGAACAGCTCGTGATGCCGTCTGAAAGCGGCTTGAGCAGGAGCAGACTCTTCCTGCCCAATATGATTTGTTTTAGGACAAAACCAAAATGACTTTCCAAAACAAAAAAATCCTCGTCGCCGGACTCGGCGGCACGGGTATTTCCATGATTGCCTACCTGCGCAAAAACGGCGCGGAGGTTGCTGCTTATGATGCGGAGTTAAAACCGGAGCGCGTGTCGCAAATCGGCAAGATGTTTGACGGGTTGGTGTTTTACACGGGTCGTCTGAAAGATGCGCTGGACAACGGTTTCGATATTCTGGCGCTCAGTCCCGGCATCAGCGAGCGGCAGCCGGATATCGAGGCGTTCAAGCAAAACGGCGGGCGCGTGTTGGGCGACATCGAATTGCTGGCGGACATTGTGAACCGCCGCGGCGACAAGGTGATTGCGATTACCGGCAGCAACGGCAAAACCACGGTAACGAGCCTGGTCGGCTATCTCTGCATCAAGTGCGGGCTAGATACCGTTATCGCGGGCAATATCGGTACGCCGGTTTTGGAGGCGGAATTGCAGCGCGAAGGCAAGAAGGCTGATGTGTGGGTGTTGGAGCTTTCCAGCTTCCAACTGGAAAACACTGAAAGCCTGCGCCCGACTGCGGCGACGGTGCTGAACATCTCCGAAGACCATCTCGACCGCTACGACGACTTGCTCGACTATGCGCATACCAAGGACAAGATTTTCCGTGGCGATGGCGTGCAGGTTTTGAATGCGGACGATGCGTTCTGCCGTGCGATGAAACGTGCCGGGCGCGAGGTGAAATGGTTTTCGTTGGAACACGAAGCCGATTTTTGGTTGGAACGCGAGACAGGCCGTCTGAAACAAGGCGATGAAGATTTGATTGCCACGCAAGACATCCCGCTGCAAGGCTTGCACAACGCCGCCAACGTTATGGCTGCCGTGGCTTTGTGCGAGGCTATCGGTTTGCCGCGAGAAGCATTGCTCGAACACGTTAAAACCTTCCAAGGCTTGCCGCACCGCGTGGAAAAAATCGGCGAGAAAAACGGCGTGGTATTCATCGACGACAGCAAAGGCACAAACGTCGGCGCGACCGCCGCCGCGATTGCCGGTTTGCAAAATCCGCTCTTCGTGATTTTGGGCGGCATGGGCAAAGGGCAGGACTTCACGCCATTGCGCGATGCGCTTGCCGGCAAGGCAAAAGGCGTGTTCCTGATTGGTGTCGATGCGCCGCAAATCCGCCGCGATTTGGACGGCTGCGGTCTGAATATGACCGATTGCGCCACTTTGGAAGAAGCGGTTCAGACGGCATATGCCCGAGCCGAAGCGGGCGATATCGTGTTGCTCAGCCCAGCTTGTGCGAGCTTCGATATGTTTAAAGGCTATGCGCACCGTTCGGAAGTGTTTATCGAGGCGTTCAAAGCTTTGTAAGGCCGTCTGAAAGATGAAAGTGGGTTTGAAGATCGGCTTGGCAGCAGTCGTGTTTTCGGCTGTCGCCGCTTTAGTATTTTGGTTTGCCGCGCCGATTCGTTCCACGATAACCGTTGCCGAGCCAAGCGGAGCGCCGTTGCCTGAAGATGCCGTTATCGACAGATTGGTCGTACATAAAAGCAAGCGCACCATGTCGGCGTACTCGCAAGGCAGGTTGCTGAAAACCTATCCCATTTCGTTGGGCAAGCAGCCGGTCGGGCATAAGCAGTTTGAAGGCGACGACAAAACGCCCGAAGGGAAATACCGCATCAATGAGCGTAATCCCAACAGCGGCTACCATAAAAACCTCGGCGTTTCCTATCCCAACGAAGCCGACAAAGCCTACGCTGCGGCACAAGGCAAAAGCCCGGGCGGGCTGATTAAAATCCACGGCATGAAAAACGGCTGGGGTTTTATCGGCAAAAAACACCTGCAAAAAGACTGGACCAACGGCTGCATCGCGGTAACGGACGAGGAAATCGACGAACTCTACCGCAGCGTAAAGCACAATGCGGAAATTGAAATTCTGCCGTAGGTTTTGTGCCTGTTGAAGTGATGGGGCAGGTTGGAACGGGTAGTCGATTGTTTGTCAGGCCGTCTGAAAACTCGGCAGGGTAGGGGATTTGATGCCGGGGTTTTATCTCAAACAAACCGCTCGTCATCCCTCAAGATAGGTCAACACGTTTTCTCTTTTCTAACCGTAGATTCTGAATTGTTGGTTTGGAAATAAACCTTTAAAATAACGTTAATTCATTTTTTCAGACGGCCTCTTGCCCATTTGCAGGCCGTCTGAATATTTTATTCAAGCCGTTACGGATGTTTTCATGATTAGTCTTTCCAAAATGCTTGACCGGCCGATTGCGCGCGATGGTCGGAAGTTTGATGTTTCTCTCTTGTGGATGGTCGTTTTGATGACGACCTTCAGCTTGGTAATGATTTATTCAGCCTCTATTGCATATGCGGCATCGGATGGGGGCAGCCAGTTTTCTTTTGTGTCCAAGCAGGCAATGTTTATCCTGTTTACGGTGGCCATGTGCTTGCCGCTTTTCTTGCTGAAGATGAGCTTTTGGCGGCGGATTATTCCGTTTTATTTTGTCATTTCCGGTTTGCTGTTGTTGCTGGTTTTGTTTGTCGGCCGTGAGATTAACGGCGCGACGCGCTGGATTCATATCGGACCGCTCAACTTGCAGCCAACCGAGTTTTTCAAATTGGCAACGGTTTTGTATTTGTCCAGCCTGTTTACGCGCCGTGAAGAAATGTTGCGCGATTTGGATTCTTTGGGTTGGTCGTCTTTGTTTACCGGTATTGGCGATTTGGTGTGCAGCCCTTTTAAAAGTGAAGCTTGGGTAAGGGTGAAGGAACGCTTCCGTAAGTTTAAAACCCTGATTCTGCCGATTATGTCGGTGGCGGTCGGTTTGGTTTTGATTATGGGGCAGCCGGATTTCGGCTCGTTTGTCGTGATTGTCGTGATTACCATGGGTATGCTGTTTTTGGCAGGCTTCCCGTGGAAGTATTTTGCCGTATTGGTGGCGACCGTTGTGAGCGGTATGGGTTTGCTGATTTTGGCCGCGCCTTACCGCATGGCGCGTGTGGCGGCGTTTTTGGATCCGTGGAGCGATCCTTTGGGTAAAGGCTATCAGCTGACGCATTCTTTGATGGCGATTGCGCGCGGCGGCTGGTTTGGCGAGGGCTTGGGCGCAAGTTTGGAAAAACGTTTCTATCTGCCGGAAGCGCACACGGACTTTATTTTTGCCGTCATCGGCGAAGAATTCGGCTTTTTAGGGATGCTGGTTTTGGTGTTCTGCTACGGCTGGCTGGTGTGGCGCGCATTTTCCATCGGCAAACAGGCGCGTGATTCGGGCCTGATGTTCAGCGCGTACATTGCCAACGGCATCGGTATTTGGATTGGTATTCAAAGTTTCTTCAATATCGGTGTAAACATCGGTATCCTGCCCACTAAAGGCCTGACTTTGCCGTTTATGTCTTACGGCGGTTCGGCTGTCTTTATCATGCTGGTGTGCGTTACTTTGTTATTGCGCATTGATTATGAAAACCGCCAAAAAATGCGCGGTTATTCGGTGGAGTAAAACCATGAGCGGTAAAACTTTTATGCTGATGGCCGGCGGTACGGGCGGCCATATTTTCCCTGCATTGGCGGTTGCCGAGTCGCTGCAAAAGCGCGGCCATCATGTGATTTGGCTGGGCAGTCAGGATTCGATGGAAGAGCGCATCGTGCCGCAATACGGCATACGCTTGGAAACGCTGGCCATTAAAGGCATCCGCGGCAATGGCATCAAGCGTAAGCTGATGTTGCCGTTTACGCTGTATAAAACCGTCCGCGCGGCGCAGCAGATTATTAAGAAACACCGTGTCGAGTGTGTTATCGGTTTTGGCGGTTTCGTGACTTTCCCCGGCGGCTTGGCGGCAAAAATTTCCGGGGTGCCGATTGTGATTCACGAGCAAAACGCCGTAGCCGGTTTGTCCAACCGCCAACTGTCGCGCTGGGCAAAACGTGTTCTGTATGCTTTCCCCAAAGCCTTTCAACATGAAGGCGGATTGGTAGGTAATCCTGTCCGTGCCGATATTGCAGCATTGCCTGTTCCTGAAGAACGCTTTGAAAACCGTCAAGGCCGTCTGAAAGTTTTGGTGGTGGGCGGCAGTTTGGGTGCGGATGTGTTGAATAAAACTGTTCCGCAAGCTTTGGCATTGTTGCCTGAGGAGGCCCGTCCGCAAATGTATCATCAGTCCGGCCGCAATAAATTGGGCAATCTGCAGGCGGATTACGATGCGTTGGGTGTGCAAGCCGAGTGCGTCGAATTTATTACCGATATGGTGTCTGCCTACCGTGATGCCGATTTGGTAATTTGCCGTGCCGGCGCGCTGACGATTGCCGAGCTGACAGCTGCCGGTTTGGGTGCGTTGCTGGTGCCGTATCCGCACGCGGTGGACGACCATCAAACAGCCAATGCGCGTTTTATGGTGCAGGCCGAAGCTGGTTTACTGCTGCCGCAAACTCAACTGACAGCAGAAAAACTGGCCGAAATCCTCGGCGGATTAAACCGTGAAAAATGCCTGAAATGGGCGAAAAATGCCCGTACCTTGGCGTTGCCGCACAGTGCGGACGATGTGGCGGAAATTGCCATATCCTGTACCGAATAAGTAGGCAGACTTTGTTCAAGGCCGTCTGAAAAGTTGATTAACGGCGTTTCAGACGGCCTTTATTGCTTTTGTTAAAATTCCTTTACAATAAAAGCATAGCGCAGAAGCGGATAGCCCTTTAAAATAACGCCTTTACGCACTAAAAACCAACCGGAACGCAACATTATGATGAAAAATCGAGTGACCAACATCCATTTTGTCGGGATCGGCGGCGTCGGCATGAGCGGTATTGCCGAAGTTTTACACAATTTGGGCTTTAAAGTTTCCGGTTCGGATCAGGCGCGTAATGCCGTTACCGAGCATTTGAGCGCTCTCGGCATCCAAGTTTATCCCGGCCATACTGCCGAACACGTCAATGGCGCCGACGTAGTTGTTACTTCTACCGCCGTCAAAAAAGACAATCCCGAAGTCGTCGCTGCGCTGGAGCAGCAGATTCCCGTGATTCCGCGCGCGCTGATGTTGGCAGAATTGATGCGCTTCCGCGACGGCATCGCCATTGCCGGTACGCACGGTAAAACTACAACCACCAGCCTGACTGCTTCTATTCTCGGCGCGGCAGGACTCGACCCGACTTTTGTTATCGGCGGCAAACTCAACGCCGCTGGTACCAACGCCCGTTTGGGTAAAGGCGAATACATTGTTGCCGAAGCCGACGAATCCGATGCTTCTTTTCTGTATCTGACGCCGATTATGTCCGTCGTAACCAATATCGACGAAGACCATATGGACACTTACGGCCACAGCGTTGAGAAACTGCATCAGGCGTTTGTCGATTTTATCCACCGTATGCCGTTCTACGGCAAAGCCTTTTTGTGTATCGACAGCGAACACGTCCGCGCGATTTTGCCGAAAATCAGCAAACCTTACGCCACTTACGGCTTGGACGATACTGCCGATATCTACGCGACCGATATTGAAAACGTCGGCGCACAAATGAAATTTACCGTTCATGTTCAAATGAAAGGACATGAGCAAGAGCCGTTTGAGGTTGTTTTGAATATGCCCGGCCGCCACAACGTCCTCAATGCGTTGGCGGCTATCGGCGTTGCGCTGGAAGTTGGCGCATCGGTTGAAGCCATTCAAAAAGGCTTGCTCGGCTTTGAAGGCGTTGGCCGCCGTTTCCAAAAATATGGCGACATCAAATTGCCAAACGGCGGAACCGCGCTGCTGGTGGACGATTATGGGCACCATCCTGTCGAAATGGCGGCAACTCTGGCCGCCGCACGCGGCGCATACCCTGAAAAACGCTTGGTCTTGGCTTTCCAACCGCACCGCTATACCCGCACGCGCGATTTATTTGAAGACTTTACCAAAGTCCTCAATACCGTTGATGCGCTGGTGTTGACCGAAGTTTATGCCGCAGGCGAAGAGCCGATTGCCGCAGCCGATTCCCGCGCCTTGGCACGCGCCATCCGCGTATTGGGCAAACTTGAGCCGATTTACTGCGAAAACGTTGCCGACCTGCCGCAAATGCTGCTGAATGTTTTGCAAGACGGCGATGTCGTGTTGAATATGGGTGCCGGCAGCATCAACCGCGTTCCGTCTGCATTGGTGGAATTGTCGAAACAATCATAATAAACAGGCATATTTGCCTTTGAGGACACATAGGTCGTCTGAACAATATTTCAGACGGCCTGTATCAGTATTTAAGAAAGTAGAAATTATGCAGAATTTTGGCAAAGTGGCCGTGTTGATGGGTGGCTTCTCCAGCGAGCGCGAAGTTTCTCTGGACAGCGGCGCCGCTATTTTGGCTGCCTTGAAAAGCAAAGGCGTCGATGCCCATGCGTTCGACCCCAAAGAAACCCCGTTGTCTGAATTGAAAACCCAAGGGTTCCAGACGGCCTTCAATATTTTGCACGGCACTTTCGGTGAGGATGGCGCGATTCAGGGCGCATTGGAACTGATGGGTATTCCTTATACCGGCAGCGGTGTGGCCGCTTCCGCGCTGGGTATGGACAAATACCGCTGCAAACTGATTTGGCAGGCCGTGGGTTTGCCTGTTCCTGAGTTTGCTGTATTGCATGACGACAGCGACTTTGATGCCGTTGAAGAAAAATTGGGCCTGCCGATGTTTGTGAAACCCGCCGCGGAAGGCAGCAGCGTCGGTGTGGTAAAAGTTAAAGAAAAAGGCCGTCTGAAAAGCGTTTACGAAGAATTGAAACATTTGCAGGGCGAAATTATTGCCGAACGCTTTATCGGCGGCGGCGAGTATTCTTGCCCAGTATTGAATGGCAAAGGACTGCCGAGCATTCATATTATTCCGGCTACCGAGTTTTACGATTACGAAGCCAAATACAACCGCGACGATACGGTTTATCAATGCCCGTCGGAAGATTTGAGCGAGGCGGAGGAAAACCTGATGCGCGAACTGGCCGTGCGTGGCGCGCAGGCGATTGGTGCGGACGGCTGTTCGCGCGTGGACTTCCTGAAAGATACGGACGGTAAGCTGTATCTTTTGGAGATCAATACCTTGCCCGGTATGACCAGTCATAGTTTGGTGCCAAAATCTGCAGCCCATACCGGCGTAGATTTTGCTGATTTATGTATTGAGATTTTGAAGACCGCTCATGTGGGATGATGCAGGCGCACTGGGTCGGCTGACCCGCCGGCTATTGTTGCTGATGGCCTTTCTGCTGATAGGTTCGGGCATAGCTTGGCTTTACAATTCCAAATATTTCCCTGTGAAACAGATTGCCATTCAGGGCAAGCTGAAATATGCTTCCGGCAAAGAATTGCAAACTGTTGCACGAGAGCATATCAGGGGCAATATGTTCCGCGCCGATATTGATTCGGCGCAGGCCGCTTTTCAGGAGTTGCCTTGGATTGACTCGGCAATGGTGCGCCGCCGTTTTCCGGAAACCGTGGAAATTATCCTGACCGAGCGTGTGCCGGTTGCATACTGGCGCGCTGGCGGCTTGGTGGACAGTAAGGGTAATGTGTTTGCCGCAAGCCTGAAACAGGACCTGCCTATATTTGAAGGGCAGCAGGGGACAGGCAAAGACATGGTCAAACATTATGCGGACTTTTCCGGTATTTTGAGTCCGTTGAAACTGACCATCAAAGAATTGATCTACACGCCGCGTTCGGCATGGCTGCTTGTATTGAACAACGGCATTACCGTGCGCTTGGGGCGTGAAAACGAAATCAAACGTTTGCAGCAGTTTGCCCAGATTTGGCCGTCGCTGCTGCGTAAAAAACAAAGTCGTATCGAGTATGTCGATATGCGTTATAAGGATGGTTTTTCAGTCCGTTACAGGCCGTCTGAAAACCCTTCCGACAGTGAATAGCCGATTAGACGTGAAGCAATCTTGTTTCAAAAATAATCAAACCGTCAGTCAGACAACATAGCGAACGAGCAATTATGGAACAACAACAAAATAAATATATCAGTGCCTTAGACATTGGTACGTCCAAGGTCATCGCCTTAATCGGCGAGATTCGGGAAGATAATGAAATCCACATTGTCGGCTTGGGCCAAAGTCCTTCACGCGGCCTGCGTGCAGGTATGGTGACCAATATCGACGCTACCGCGCAAGCCATTCGTCAGGCGGTAGAAGATGCCGAGTTGATGGCAGATACCAAAATTTCCCACGTTGTTACCGGTATTGCCGGTAACCATATCCGCAGCCTGAACTCACAAGGCGTGGTCAAAATTAAAGATGGCGAAGTATCGCAAGCCGACATTGATCGTGCCATCGAAACGGCCAAAGCCATCAATATTCCGCCTGATCACAACATTTTGCATACCGTGGTTCAAGAGTATATCATCGACAACCAACCTGGTGTGAAAGAGCCTATCGGCATGAGTGGCGTGCGTTTGGATACCCGTGTACACATCATTACCGGTGCGAACACTGCGTTGCAAAATATCCAAAAATGTATCCAACGCTGCGGCCTGCAAATGGATCAAATCATGCTTCAGCCTTTGGCAAGCGGTCACGCCGTTTTGACTGAAGACGAAAAAGATTTGGGCGTGTGCGTCATCGATATCGGCGGCGGTACGACCGACATCGCGGTTTATACCAATGGCGCAATCCGCCATACCGCGGTTATTCCCGTTGCCGGCGATTTGATTACCAAAGACTTGGCGCAAGCCCTGCGTACGCCGCACAGTGCCGCCGAGTACATCAAAATCCATTACGGTGCCGCCATTCCGACTATGGACGGCTTGGATGAAATGATTGAAGTTCCTAGCGTTGGCGACCGTCAATCACGTCAAATTTCACGCCGCGTATTGGCTGAAATCATCGGTCCGCGCGTAGAAGAGATTTTGGAATTGACGCTGAACGAATTGCGCCGTTCCGGCTTCCCAGAAGAAGTGTTGACTTCCGGTATCGTTTTGACCGGTGGTGCCTCTATGTTGACCGGCATTGTTGAGTTGGCGGAAGAAGTCTTCAACCTGCCGGCGCGTATTGGTGTTCCACAAGAAATGGGCGGCGTATCCGAGCGTATCCGCAATCCACGCTATTCAACAGCAATCGGCCTACTTCAGACGGCCTATGCTGCCGAAGAGGGTGAGCAAACCAGCCGAACCGGTGCGATTGCCCTGAATGATTCAGGCAAAAAAATGGGTCTGTGGGAAAAAATCCAAAGATTCTTCAGAGACAATTTCTGATAAAAGCGTTCAGGGCAGGCGGTGTAAAATCCGTTTGTCCTGAATATTTAAGTAGAATTAAACGGTTTTAAATAATTGCTAAGTGAATAATTTAAAACTTGTATATTTTCTGTTAAAAATTGTAGTAAAAATATAACGCCGACAGTCGGATGATAAGAAGATTTTTGCCAGTATCAGGATACTTCTTATATAATACGGATAATAAGTTATTTTTGAACCGTCCTTATAAAGCGGGGCGCGGAGGATTATTGAATGGAATTTGTTTACGACGTAGCAGAATCAGCAACAAGCCCTGCTGTTATTAAAGTTATCGGTTTGGGTGGCGGCGGCTGTAATGCCATCAACAACATGGTTGCCAACACTATTCATGGTGTTGAGTTCATCAGTGCCAATACCGATGCGCAATCATTGGCTAAAAACAATGCGGCTAAACGCATTCAATTGGGTACAAACCTGACTCGCGGTTTGGGCGCTGGTGCAAATCCTGAAATCGGCCGCGCCGCAGCTCAAGAAGATCGCGAAGCCATCGAAGATGCCATCCGCGGTGCAAACATGTTGTTCATCACTACCGGTATGGGTGGCGGTACAGGTACCGGCTCTGCTCCTGTTGTGGCTGAAATCGCTAAAGAAATGGGTATTCTGACCGTTGCGGTTGTAACCCGTCCGTTTGCTTACGAAGGCAAACGCGTACATATCGCTCAAGCAGGTTTGGATCAGCTCAAAGAGCGCGTTGACTCCCTGATTATTATCCCGAACGACAAATTGATGACTGCCTTGGGCGAAGACGTGACCATGCGCGAAGCTTTCCGTGCGGCCGACAATGTATTGCGTGATGCGGTTGCCGGTATTTCCGAAGTGGTGACTTGCCCGAGCGACATGATCAACTTGGACTTCGCCGACGTGAAAACCGTGATGAGCAATCGAGGTATCGCCATGATGGGTTCAGGTTTTGCGCAAGGTATCGACCGTGCACGTTTGGCTACTGATCAAGCTATCTCCAGCCCGCTCTTGGATAATGTTACTTTGGATGGTGCACGCGGTGTATTGGTAAACATTACCACTGCTCCTGGTTGCCTGAAAATGTCTGAGTTCAACGAGATTATGCGCATCGTCAACCAAAATGCACACCCTGAAGTGGAATGCAAATTTGGTGCTGCCGAAGACGAGAGCATGAGCGAAGACGCTATCCGTATTACCATTATTGCTACCGGCTTGAAAGAAAACGGTACTGACAACCAACTGCGTGCTGCTGCCCGTACCCAACAATTGGTACGCGGTGCGGAAGAAGCACCTCAAGCTCAAAGCCAAAGCAGCGCTGAAAGCCTGGTTCGTACCAACCGCAATATCCGTTCTATGAATCTGACTGCGGCTGATTTCAGCAACCAGTCTGTACTGGATGACTTTGAAATTCCGGCAATCTTGCGTCGTCAGCAACACACTCCTGAGAAATAATCAGGATAATGTATGAAAAGACCTGCCTTTAAGGCAGGTCTTTTTTATTAGTAAAATAAACTTAAGGCCGTCTGAAAATTTTCAGACGGCCTTAAGTTTTCAAATAAAGCAAATAACAAGCCTACCCTTTATTGAGAATTTGTTTGTTTTCACCCTCGCGACGTAATTCTTTAGGTAAGACAAATACAATGCTTTCTTCTGCGCCTTCTCCTTCACGTATGGTCTCATGTCCCCAATCTTGAATGGTTTGTAAGACTTCTCGAACCAAGACTTCGGGAGCGGATGCGCCGGCAGTAACACCGACCTTGGTTTTGTTTTCAAACCATTCTTTTTTCAGATAGGAAGCATTATCGACCATATAGGCATCGACTCCGCGCAATGCGGCTACTTCACGCAAGCGGTTGCTGTTGGAAGAGTTGGGCGAGCCGACAACAATCACGAGGTCGCATTCTTCCGCCAATTCTTTAACGGCAGTTTGGCGGTTGGTTGTGGCGTAGCAGATGTCTTCTTTGTGCGGATTGCGGATATTGGGGAAGCGTTGATTCAAAGCTGCAATGATGTCTTTGGTTTCGTCCACCGATAAAGTGGTTTGGCTCACGTAGGCTAGCTTGTCAGGGTTTTTGACGTTCAGCCCGGCCACATCTTCCACTGTCTCAACCAAAAACATTTTACCCGGGGGCAGCTGTCCCATCGTGCCTTCTACTTCGACGTGGCCTTTGTGGCCAATCATGATGATTTCGTAATCTTGGGCATCGAGGCGGGCTACTTCTTTGTGGACTTTGGTTACCAAAGGGCAAGTGGCATCAAAAACGCGGAAACCGCGTTGTGCCGCTTCTTCCTGTACGGCTTTGGATACGCCGTGAGCCGAGTAAATCAGCGTGGCACCCCTTGGGACATCCGCCAAGTCATCGACAAATACGGCACCTTTTGCCCGAAGATTATCCACGACGAATTTGTTGTGAACGACTTCATGGCGGACGTAAATGGGCGCGCCGAACTCTTCGAGTGCACGTTCAACAATGCTGATGGCACGGTCAACACCGGCACAGAAGCCGCGTGGATTGGCAAGGATAATGGTTTTTTGAGTCATGTGTGTTCCGTTTTCAGACGGCCCTTGTGTCGTTTGAAGGTGTTTTTTTGTGCAGCAAACCGTCTATTACCAAGCAAACTGCGCCAACGCAGATAAAGCTGTCGGCAATGTTAAATGCGGGATAGAACCAGTTTTGCCAATAGAAAAGCAGAAAATCGACAACGTGGCCGTGAATCAGACGGTCAACCACATTACCAATTGCGCCGCCGATAATCATGGCTGCCCCCAGTTTGCCCCAGCGTCCAAACTCATCGCGCCAGATGGCACGGGCCAAATACAGGCTGATGACGACGGCCAGACCTAAAAAGAAGAATTTTTGCCAGCCGCCTTGGTCGGCCAAAAAGCTGAATGCCGCGCCTGGATTATAGGCAAGCGTCAGGTCAAAAAAGTCTGGAATGATATTGAGGCGTTCGCCTTCGGTAAAGTGTTTCAAGATTTCCCATTTGCTCAGTTGGTCAAGAATGATGGCAACGAGGGAAAGTAAGAAAAAGGGCGTTTTTGCAGAAGAGGATGAACTCATGTTTTCAGACGGTTTATGTAATAAAGGGCTTATTTTACCTGAAAGCAGGCAGGAAGTGTTTGCGATGGCATCGACGTTAAGGTCGTCTGAAAATAGAAACGCCGCCACTTGAATGCATCAAAGGGCGGCGTGGTAAGTATGTGCGGACTTATTGGTTTTTAAGCAATGGGAAGCCCAGTTTCTCGCGGCTTTCAACGAATTTTTGAGCAACGATACGGCTCAGCGCACGAATACGGCCGATGTAGGTTGCGCGTTCGGTAACGGAAATGGCGCCGCGTGCATCCAAGAGGTTGAACGTATGGCCGGCTTTGAGTACAAGCTCGTAAGCAGGCAGGGCAAGACTGGTGTCCTCAACTGCAAGTAGGCGTTTGGCTTGTTCTTCATAGTCGTTGAATTGGCGCAAGAGCCAATCGGCATCGCTGTATTCGAAGTTGTAGGTGGATTGTTCGACTTCGTTTTGATGATAAACGTCGCCGTAAGTGACGATGTTGCCATCAAGGGTTTTTGCCCAAACAAGGTCGTACACGTTTTCCACGCCTTGCAGATACATGGCGAGACGCTCGATACCGTAGGTGATTTCACCAAGTACAGGGGAGCAGTCGATACCGCCGACTTGTTGGAAGTAGGTGAATTGGGTTACTTCCATGCCGTTGAGCCAAACTTCCCAACCCAAACCCCAAGCGCCGAGAGTAGGGTTTTCCCAGTCGTCTTCGACAAAACGGATGTCGTGTACTTTAGGGTCGATACCCAATTCGCGCAGTGAGTCGAGGTAGAGGTCTTGAATATTGGCGGGAGCTGGTTTGAGCGCAACTTGGAATTGATAGTAGTGTTGCAAGCGGTTGGGGTTGTCGCCGTAGCGGCCGTCTTTGGGGCGGCGGCTGGGTTGAACGTAAGCGGCAAACCAAGGCTCTGGGCCTAACGCGCGCAGACAAGTGGCAGGATGGGAAGTACCGGCACCGACTTCCATATCGAAAGGTTGGATAACGGTGCAGCCTTTGTCTGCCCAGTAGTTTTGTAATTTGAAAATAATTTGTTGGAAGGTGAGCATGGTGGATGGAATAGGTTGGAATAAAGAGGGTATTTTACTGTTTTGAGCTTGTTTTGGATAGGCTGAAGGAAGCGGCGTAGGTTATTTACCGTTCAATAGGTCTGAAAAAGGGTCGTCTTCTGAAGAAACAGTGTATTTTTCTTGTGCCCATTCGCCTAAATCAATGAGTTTACACCGTTTGCTGCAGAAAGGGCGGTAGGGGCTGTCGGTGTTCCAAACGACTTCTTTGTGGCAGGTCGGACATTTTACAACAGGAGCAGTCATGCAGTTTCTTTCAGAGTTTGTGCAATGGATTGATAGTATTGATGCAAGCGGGCAACCTTGATTTTTGCTTCTTCCATGCTATACGCATTGTCCAATACATCGTTGGCATGAAGCAGTCTGTCAGATCGAGAAGCTTGAGTGGCCATGATTTGACGCGTTTGTTCTTCTGAAAAACCATTGCGTTGATATACGCGTTCGATTTGGACGGATTCTGGAACATCTACAACTAAAATGCGGTCGGTCTCCGCTTTAAATGCCGGATTCTCAATCAAAAGCGGTACATCGACAATGCCGTAGGCAGAGGAAGCAAGTTTTTGTTTCTGCTGTTGGATTTTGTTTAAGATTAATGGCAGAAGCAGGTTTTCCAGTTGTTTTTTGGATTGAGGCCGTCTGAAAACTTCTTCCCGTAAAGCCGTACGATTCAGACGGCCTTCGTTGTCAAAAACCTCATCACCAAAAAGCTGACGGATGGCTGGAAGCGCTTCGCCGTTTTCAGCGGTCAGTGAGCGGCTGATGGCATCGGCATCGATAATGGGTACGCCAAGTTCGGCAAACATTTGGGCAATAGATGATTTGCCGCTACCGATGCCGCCGGTCAAACCTATCCATAATGTCATTATCGGAATCCTGATTGTACGAGCCACCATTGTACCAGTTGGGTGATAGGTGCATTGGCAACCAAAATAATCCATCCTGCCACAGCAAGGCTGGGACCAAAAGCAAAATATTGACCTTTACCGACGCGGGCAATGAGTGCGCCCACCAGTCCGACTAAGGCAGCCATGAAGATCAGAACAGGCAAAATTCCTACGCCCAGCCATGCCCCAAGCGCGGCCAAAAGTTTGAAGTCGCCATTGCCCATGCCGATTTTACCGGTCAGAAATTTATAGACGGCGCATAAAGTATAAAGGCTCATATAGCCTGCGATTGCGCCCCAAACGGCTGAATGCAGGGACACGAATGTATCATTCAGATTAAACAGCAGGCCGATCCAGATTAAGGGCTGAGTCAGGCTGTCGGGCAAATATTGTGTATCGGCATCGATAAAGGTCAGCGCAATCAATATGGCAGTCAGAATTAATCCGCCAATAGTCGCCCATGACCAGCCGTATTGCCACGTGACAACACCGAATAAGACGCCTGTCAGCAGCTCAATCAGCGGATAGCGTATGCCGATCGCGGTTTTGCAGGAGTGGCATTTCCCACCCAGTAAAACATAGCTGAGGATGGGGATGTTTTGCCAAGGTTTGACTGGGCTTTTACATTTTGGGCAGCGTGAATCCGGTTTGCGCAGATTAAATGGCTGTTTTTCTTCGTCTGTCAGCTCGATGCCCAAATGCTCTTTAGAAAATTGTGTCCATTCGCGTTCCATCATTATCGGCGTGCGATAAATGACAACGTTTAGAAAGCTGCCAATCAGCAATCCCAAAATAACGGCTAAAGGAATGGCGAATGGTGCAAGAACGGAGAGGGCGTCTATGGCAGAGTAAATACTATCAAGCATATCAACCTACGACATTACCCAAGTTAAACAACGGCAGATACATGGCAATCAGCAAGATACCGATGAGTGAACCCAATACCACCATGATGATAGGCTCCATCAAGTGAGACAATCGGGAGACGGAGTTGTCTACTTCATCTTCGTAGAATTCGGCGGCTTTGTTCAGCATATCGTCCAAAGAACCTGATTCTTCGCCGATGGCCGCCATTTGGATCACCATATTGGGGAACATATCTGTACTTTGCATACTGGATGTCAGCGACAGACCTTGGGTTACCTTGGCGCGGATGTCTTGAGTGGCTTCTTCATAGAGAATATTGCCGGATGCACCTGCAACTGAATCTAATACTTCCACCAAAGGAACGCCGGCTGCGAAGAGGGTAGAAGTCGTACGCGCCCAACGGGCAATGGTCGCTTTTCGGACGATGGCGCCAAAAACAGGCAGTCTCAAAATCAAAGCATCGATTCGTTTTTGGAAGGTAGGCGATTTTTCATGGAGTTTGTACAGGCCGAAGGCGGAAACAATCAATAGGATGATCATAATCCAGCCGTAGTCGACGAATAAATCGGACAAGCTCATGACAAGTTGGGTAAGGCTTGGCAGCTCTGCACCCATATTGGCATAAACTTCTTTAAAGGCAGGCAGTACAAACATCATCATGATGAAGATAAGCGCAATCGCCACCACGATAATGGCAATCGGGTAGGTCAGTGCGGTTTTGACTTTTTTCTTAATGGCTTGGGTTTTTTCTTTATAGACAGCCAGTTTGTCCAATAGGCTTTCCAGTACGCCGCCGGATTCGCCTGCGCTGACCAGATTGCAATAAAAGCGGTCGAAATATTTTGGATATTTGGAGAACGATTTACCCAATGCGCTACCTTGTTCGACATCGGAGCGAATCTGCATCAGCATTTCGGTCATGCTCGGATTGGAGTGGCCGCGCGCAACGATTTCAAAAGCCTGCATCAGCGGTAAGCCTGCCTTCATCATCGTTGCCAGTTGGCGGGTGAACACTGTAATGTCTTCTTGGGTAATACGGCGTTTGCGTGCGGTTTTAACTTTGCTGATACGCAAAGGGCGAATGCCTCTGCGTTGGAGTTTTTTGCGTGCTTCTTCTTCGTCTTTGGCAACTACTTCACCACGAACAAGACGTTCGGTCTCGGTATTTTTTCCTTCAAATGTAAAACGCTTGCCTTTGCTTCTGGAGCCGAACAGACTTCTTTTTTGCTCTGCTTGAGCCATGAGTTATCCCTTGTTAGTAAGAAATAAAGCGGACTGTTTCCCCGTGCCGCTTTATTTTAATTTTGAAAATATGGCAGTTTAGTCATTGGTATGAGCAGTCACTTCTTCCAACGAGGTCAGGCCTTGCATGACTTTCATGAGGCCGGCGCGACGCAAGTCTACCATGCCTTCCTGATAGGCCATATTCATGATATCAACATCTGTACCGTTGTTCATAATGACTTTTTGCATTTCATCGCTGACCGGCATGACTTCATAAATACCGACGCGTCCTTTAAAGCCTTTGCCGCGGCAGTTGTCGCAGCCAACCGGGCGGTAGAGCTTCCAATCTTGAGCCAAGTCCGCATCGGTAAAGCCGGCTTTTTTCAATGCTGGAACCGGCGGGCGTTCAACTTCGCGTTTGCAGTTCGGGCACAGTCTGCGCAACAGCCTTTGCGCCATAATCAGGCTGACCGAGCTGGCGATATTGAAAGGCGCTACGCCCATGTTCAAAAGGCGGGACAGCGTGGCCGGTGCATTATTGGTATGCAGGGTCGAGAAAACCATGTGACCGGTTTGGGCGGCTTTAATGGCGATGTCGGCGGTTTCCAAGTCTCGAATCTCACCGACCATAATAATATCAGGATCTTGACGTAAGAAGGATCGGAGTGCGGCAGCAAACGTCAGGCCTTGTTTTTCATTGACGTTGACTTGGTTGACGCCCGGCAAGTTAATCTCAGCCGGGTCCTCTGCCGTTGAAATATTCACATCTTCCGTGTTCAAAATACTCAGGCAGGTATAGAGCGAAACGGTTTTTCCCGAACCTGTCGGACCGGTAACCAATACCATGCCGTAAGGGCGGTTGATGGCTTCCAACAGCATTTCTTTTTGGAAAGGCTCTAAACCGAGCTGGTCGATATTGAGCGATGTACCATCGGAATTTAGGATACGCATCACCACTTTTTCGCCAAACAATGTCGGCAAAGTGCTGACACGGAAGTCAATC
The DNA here is from genome assembly GCF_001836795.1 of Neisseria sp. HMSC061H08. Taxonomy (NCBI): domain Bacteria; kingdom Pseudomonadati; phylum Pseudomonadota; class Betaproteobacteria; order Neisseriales; family Neisseriaceae; genus Neisseria; species Neisseria sp. HMSC061H08. The sequence goes on along the minus strand of NZ_KV830580.1, from coordinate 67,113 downwards.
GGACGGCCGTGTTTATGGAAGGCAATTTGAATTCTGCCGTCTTGCGGAATACGTTTTTCTGAAATATCCAAACGCGCCATCACTTTGATACGCGATGCTAACTGGCCGCGCACGGCGACAGGAGGCTGTACGACTTCACGCAATTGCCCGTCTACACGGAAACGAACGCGCGCCATTTGCTCGTAGAATTCAAAGTGGATGTCCGATGCGCCCGCGTTCAGGGCATCGGATAAAGTTTTGTGGATGAAACGGGGGATAGGGCCGTCTTCAGCTTCTTCATTGTCGATATAAAGCGATTGCGATTGCTGGGTTGCTTCATGTTCGTCGTTGATTTCTTTCAGAATGGTGGTCGAACGTTGACCCAGCCATTCCAGCAATGAGCTGAGCTGGTCGTCGGGAACCACTACCAAGTCGACACTTAAACCTGAAGCAAAAGCGATTTTTTGGAAGTTTTGGATTTGGGTCGGATCGGATACGGCGAAATAAACCTTGCGTCCGCGTTTGAAAATCGGAATGCAACGGTTTTGCACCATTTGCTCTTCCGTCAGAATGTCGCTGACTACATTATTGCGCGGGTAGTAGCGCAAATCCAAAAGGGGATAACTGAATACGCGCGCGACTAACTCTCCCAGAGCTTTAGGGGAGATGATGCCGTCTGAAAACAATTTGGGCAGGATTTCTTTGCCCGATTGTAAAAGGCTGTTGTAATGTTCCGCTTGTTGATTTGAGATGGTCTGGCTTTGAACCAAAACACGCAATAATCCGACACTCATTTTATTTTCCGTTTCTTGTGCAGTTTTCCCTTTAATTTAGAGGAAAGCCGTATTATTTTATCATTGTTATGATTAAAGCATATGTTTAATTATGCAAATCTGCTTAAGTTGCAAAGACATGCTTCTGCTTTAATTGTATTTTTATTTCAGACGGCCATTATAAAGCAAGGAGAATAGGCGTTAAACTCGATATTTTTGGATTATGATGAAAAAACAACAATTTTGTCGTATGAATCCGATCAATAACGAAATTATATTTCATGTTGTTATTGCTTGTTTGGAGATGGCAGAAAAGGTTGTTTTGATGGACAGACGGTTAGAATTTGAAATATGAAAAGGCCGTCTGAAAAGCGGAAACACATAATTTCAGACGGCCTCTGTTTTTGATTCTCTTATCCGTAAATCTTGGTTCGGATTTCGACAAGGGCATTGATTGCCAAAGTGCTGTTTACAGCTTCCGGCAGATCAGACTGGGCGAACAAATTTTCTACTTCGTTAATCAATGTTTCTGCACGCACCAACAGTTCATCGTAAGGAAAAGAACCGCGCTTGATGGCCAGCAATTCGTCACGATTGGGACGGCGTGGCCGGATTTCGCCATGAAGGGCAATATCGCGCGCAGTTTCAAGCAGGCGGAAGGTGTGCATCATATTTTTTGCATCGTAACCTTGGCCGTGCGCCTGCGTGCCTTGATAGCGTGTTTCGTTGCGTTCTGCCAGCCATTGTTGATAAGAGGCATATTCGCGGCAGTAGCTGCTGTATCCGTCTTGGTTGAAGGATAGATGGGCAAGCGGTGTTTCTCCTTCTGGAATGGGGCTGAGTGAAAGTGTTGTGGCTTCGGGTTTGGGTGCAATGCCGTGGTAGCCAAGCGTGCCGTCGGCATCGTAAAACAGCGCATAAAGTTCTCGGGCATGGGCGATTTTGACCAAGCCGATGCGCCGCTGCTCCATTCCGCGTTGCGAAAGCCAGTGTTGCAGCGGTACAGTTTGCGCGCCTTCTACGATGTGGCAGAAATCAAGGATGCTTTTCTTTTCAGACGGCATCGGATTGCTGATTTTTTTATTCAATCCCCGTGCTTTTTTGATTTGTCCGTAGGCATAGCCTGCAAAACTTTGCTGGCAGGTTTTAGAGATAAACCATTCGGTTTTGAACGCATCCATCAATGGCGAACGGTATCGCACACAGTCGGAAGGGGAAGCCAGCAGCTCCAGCGTGTTCGGATTGCTTTGCAGCAGCAATTCGATAAACCGTCCCAGTTCGTAATACACAATATCGTTGGTTTCATTGCTGATTTGCGGGATGTATTCCATACCGTAAAACATGGATTTGGGCAGGTAAAACACGCCTTTGATGTCGGTATCGGACTCGGGCGTTGCCAAACCGTAGGCACGGCTGCCGGACACGGCTTCAAGCAGAATCAGGTTTTGCGTGTGCAAGTCTTCGAGGGTCAGCATATTCAGACGGCCTTTTACGGATAAATGGTTGCCAAGGTGGAACGGAATAATTCGTTCAAAGGCCCACTATAGGCAGGTTCGGCAGGTTCGGCAGTAGAGGCAGACAAGGCAGAAACTTCGTTATATAGATCAATAGTCAGCTTTTGCAGCTCTGGCGATAATGTGTGCAGATAACTTTCGTTCTGCTCCGCTTTTAATGCAACCAGATCAGTAATTTGGGTAGAACAATCTGTCTGCCACTCATTCATCAACTCAACCAAAGTCATTGGCGGAATACCGCCTTGTTTCACTGCCCAGCGTGCCGCCAATAAAGGGCGCAAGACGTAAAACCATTTCTTCAATTTAATCGGCTGCCCTAAATCCATGGCTTTCAAAGCATTGCCGGCGATACCGCGATAATGGTGCAACAACGCGGCGGCTTGGACGTATTGGGGCGCAAGTTCGTTCAGACGGCCTATGAATGCCTCATCTTGTGTATAAACAATCGGCGAACGCAGCCACTCCAGCAATACGGCATTGCTTTTTCTCAATAGGCGCAAAGCCTTGCGGATGTCCCAGCCGCCTACGTCAAACCATTGGTTTTCAATAAATTCAAACGTATCTTTTGTTTCATCAATTTGCAGATAATGTTCCTGCGGACGGATATAAATGGCGCGAACATCATAATCGCTGTCGGGCGAAGCAAAGCCCCATGCGCGGCTTCCGCTCTCCGCCGCCAGCAGAAAATGCAGTGGTTCGGCAAGTGAAATTTGAGTCAGTTTTTCTTGAATAGTTTGTTTCATTACGTTTTCCTTATTTTTGCAGAAAGGCCGTCTGAAACTGAGCAATCAGGTTTCAGACGGCCTTTTAGCTATTTAAATCCGATAGGATTGATTAGGCTTTGTTTTTCAGGCGGCCATGCAATTCCTGTACGCTGTATACGCCCAAGTGTTCGCGGCTTTTTGCGCCTTCGCTCATGGCTTCGCCGCCTGCGATGGTGGTGTATTGCGGTACGCGTTGGGTGAGGGAGGTGCGGCGGATGCTGTGGCTGTCGGTAACAGATTGCACTGTGCTGCCGACGGTGTTGACCACCAGTGCGATTTCGCCGTTTTTAATGGCATCCACGATGTGTGGGCGGCCTTCCTGCACTTTGTTGACCGCTTGCACGATGATGCCGTGTTCTTTCAAGTATTCGGCGGTACCGCGTGTGGCGCAGACACCGTAGCCGAGTGCTTGGAAGTTTTGTGCGGTTTTTACGATGAACGGTTTGTCTTCATCGCGTACGGCGAGGAACACTTTGCCTGTTGTGCTCAAGCGTTCGCCTGCGCCGAGTTGGGCTTTGAAGTAGGCTTCGCCGAAGCTTGCGCCTACGCCCATCACTTCGCCGGTAGAGCGCATTTCAGGGCCGAGAATGGTGTCCACCCCCGGGAATTTGATGAATGGGAACACGGCTTCTTTAACGGCGTAGAAGTCCGGGATGACTTCTTTTTCTACGCCTTGCTCTTTCAGCGAAATGCCTGCCATCACGCGTGCGCCGACTTTGGCGAGCGGTACGCCGGTGGCTTTGGATACGAACGGTACGGTACGGCTGGCGCGTGGGTTCACTTCCAGTACGAAGACCACGCCGTCTTGTACGGCAAACTGTACATTCATCAAGCCGACCACGCCCAGTGCGTATGCCATGGCTTTGGTTTGACGGCGGATTTCGTCTTGAATCTCTTCGTTCAAAGAGTATGGAGGCAATGAACAGCCGGAGTCGCCGGAGTGGATACCTGCTTGTTCGACGTGTTGCATGATGCCGCCGATCACGACGTCTTGGCCGTCTGAAACGCAGTCTACGTCCACTTCGATGGCGTTGTTCAAGAAGAAGTCGAGCAATACGGGGCTGTCTTCGGAAACTTGTACGGCTTCGCGCATGTATTTTTGCAACTCTTCGGCAGAGTGAACAATCTGCATGGCGCGGCCGCCGAGGACGTAAGACGGGCGAACGACCAGCGGATAACCGATTTCTTCGGCTTTAACGAGGGCTTCTTCTTCGTTGTGGGCGATGCGGTTAGGCGGTTGACGCAGGCCTAAGTCGTTCAACACTTTCTGGAAGCGTTCGCGGTCTTCGGCGGCGTCGATGCTGTCGGCAGATGTGCCGATGATGTTCACGCCGTTTGCCACCAAGGCATTGGCCAGCTTGAGCGGGGTTTGGCCGCCGTAATGAACAATCACGCCCCATGGGTTTTCGGTGCGGACGATTTCCAACACGTCTTCCAGCGTCAGCGGCTCGAAATAGAGGCGGTCGCTGGTGTCGAAGTCGGTGGACACGGTTTCGGGGTTGCAGTTGACCATGATGGTTTCAAAACCGGATTCGCGCAGGGCGAGTGCGGCATGAACGCAGCAGTAGTCAAATTCAATACCTTGGCCGATACGGTTTGGGCCGCCGCCGAGAATCATCACTTTTTTACGGTCGGAAGGATGGGATTCGCATTCTTCTTCGTAAGTGGAGTAGAGGTAGGCGGTTTCGGTAGCAAACTCGGCGGCACAGGTGTCGACGCGTTTGTAAACCGGATGCAGGTTCAGCGCGTAGCGGTGTTCGCGGACTTCTTTTTCACTTACGTTCAACAATTGTGCCAAACGTTTGTCAGAGAAGCCTTTGCGTTTCAGACGGCGTAAAGCGGCGTAATCCAAATCTTGCAACTGGCCGTCTGAAACCGATTTTTCTTCTTTCACCAAGTCTTCAATTTGCGCCAAGAACCAAGGGTCGATGGCGCAGATTTCGTGGATTTCTTCCAGCGTGAATCCTGCGCGGAACGCATCGGCTACAAACAGCATACGCTCAGGGCCAGGGTTGGCCAGTTCGCGGCGGATTTCCGCTTTGTCTTCGCTGCGTGGGTTGAAACCGCACAAGCCGGTTTCCAAGCCACGCAAGGCTTTTTGGAAGCTTTCTTGAATGGTGCGGCCCATTGCCATTACTTCGCCCACAGATTTCATCTGCGTGGTCAGGCGGTCGTCTGCGGCAGGGAATTTTTCAAACGCGAAACGTGGGATTTTGGTTACGACATAGTCGATGGAAGGCTCGAACGACGCGGGCGTACGGCCGCCTGTAATATCGTTGCGCAACTCGTCCAGCGTAAAGCCGACCGCCAGTTTGGCCGCTACTTTGGCAATCGGGAAGCCCGTTGCTTTGGAAGCCAGCGCGGACGAACGGCTCACGCGCGGGTTCATCTCAATCACAATCATCTCGCCGTTTTCAGGGTTCACCGCAAACTGAACGTTTGAGCCGCCGGTATCCACACCGATTTCGCGCAATACCGCCAACGAAGCATTACGCATGATTTGGTATTCTTTGTCCGTGAGCGTTTGCGCCGGGGCAACCGTAATCGAGTCGCCGGTATGCACGCCCATCGGGTCGAAGTTTTCAATCGAGCAGATAATGATACAGTTGTCGTTTTTATCGCGCACAACTTCCATCTCGTACTCTTTCCAGCCGAGAACGGATTGCTCAATCAGCAACTCATGAGTAGGCGACGCATCAAAACCGCGTTCGCAAATCGCCAAAAACTCGTCTTTGTTGTAGGCAATGCCGCCGCCCGAACCGCCCATGGTGAAAGAAGGGCGAATCAGAGTAGGGAAGCCGACCTGTTCTTGCGCTGCCAAAGCCTCGTTCATGGTGTGGCAGACAAAAGATTTCGGGCAAGACAAACCGATTTTTTCCATCGCTTCTTTAAAGCGGCCGCGGTCTTCCGCCTTGTCAATCGCGTCTTCGGTTGCACCGATTAATTCAACATTGTATTTCGCCAACACGCCGTTGCGCGCCAAATCCAGCGCACAGTTCAGCGCAGTCTGACCGCCCATCGTGGGCAGAATCGCATCAGGACGCTCTTTGGCGATAATCTTCTCCACCGTCTGCCACATAATCGGCTCGATGTAGGTAACATCCGCCATTTCAGGGTCGGTCATGATGGTGGCGGGGTTGGAATTCACCAGAATGACTTTATAGCCTTCTTCACGCAAGGCTTTGCAGGCCTGTGCGCCCGAATAGTCAAATTCGCAGGCCTGACCGATAACGATAGGGCCGGCGCCGATGATAAGGATGGATTTTAGGTCGGTACGTTTAGGCATGATGTTTCCTGTTGGATTAAGTCTAAAGTTAATCTATTTTAACTGAAGGTAATGTTTTCAATGAATTGAGAAAGTTATGCCATTCTGCAACTTCCTCCTGTTTCTCAATAATTTTTTCAAATGGCAATAAATTCTCAAAGGTTAGGAAATTAACGCAAAATTTAATGGCGGTATCTATTTTATTTTTTAAATTTGGAATTTCTTTTACTTCCTTTGCCCAATATGCTAAGTCTTTGGATGATAATAAATCAATTTTATCTATTGGGAAATTTTCTATAAATTTTTTTAGTGTATCAGTAATTAGAAGTTTTAAATTATTCTGATCATACATTGCTTCTATACCAGAAACTGTAGCTATATTTTCTTCGATATATTTAATTCCGGTCCTACCTATATTTTCGTAGATAGCTTTTTCTTTTTCTGTCAGTTCTCTTTCAATTGTTATTTGATAAGTCCTATCTCTAGACATTTTTGAAATTTTTTTTCGAACAGTTTCCGGAATTTCTTTGCCATCTCTTAATTGACTAATATATCGATTAATATTTTTTGCAATTTTAAGTCGTGTCTCACACCATTCATTTAAGTTGTTTAAATTGAAGGTATGTAATTCTTCTCGATTAGTGTAGTCTTTGATATCTTGAGTTAATTTCGATGACATAGTTTTAAAATCAACCCCAAAATATTTTTCACCACAATCTTTTCCAATATTTGTAATATGTCCATCAGTAGATACTACAATGTAACCATTTTGATGTTGGGTGTGGCAATTTTTCAATCCACATATAACTTTTCCATGTTCTCCACTATACTGACCTATAATTTCTTTTAATTTGGTTTCTTCTGGATTTATCTCTCTTCTAAAACCAGCCATTTCTTCTAAGTCAGACCAGTTTTTTATGTAAACTAAGTTTCTATCTTTTTTTAAAGTAATCATGATAAGTCTTTAAGATGCAGTAATGTATATATAGAGTTGAATGATCTTTTATTGCTTTAAAAGTTATCTGAAAATTAGTTGACTCTTCTTGAGAGTAAGCCATAGCCCGCATGTAGGGTGTGTGCGGTACGCACGCACGCGTTCTCCATTTTCCCTGCAACCTCAACCCACCGCGTGCGTACCTTGCGGCACACACCCTATCGACGGGTTCAAAGGTCGTCTGAAAAAACGCTCGCGGCGTTTGTTCCATATGCCTTGCGATAAAGGCCGCCTGAAAAATTCCTGCTGTTGATATTTCGGGCATTCTTTTTCAGACGACCTTTTGCGTTTTTATGTTGCACAGGCCGTCTGAAAACTTCCTTAAAAACTAGTGACAAACGTAATCAAACCCAAAATGATACCGGGGGCGTTTGCCAGTATGATGGGGTAGTCGCGTTTTTCTTTCAAAAAGCCGTAGGCAAACCATAATGTGCAGTTGATGGCGGCGACGAGGGGTTGCAACGGCGAGCCGGGGTTGCCGGCAAGGTTGTTTTGGATTTGCGGGATATAAGAAACGTACATACCGACGGCGGCCAGGGTGGCGACTACGGAGAGGATGCGCATTTGTTTTTCAGTCATGGGAGTTTCCTTTCTGACTTGAGTTACAGGGTTTTGAACTGCTTGATTTTCAGACGGCCTGCCGGATTTGACGGCCGTCTGAAAAATTCGCTTTATTGCTTCGCCGCTTTCATATTGTCAATGAATTTGTCGAACAGATAGCCGACATCCTGCGGGCCGGGGCTGGCTTCCGGGTGGCCTTGGAAGCAGAACACGGGTTTGTCGGTCAGTTCGATGCCTTGCAAGGTGTTGTCAAACAAGGATTTGTGGGTAATGCGTGCGTTGGCGGGCAGGGTGTCTGCATCGACGGCGAAGCCGTGGTTTTGGCTGGTAATGACGACTTTGCCGCTGTCCAAATCTTGTACCGGGTGGTTGGCGCCGTGGTGGCTGAAGCGCATTTTCAGGGTTTTCGCGCCAATGGCGAGGCTGATCAGCTGGTGTCCCAAGCAAATGCCGAAAATCGGTTTGCCGCTTTCCATCAGTTTTTGTACGGCTTTGATGGCGTAGTCGCAAGGCTCGGGGTCGCCGGGGCCGTTGGACAGGAATACGCCGTCAGGATTGAGTGCCAAGACATCTTCCGCGCTGGTTTGAGCCGGAACGACGGTCAGGCGGCAGCCGCGTGAGGCAAGCATGCGCAGGATGTTGGTTTTGACGCCGAAATCGTAGGCGACGACGTGGTAAGGCTGTTCGGCAGGGGTAACGAAACCTTTGCCCAATTCCCATTCGCCTTCGGTCCATTCGTAAGTTTCTGTGCAGGAAACTTCTTTGGCCAAGTCTTTGCCGACCATGCTGCCGAATGCGGCAATCAGTTCTTGTGCTTTTTCAACGGTGGCATCTGCACCGGTCAAGATTGCACCGCCTTGCGAGCCTTTTTCGCGCAACAGGGTGGTCAGGCGGCGGGTGTCGATGTCGGCGATGGCGACGGTTTTGTTGCGTACCAAATAGTCGTGCAGGCTTTCGGAGGCGCGGAAGTTGCTGTGCAAGAGCGGTAGGTCGCGGATAATCAAGCCTGCGGCATAAACGCTGCGGCTTTCTTCGTCTTCGGCGTTGGTGCCGGTATTGCCGATGTGGGGGTAGGTGAGGGTAACGATTTGTTTGCAGTAGGAAGGGTCGGTCAGGATTTCTTGATAGCCGGTCATGGAAGTGTTGAACACGACTTCGCCGGAAGTCGAACCTTCGTAACCGATTGATGTGCCGTGAAATACGCTGCCGTCAGCGAGAACGAGAAGAGCCGGAGTGGTCATGATGGAATCCTGTTTGCCTGATGATGGTCGGTTCGAAAAAAAATGGGTCAGGCCGTCTGAAAAATAAAAATTGTTTACAAAAAAGACAGCCTTCGGAAATCTCGGCTAAAAAAAAACACGCTCCGCAGCTTTGATTTTGCTGTGTAACGTGCTTTTTCAGACATAGCGGTCTATGCCGTAGAAGCAGTGTATTTTAAGTCAAAGTAATAGGAATTTCAAGCGTAGAGCCAATAATCGATAATTTAAAAACGTTTTATCTTTACGGTACAGTCCCTTGCTTTTGGAATGCCTGATGAATAAGGTTGAACTAAATATTCAGTCAGGCCGTCTGAAAACTGAGCAGGCAGATTGTTTCATTTTTGTTGTGCTTGAAATGCGCGCTTAGGGAAATTCAGCCGAATCAAACATGAAACAGGCTGTTTATGCTAAAATCGTAGCCCCATAAAAAATAAAAACAACGTCATTTTTAACTGAGATTATCCGATGAAAAAAGAACACATTATGCAAAACGCTCCATCAGGCCGCCATCGCCTCATTCATGCAAGCATCGCTTCCGCTTTAGCCCTCATTAGCTTTTCCGTTCAGGCAAATCCCCAGCAATCTAAAGAAAAGAATGGTTTTGCCGAAATTCCGTTTTACCTGAAAAACGTAAACGAGCCTATTGGCCAGCCCAGAGTCAAACACAATATTATGTTTTTGATTGATGACTCGGGCAGTATGTTGGCTGATGCTAAGGGTGAATATCATGTAGATGATAAGAATAGAAAAATCAATATTGCAAAATCGGCATTAAAGAAGATTTTGGAGCGGTATAAAGATCAGTTTAACTGGGGCTTGCAGACTTTACATAATAATCCTCGGTATTGGAAATGGGATGAGGAAAAAAGGAAAAAGGATAATGCTCTTTACGCATATGTAAAACTGTCTAAACCCGACGATACCAAAGGCGATATGAAGGATACTGAAGGCTTTACGGATGGTTCTGCCGATCGGAACTGGGAATATGTCAGTAAGAAGGTAGATGAGATGTTGGCTTACCAAGCTACGCCGACAACGCGCCGTTATTATGAAGTCGTCAAAAATTTTGTTATACCGAATATCAAATACCGCTGTCAGAAATCTTATGTTGTCGTGGTTTCTGATGGCGATGCCAATATGAGTTGTAGCAATCAGGCCTCTGGAGAAAATCCAAGTAATTCTGACAATACTAACTTCAATTATGACCGAAAATATTATTATTCAAACTATTACCGTGCTATTGATCGTAGCTCGGATGAGGTCTATAAATATTTCGGGCCGTCTGAAGTAAAAGCTTATGAAGATAAATATGGGCAAGGCAAATATTTTTCAGGAAACGGTCTTGAAGGACATTTTGATCTGCCAAATTATGATCCGAGATTGAATACTCCTGAAGGGAAGAAAAAATTTCAATGCCAATATACTGATTATGCAAAAGATGATTCAGGGAATTGGGTGCTTTTAGGTGAAAAGGATGGTAAACGAGAAGTCAAAGGCATTGGCGAAATTATTGTTCCTTATTGGGATAGGAACTATGAGGATGAAAAACGCGGTATGCGTTTCTTCAGCCAGACTTTGGCAGAAAAAGATATTAAACCTGCGATTAAGTCAGAAAATCGTCTAGATGCTGCGATTAAGCCAGAAGATCGTCGAGATGCTGCGGGCAAGAGCTGGGATGGTGATCCAAGCGATCCTAAAGGCGTAGATTATAGCAAGCAATTGGTTCAGACTTTTACCGTGGGCTTTGGTGAGGGAATCTCTCCAGTCGGGAAGAAGTATCTGGAAAAGGGTGCCAGTCGCCCGGAATGGTATTTCAATGCCTCAAAACCTGAAAAGTTGCTTGAGCACTTTAAAACCATTATCGACAATATTGAAACTGACAGCAAAATAATGAAATTTGAAGGGGCAGCTTCAACTGCGCCGGTGACGACCAGTACAGGTATTCCCGATATGGCGGCAACGGTTCATTTGAATACCGGCTCTTGGAGCAGTCAGCTACGTTTCTATAAATTAAATCGAGACGGGACGGTAGCTAGCTCTTCTGAATTTTCGCAGCCATCATTTGCAGGCCGTCTGACTTTGGTTAATGATGGCAGAAAGACCTATTTCATCGATAGAGTTGCAGATAATGAGGCTAAAAATGCCGATTTTGGCATTTCAGACGGCAGTGCAAAAGATAAGTTGGAATGGAAAAATGCATTGCTGAAATGGACTGGCCGAGCAGGTAATGATGAAACCATCAAAGCGGATGCGGAGACAAAAGGTTATAGTCAGTCTTATCGAATTCGTCCGACAGATTCTGCTGATTCAAGTAAAGATGAACGTAATTTAGGCGATATTTTAGATGGTTCGGTTGCAGCTATTGGCGATAAGCGCGACAACCGTCAAGAGTTTTTGGTCGCTGCTGCCAATGACGGCATGGTACATATTTTTCGTAATGGTACGCCTAGCAATCCTTATGACTTGAAACTCAGCTATATTCCGGCAGGCATGGAGCGTGAGGACGATCAAGGTCAAGCGACAACTTTGGGCAAGGTTCTGAAAGATGTCGCTCGCGATGGTTACGGCTCCAGCACGCCGCACCGCTATATGGTTAATGGTGGCTTTGTTCTCCGCCAAACGCCTGATAAGCAAACCTTTATGTTTGGTGCGATGGGTCAGGGTGGACGCGGTGCGTATGCGTTGAATATTGGTGCAGTGGCGAACAGTGATCGTAGTGGTTGGAATAAGACTGTACCTTTGTTTGAAACAGAAAAAGGCTCTGGTAATAAGCTGGGTTATACCATTGGTTCGACACAAATCGGCCGTGTTTCCATCAAGCGTGATACTACTCCGGTTAATCTGGAATCTGACGTGCGTTATGCAGGCTTCTTGGCCAGCGGCTATCGTACTGAAGATGTGAACAGTGCCGATAATGAAACGGCTTTATATGTCTATGATATGACAGGCAAAGAGGCAGGGACGAAAAATACTGGCACTAATGTTTCTTCTAAAGCCGGTGAACTCTTGGCTAAAATTCTTGCACCGGATGGCAAAGGCGGCCTCTCTACCCCTACTTTGGTAGATACCGATTTTGATGGTATTGTCGATATTGCCTATGCCGGCGACCGTTACGGCAATATGTTCCGCTTTGACTTGAGCGCTAAAACGCCGTCTGAATGGTCTGCGCAAATGATTTTCCAAGGATCGGGTAATCAACCGATTACTTCTGCGCCTGCGGTATCACGCCGCAGCAAAGATAAGTATGTTGTTATTTTTGGTACGGGTAGCGAGATTTATCAGAATGAATTGAATAATACCAACGGTCAAATCAATGCCGTTTACGGTATTTACGATGATGTATCTGATAAAGCAGTTTTGGCAAACAGCAGTGAGTTGGAACAGCAAACCAGAGAAAGTGACGGTGAACACGTTTACGTCAGCGACAATAAGGTTGGTGAAGGTAAAAAAGGCTGGAGTCTGACTTTAGATCCGAATGAACGTGTGACTGTCAAACCGACGATGATTTTGCGTACAGCCGTCGTGACCATCCGCAAGTATGAAACCAAAACAATTCATACTGACTCTTCCAGTACCGATGTTTGTTTGCCGGACAGTACGTCCACACAAACGACTGCGAAAACGATTATTCTGGGCGTCAATGCTGAAAATGGCGGCCGTTTGGGTTTGCGTGATGCGCGTATTTCCGATAAAAATCGCCAATTCATCAAACGTGAAAACAACGGTCAAGTTTATTACGCCAGCGGTATGGTGTTTGACGGCGTGGTCAACTTTACTTATCTGAACGGCTCTAAGGCCGATGATTCTCCGGTAACCGCCGATGGCGATAGCGGCGGCACGGGTACGGATAAAGAGTTGAACGCTACGCCGAGTGTGCCAAACAATAAATGTTTTGCAACCCAAGCCGAGCGCAGTCTGTTGACCAACTCTGATAAGATGCACAGCCTGAAAGTAGAAGGCCGGAAATGCGGACTTAAACGCATCAGCTGGCGTGAATTGTTCTTTTAATCGGTAAGGCTTGAGTATCGAGGCCGTCTGAATTGTTCAGACGGCCTTTTCTGTTGAGTGGTGGTAATTGAGAGATGTTGGATTGGTGGATAGAAAACCTTGTTTGTGGGTAAAACGGTTTGATTAAATTAAAAGCCTGGATAAGTCCAAACGGTAGGTTTTAGTCGTTTCTTTTTTCTGCTTTCTGTTATTGAAATGAGAAGTTAAAAGGCCGTCTGAAAAGATATTTTCAGACGGCCTTTGATTTAAAAAGAGTGAGTCAAAGAGAACATTTAGATACTGTTTTTAATGATTTTCCGCAGGGTGGACAGTTGTCGGCGGCTGACGGGCAACGGGGTCGGAATATCGAGAATTTTTGCGCCCCATGTGGATGCGTATTCGTCGTTTTCGTCATCGTCCAATCGAATCAGGCTGTCGAGGGTGTGGCGGAAGACGAGGGCGTTGCGGTGGATGCGGATGACTTTGTCGCCCAGCAATTCTTCCCAGTAAACCAATGTTTTCGGTAATTCGAAGCTTTGACCGTCGCCGGTAAACAGATAGACGGTTTTGTGTTCCGCCATCAGGTAACGCGCCTGTTGCCAGGGGATTTCGACCATGCGCTCGCGGTTGTACACTTTGAAATGGGTGAAACTGTCTGCTTTTTCGCGGTTTTTCTCGATGATGCGGTCAAGCGCGGTTTGCAGGCGGGTCATTTTGATTGGTTTGAGCAGATAGTCTGCGGCAGCCAGCTCAAACGCGCGCAGGGCGTGTTCTTCGTAGGCTGTGGTAAATACAATTTCCGGCTGGCGTTTGGCGGTACGCTTAATGCGTTCGACAAACTCGAGACCGTCGATTTCCGGCATGCCGATGTCGGCAAAGACAATGTCGACTTCGTGGACGCTCAGCCATTCCAATGCTGGCATGGCATGGTGAAAGACGTTAAGCAGTACGACATTGCATTCTTCCAATAATACACGCAAGCGTTCTGCTGCTAATACTTCGTCTTCTACAATAATGGCACTTGGCATAGCGGTATTTCTTTTTGTTGTATCGTGGGAGATCTGCCGCGCTTTGTCATCCTCAATAACGCGCCAGCCGTATGTTGTTGCAACCTTGAAATTATCAGTTTGTGACAATTTTAGGAAATTTTTGAAATATACATGATTTTTCGCTTCTTGGGCATGGTTTGGGATGAATCGGAAGATTACTTACATAATTTTATGAAATATTGTAATACCTAGAGTAATTTTGTTGTAATTGCGCTAATTCAGTCCGTGATAATGGACGATTTTGGGATTTTGTCCATTTGCCAGTGCGCTACCACCCAATCGAGTAATTCTTGCGGACGGTTTACGGCGGGTGCATTGGGTAGGTTGAGGTAGGTTAGGACTTGGCGGAGGAGTTGTTCTTTTTGATTCAAATCTAAAGCCGGGGCAAGGGTTTGTTTCGACCATTTTTGCCCTTGGCTGTTGGTCAATAGCGGCAGGTGGGCGTAGGACGGCGTGGGAACGCCGAGGCATTGTTGCAGATAGATTTGGCGCGGCGTGGAAACGAGCAAGTCCTGACCGCGGACAATATGCGTTATGCCTTGATCGGCATCGTCGGTAACCACGGCAAGCTGATAGGCCCAATAGCCGTCGGCGCGAAGCAGGACAAAATCGCCGATATCGTGTGCCAGATTTTGTGCGTAATGTCCGACAATGCCGTCTGAAAAACCGATCACGCGATCGGGAACTTGAATGCGCCATGCCGGCGTTTTGTTTTGCGTGTCGGGTCTTTGCTGTGGATTGCGGCAACGGCCGTTATACACAAATCCGTCTGCGCCATGTGTTGCCGCCGCCTGCCAGTCTTTGCGGCTGCAATAGCAGGGATACACCAGCCCGGCTGCTTTGAGGAGGTCAAGGGTGTCTTGATACAGGCCGTAACGGCGGCTTTGATAGGCGACTTCACCGTCCCACTCAAAGCCGAAAGCTTCAAGCGTGCGCAAAATGTCGGCAGCGGCGCCGGGCATTTCGCGTGGGGGGTCAAGGTCTTCAATGCGGACCAGCCATTTGCCCTGATGAACGCGCGCGTCGGCATAGGAGGCGACGGCGGTCAGCAGGGAGCCGATATGAAGCAGGCCGGTAGGGCTGGGGGCGAAACGTCCTATATACATGGCAGGGTGTTTGTGTAGGGCAGGGGCGGTATGCCTGCACGGTATTTAAATCGTGATAGAAAAGGGCGTGCCGTACACGCCCGAATTTGGGTTTCAGACGGCCTGAGACTTTTCAAAATGATTTAAGTTTCAATCGGCCGTCTGTTTAATCTGCTTAAGCCAAGGGAGCCAGCAGTTTGGCGAAAGCGTCTTCAAATTGTTTCAAACCGTCTTCCTGCAAACGCGTTGCCAAGGTTTCGACATCAATGCCGAGCTTGGCGGTTTCGGCAAGCTGCGCTTGGGCTTCGTCCGTACCTTCGGTCAATGTGGCTTGGGCGGTGCCGTGGTCGATAAAGGCTTTGAGTGTCGCATCGGGAACGGTGTTGACGGTATGGGCGCCAATCAGGCTGTCAACGTACAAAGTGTCAGGATAGGCAGGGTTTTTCACGCCGGTGGATGCCCACAAAAGTTGTACGCGGTTGGCACCTTTTTCGGCAAGTGCGGCAAATTCGCTGCTGCCGAAGTATTGCGCCCAATCTTGATAGGCGGCTTTGGCCAGCGCAATGGCGACTTTGCCTTTGAGGTGGTCGGGCAGGGTAGCGTCCAATGCGGCATCGACACGGGAAATAAAGAAGCTGGCGACAACTTGGATATGGGAAACGTCGTGTCCCGCTTCCAAACGTTTGGCAATGCCGCGCGCGTAGGCCGCATAGGCTTTGAGGGTTTGGGCACGGGAGAAGAGCAGGGTCAGGTTGACGCTGATGCCGTCTGAAACGAGGGTTTCAAGCGCTTCGATGCCTTCGTCGGTTGCCGGTACTTTAATCATGGCATTTTTACGGCCGATGGCGGCGTGGAGGCGGCGCGCTTCTTCAACCGTACCTTGCGCGTCTTTGGATAATTCGGGCGAAACTTCGAGGCTGACGAAGCCGGTTTTGCCGCCGGTGGATTCATGTTCGGCAAGGCACACGTCGCAGGCGGCTTGTACGTCGGCAACCGCCATAGTTTCGTAGCGTTGTTTCGGGGTCAGGTCTTGTTGTTTGAGCGCGGCTACTTCGTCGGCGTACAGGGCGTCTCCGGCAAAGGCTTTTTGGAAAATGGCGGGATTGGAAGTTACGCCACATACACCTTGTTTCAGCATTTCGGCCAATTCGCCGCTTTGTACCAGCGAACGGGAGAGATTGTCCAACCAGATTTGTTGTCCTAATGCTTTAACGTCCGATAAAATAGTCATCTCTGATTCCTTTTACATAATAGGTTTGTTTGTGAAGTGGCGGTAATGCTACGCCGATTCGATGAATTTGAACAGTTTACAGCCGATTAATTTGGGCAAAACAAACCTAAATTCAAGCACGAAAGGTGGCTTTGATGGCGGAAAACACACTTTATCTCGACTGGGCGCGCGATGTATTGGATACGGAAGCCGAAGGTTTGCGTGAAATTGCGGCGGCTTTGAACCATGATTTTGTCCGTGCGGCGGAAGCGTTGTTGCATTGCAAGGGCAGGGTGGTCATTACCGGCATGGGCAAGTCTGGACACATCGGCCGCAAAATGGCGGCGACCATGGCTTCGACAGGCACGCCTGCGTTTTTCGTCCATCCTGCCGAAGCAGCGCACGGCGATTTGGGCATGATTGTGGACCACGATGTCGTGGTTGCCATTTCTAATTCCGGTGAAAGCGATGAAATTGCGGCGATTATTCCGGCGTTGAAACGCAAAAACATCACGCTTATCTGCATCACTGCCCATCCGACTTCGACCATGGCGCGTCATGCCGATATCCATATTACCGCGGCGGTTTCCAAAGAAGCCTGCCCGCTCGGCCTTGCGCCGACTTCCAGTACGACCGCCGTGATGGCATTGGGCGATGCGCTGGCAGTGGTATTGCTGCGTGCACGCGCGTTCACGCCCGACGATTTTGCTTTAAGCCATCCGGCCGGCAGCTTGGGCAAACGCCTGCTGCTGCGTGTGGCGGATATTATGCACAAAGACGAAGCCCTGCCTGCCGTTTTGTTGGGCACGCCGTTGAAAGAGGCCATTGTCCGCATGAGTGAAAAAGGCTTGGGCATGTTGGCAGTAACCGATGCCGAAGGCCGTCTGAAAGGCGTATTTACCGATGGCGACTTGCGCCGTCTGTTTCAAGAACGCGACAGCTTTGCCGGTTTGAAAGTGGACGACATCATGCACGCTTCGCCGAAAACCATCTCCGCCGACCGCCTCGCCACTGAAGCTTTGAAAGCCATGCAAAGCAGCCATGTGAACGGTTTGTTGGTGGTCGAAGAAAACGGCGTGCTGATTGGTGCTTTGAACATGCATGATTTATTGATGGCACGAATTGTCTGAAACGACGGCAAAAACGTTTTCAGACGGCCTTATGCTAGAATAGGCCGTCTGAAATAAGGAAACCTTATGCAAAACCTCTCTTCCGACCTGCAACAACGCGCTTTAGGTATCAAACTGCTGATACTGGATGTGGACGGCGTTTTGACCGACGGCCGCATTTTTATTCGCGACAACGGCGAAGAAATCAAATCGTTCCACACTTTGGACGGACACGGTTTGAAAATGCTTCAGAACAACGGCGTGCAAACGGCGATTATTACCGGCCGCGATGCGCCTTCCGTCGGTATCCGCGTGAAGCAGCTCGGTATCAACTATTACTTCAAAGGTATTCACGACAAACGTGCCGTCTACGCCCAATTGCGCGAACAGGCCGGCGTGGAGGAGCATGAGTGCGCCTTTGTCGGCGACGATGTTGTCGATTTGCCCGTGATGGTGCGTTGCGGATTGGCGGTTGCCGTCCCCGAGGCGCATTGGTTTACTTTGCAATACGCCCATTATGTAACCCGACGTTCCGGCGGCGCAGGCGCGGTGCGTGAAGTGTGCGATTTGATTATGCAGGCGCAAGGTACGCTTGAACCTGCTTTGAAAGAGTATGTACGATGAAAATCAGATGGCGTTACGGAATCGCCTTTCCGCTGGTGTTGGCCGTTTCACTCGGCGCACTGGCGGCGTGGCTCGGTCGCATCAGCGAAGTGCAGGTCGAAGAAGTCGTCCTCAATCCGAATGAGCCGCAATATTCGATGAAAGGCATCAACGGCAAACGTTTTGACCAAGAAGGCCGTCTGAAAGAAAACCTGAGCGCGGCCGATGCCGTTCAATATCCCAATAGCGCGGACGTGCATTTGGACAAACCGCATCTTTCGTTTTACCGCGATGGCAGCCTGTTGTACGAAGTCGGCAGCGACAAGGCTGTGTACAATATTCAAAACAAAAAAGTCGTTTTTGAACAAAATGTTGTCTTAAACAAAGCGGCAGATGCCAAGCGTTTGGCCGGCATCGTCAAAACCGAACGTTTGAATGTCGATACCGAAGCGCAATACGCCCATACCGACAGCCCCGTTACTTTCCAATACGGACAGTCCGGCGGTCAGGCAAACGGCATGACTTATGACCACAAAACCGGTTTGCTGAATTTCCCTTCCAAAGTGAAAGCCACAATTTATGATACAAAAAATTTGTAAAACCTTAGCCCTTGTTGCCGTTTTTGCCGCCAGCCCGGCCTTTGCCCTGCAAAGCGACAGCAAGCAGCCGATTCAAATCGAAGCCGACCAAGGCTCGCTTGACCAAAACAACCAAAGCACCACTTTTTCCGGCAACGTCATCATCAAACAAGGCACGCTCAATATCCGTGCCGGCAGCGTGACCGTTTCGCGCAACGACAAAAGCGAGCAGTTGATGAAAGCCACCGGCTCGCCCGTCAAATTCAGCCAAGAGTTGGACGGCGGCAAAGGCGTGGTCAACGGCCAAGCCAATACCGTCACGTATTCTTCCGCAGCCAGTCTGGTTACCCTGACCGGTAATGCCAAAGTACAGCGCGGCGGCGATGTGGCCGAAGGTGCGGTCATTACCTACAACACCAAAACCGAGGTTTACACCATCAACGGCAGCGCCAAATCCGGTGTGAAATCCGCCGCCAAATCCGGCCGCGTCAGCGTTGTCATCCAGCCGTCCAGCACGCAGAAAAACAAATAAGAAAACACACAAAAAGGCCGTCTGAAAAAGGTTCAGACGGCCTGAGGTCAATATCGAAAGTCAACAGAATATGAGCGCAAACAACAGCCGTCTTGTGGTTCAAAACCTGCAAAAAAGTTTCAAAAAACGCCAAGTCGTCAAAAGCTTCTCCCTTGAAATCGAAAGCGGCGAAGTCATCGGCCTGCTCGGTCCCAACGGCGCGGGTAAGACCACCAGCTTTTACATGATTGTCGGCCTGATTGCCGCCGATGCAGGCAGCGTGATGCTGGACGGACAAGAGTTGCGCCACCTGCCCATTCACGAGCGCGCCCGCCTCGGCGTCGGCTATCTGCCGCAGGAAGCCTCGATTTTCCGCAAAATGACCGTGGAACAAAATATCCGCGCCATTTTGGAAATCAGCATAAAGGACAAAAGCCGCATCGATGCCGAACTGGAAAAACTGTTGGCAGATTTGAATATCGAGCGCCTGCGCAACAACCCTGCGCCATCTTTGTCCGGTGGCGAACGCCGCCGTGTCGAAATCGCACGCGTGCTGGCCATGCAGCCGCGTTTCATTTTGTTGGACGAACCTTTTGCCGGCGTTGACCCGATTGCCGTCATCGATATTCAGAAAATCATCGAGTTCCTCAAATCACGCGGTATTGGCGTATTGATTACCGACCACAACGTGCGCGAAACCCTCAGCATCTGCGACCGTGCCTACATCATCAGCGACGGTACCGTATTGGCTTCAGGTAAGCCGGACGACTTGGTCAACAATGAACAGGTCCGTTCGGTTTACTTGGGTGAAAATTTCAAATATTGAATGCATATTTGACGGTAATCGTAAAACCGGTTTCACACGAGGCTCTCATTTCAATTGAGGGTATCTGTAAATATTGAAATAATTACTAAGAATACAAATATAATACCTATAACCTAGTTTTTCAGACGGCCCTCCGTACAAAGGCCGTCTGAAAAACTATCCATACACTTCGAATCAAACACTATGTCTTCACTCGTCCTTAAACTCAAACAGACCCAGCAGCTCAACCAGCGGCTGCAACAGTCTCTGCGCATCTTGCAGATGTCGGGTCTTGAGCTTGAGCGCGAAGTGGAAGACTGGTTGTCGGACAATCCTCTGCTTGAGCGTCCGGAAAGCGATGAGTTTGCCGATAGCGGGCTCAACCGTGCCGTCACCATGCCGCGCGCAGGTCAGCAGTTGAGTGGTGACGATGCCGAAGATATTTGGAGCAACATCGCCGAAGAAGAGGATCTCAAACACTATTTGCATGCCCAAGTGTGCGAGCATCCGCTCTCGCAAGTGGAAGCGGCCTATGTTCACGTTTTGATTGATTTTTTGGATGAACAAGGCTACCTCACCGACAGCCTCGAAGAAATCATCGACCACACGCCGTTGGATTGGATGCTAGACGAAGAAGCCCTACAAAATGCGCTGGATGTATTGCAAACCTTTGATCCGCCAGGCGTGGCGGCTGCCGATTTGACCGAGTCGCTCATGTTGCAGTTAATGCGTTTGCCGGCTTCTCCTGCCCGACAAATGGCCGCGCATTTGGTGCAAAGTTCGCTTCAAGAGTTAGGCAAAAACCGCAAACAAAACGTTCTGCGTTTCCGCAAACTCTATCCCGATACCGACAGCGAAACCATAGAAGCCGCGCTCGATATGATTGCCGAGCTCAATCCCTATCCGGCCTACGGTTTCGCCTCTGCCACGCCTACACCTTATATTCAGCCTGACGTTTGGGTCAAAGAGGGCAAGGACGGCTGGGAAGTCATCAGCAACGAGGCGGCTTGGCCGAAGCTGCAGCTCAATCAGGAATATTGCGACCTGATGAAATCAGCGGAAGAGGGCGCACCGGAGTGGAAGGAAAAAATCAGCGAAGCCAAGCAGCGCATTGATTCTTTGGAGCTGCGTAAAAGCACGGTCCTCCGCCTTGCCGAGTATATCGTCAAAAATCAGGAAGATTTTTTCATCTTCGGCGAAATCGGCCTGTCGCCCATGCTGATGAAGGATGCCGCCGCCGAATTGGGTTTGGCGGAAAGTACCATCTCGCGCGCCGCCAATCAGAAATATTTGTCTTGCCCACGCGGCCTGTTTGCGTTACGCTATTTCTTCACACAGGCAGTCAATGCCGACGATGACGGCGAAGGGTTCAGCCAAGGCGCAATCAAAGCCGTATTAAGCCAGTTGATTGAAAGTGAAGACAGCAGCAAACCTTATTCGGACGAGACCCTCGTCAAATTATTAAAACAACGCGGCATTGAAATCGCCAGACGTACAGTTGCAAAATATAGAGAATCATTAGACATACCACCGGCACACAAGCGAAAATTTACCGAGTAGATATATTCCGATCCGTTTTGACGGACTAATCAACCGAAGGAGCTGTATCATGAATCTGAAAATCACCGGTCTGAATTTTGATGTTACCGAAGCCATCAAAAACTATGTTTCTGACAAGTTGGCACGAATCAATCGCCACGCCGACAACATCATCTCCGTGACCATCACGCTCTCGGTGGAAAAAGTCAGCCAGAAAGCCGAAGCCGATGCGCATCTGGCAGGCAAAGATTTGCACGTTGAAGCGATTGAACAGGATATGTACGCCGCGATTGATGTTTTGATGGACAAACTCGACCGCGCTGTTTTGAAACATAAAGAAAAAAGCGGCGATGTCCGCAGCACTGTCAAACCTGAAGCAGAATAAAGTTTTTGTATGATAAAGGCCGTCTGAATATTCAGACGGCCTTTTGTTTTACTAGAAGTTTTAGACTGGCAATCTAGTTACTCACTTTTTCGCCATTCCACGGTGCCACTTTAAACAGCAATAACATACCGGGTATGCCCAAAGCGAAACATAGCCAGTAGAAATTGAAGTAACCCATCGCTTCAATCAGATAACCTGCAGAGGCGTTGATAAATGTACGTGGTACAGCGGAAAGGCTGGTAAAGAGGGCTAATTGTGTGGCTGTAAATGCAGGATTGGTTTCACGAGCCATATAGGCAACAAATGCTGCTGTACCCAGACCTACGCCCGCTGCTTCTGCACCAATCACGGCCGCAAGCATCATTTGTTCCGTCAGGGTGATGGCTTCGAATTTGCCAAAATTTGCCAACCAAGCAAAGCCTAGAATAGTAACCCATTGCGCCACGCCGAAAATCCACAAAGCTCTATTGATGCCGAGCTTTATCATCCAAATACCGCCTACAATACCGGCAATGACAGCAGGCCATAAACCGGCATTTTTGGCAATCAGGCCGATATCGGTTTTGCTGAAGCCCATGTCCAGATAAAACGGTGTAGCCAAAGAAGTGGCCATGCTGTCGCCCAGTTTGTAGAGAAAGATAAACAGCAATACCAAGATGGCTTGTTTGATTCCTTTGCGGGAGAAGAACTCACTGAAAGGGTCAGAGACTGTTTGGGCAAATGTACGCGACACAGATGGTGGAATGTCAGGCTCTTTAGCTAAAAACAGGGTCATCAGCAGACCGGGCAGCATAAATAGTGCAGTAATGATGAATACGTTGTGCCAAGGCATCAAGTCGGCCAAGATCAAGCTGAGCGAACCGGGTACCAAAGCAGCGATACGGTAGGCATTGACGTGGATGGAGTTGCCCAAGCCTAATTCTTCATCTGACAAAATTTCGCGTCGAAATGCATCCAATACAATATCTTGGCTGGCAGAGAAAAAGGCGACCACCAACGATAAGCCCATAATTACATATAAATGCTGAGCAGGATTTAGGAAGGCGTAAATGAGCAAGGTCAGCAGCAAACCAATTTGCGTAACCAGCATCCAACCGCGTCGCCGTCCTAAAAAAGGTAATCTGACCAAATCAATGACGGGAGACCAGATAAATTTCCAAGTGAAAGGCAGCCCGATAAGTGCCATCAGGCCGATGGTTTTCAAATCAACATGTTCGCTGCGCAACCATGCTGGAATCAGGTTGATCAGAAAATAAAGCGGCAACCCCGAAGTGAAGCCTGTGAAAATGCAGATCAGCATTTTGCGCGAAAAAATCTTGCGCCAAGTGCTGGGTTGGGGTGCGGTTGTCATATTGGAATCAATAAAAAATAAAAGGGATATTGTAGCAAAGATGAGTGATATGGCGAATGAACTTCTGTTATTTTTATAGAATAACAAAAGGCCGTCTGAAACTGAATGGATAAAGTTTCAGACGGCCTTTTGTTGGAACAACTGGTTTGGCGGGCAACGGAGACTTCAGGACGGAAGAAGGGTTGCTTGGGTGTATTCATAAAATTGAAGTTAAGAAAGTTTCAGACGACCCCTAGAGATCGTTTGAACGATGAGAAATATCAGTGGTAATTTGTGCCGTCAGTGTAGCCGTTTCCTGATTTGTCCACAGCAAAAGCAGAAATCGGACCGACCGTTACTGTCCCTTTAGGCTGAGTTTCTTGGTAATACTCATATGCTGCAACACCCATACCAGTTGCAGCACCAATAGCAGCACCAATTGTGCCACCGACCATAATAGCTGGTCCGGCAGGAATACTGCCAAAAGCTATACCGACACCCAGACCAATACCTGCACCAATTGATCCTCCTATTTATGCACCATTTGCTCCTCCTTGAAGGATTCTCTCTCCTAAGCCTCCTCCATAAATTAGTTCCAGATCCTCAATGGATAGTTCAATCATGTTATTTTTCCTTTTCAAAAAAATTAGATGTAGAATATTGAGTCAATACACCCAATATGGAAAAAATAATAAAAGCATGAATATAAATCATAAAATCAACATTATCTCCTTGGTAGCTTTCATAAATAAAAACGATTGGTATTGATATACAAATTAAAATGTACAGGTACTTTGAAATTACCAGTAACTTATACACAAATTTTGATTTCATAGCCTAGTCTTTCATTTGAATAAAATCTACCCTAATCAACTTTCCAACCAACTTCCTAACTTCTTCATGCTTTCCCTGATTGAAGTTAACCAGTAGATTTTTCAACAATATGTATATTATGTTAAATAATAAATGGTAATTGTCACATTCAAATATTAAGGATAACCTACTTTGAAACTATATCGCTTTGATGCGTAATTCTATAAAAAACATTGAATTTTCATGTTTTCTATTTATCCAGTATTTTGGAGTTGATAAGTGAGAGCAAAAAACTTTGGAAATCTACGATTCTCCTTCCAACACCTCATCATTTCTCTAGAGAATTTAGGCAAAGGCGATATTGATAACTCATTTCATTAAATGGAACCAAATGAGAATGATTTATTTATAAAATCCTTTTAAATTAATGGGTTACAATAAAAAATGATAAAATAAAATTGACTATTCTCAATAAAATGAGTAAAATTCATCCGCAAATACAAATTTTGTATTGTGATACATCTATTAATCGCATTAAGAAAAGGAGTTAGTTATGCTAAGTAAGTCAATTACAGCAAAATTAAACGAACAAATTAATCTCGAGTTGTATTCATCAAATGTCTATTTGCAAATGAGTGCATGGTGCCATAAACATGGTTATGAAGGCGCTGCAGCATTTTTACTTCGTCATGCCGATGAAGAATTGGAACATATGCAAAAGTTGTTTACTTATGTGAGCGAAACCAGTGGAATGCCTTTGTTAGGTAAAATTGACGCCCCTAAACACGATTACGCTTCATTAAAAGAAGTTTTTGAAACAACACTTGAACACGAAAAACTAGTGACATCTAAAATTAATGAGTTAGTTGAGAGTACTTTTGCAGAAAAGGATTACTCTACTTTTAACTTCTTACAATGGTATGTAGCTGAACAGCATGAAGAAGAAAAATTATTTAACAGTATTGTTGATAAATTCAAACTTCTTGGTGAAAGTGGTACAGCGCTCTACTACATTGATCGTGAATTAAAAACTTTATAAGAATAGGAGAAATAAAATGTTATCAAATAGCGTGATTAAACTATTAAATGATCAAATGAATTTAGAGTTTTATTCTTCTAACTTATATTTACAAATGAGCGCCTGGTGCGAACAACAAGGTTTCGAAGGAGCTGCAAAATTTTTATCAGAGCATGCGGCTGAGGAAATGCAGCATATGCGTAAACTCTTCACTTATTTAAATGAGACCGGCGCATTGGCTATCATCACACAAATTGATGAACCACCTCATCAATTTTCATCATTGAAGCAAGTACTTGAATTAACTTATGAACATGAAAAGTTAATTACCTCTAAAATCAATGAATTAGTTGGTAGAACTTTTGAAGAGAAAGACTACTCTGCCTTTAACTTCTTACAATGGTATGTGGCTGAACAACATGAAGAAGAAAAATTATTCAGTGGAATTTTGGATAAATTAAATCTTCTTGGTGAAGATGGTAAAGGTTTGTTCTTAGTTGATAAAGATTTAGGCGCATTAACAACAAACAACTAATCAAGTCTGATGAAAAAGGCTAAGTCATTATCGATTTAGCCTTTTTTTATATCAAAATCTAGCTACTTTTGTCTAAAAGTGCGGTGCTTTAACGGTTCATTCTTACCGCCGATTAGGTTTTGAAATGCCCGTAAGACAGGCAGATATGTTTGTTTTACGGATATTTTATTTTCAGATGGCCTTCGATGCTGCGTTGCAGTTGCGGTAGAAGGCGATCAGACCGTTGGTGGAGCTGTCGTGTGCAGGCGTGCCGCGTTCGAGTTCGGGTTCGATGGTTTTGGCCAGCTCTTTACCGTATTCCACGCCCCATTGGTCGAAGGGGTTGATACGCCAAATCACGCCTTGAACGAAAGTACGATGTTCGTAAGCAGCCATCAGCATGCCGAGGTTGAACGGTGTCAGGCTGTCGATGAGCAGGCTGTTGCTCGGACGGTTGCCGGGGAATTCTTTTTGCGGTGCAAGGCGGTCGCGTTCGTCTTGGGGTAGGATGGTCAATTCGATTTGCACTTCGTCTAAGGTTTTGCCTTTCATCAGCGCTTCGGCTTGGGCGAAGGCATTGGCAACGGTAAAGCGGTGTTGGCGGTGGTTGCCGTAGATTGTGGTCATGGGGACGATGAAATCGACGGGAATCAGACGCGTGCCTTGGTGCAGAAGCTGGAAGTAGGCGTGTTGGCAGTTGACGCCTTCGTCGCCGAAGACAATGCCGCCGGTGGTGCAGGAAACGGGTTGGCCGTCTGAAGTACGCTGTTTGCCGAGGCTTTCCATATCGAGCTGGTTGAGCCACGGGGTGAAGAGGCGCATGTTGTGGCTGTATGGGACAACGGTTTGGCCGTCTGAATGTTGGAAGTTGTTGTACCAAACGTTGATGAGCGCCATCAGGACGGGAATGTTGCGGCGGAATGGTGTCTCGAAGAAATGGGTGTCCATAGCGTGTGCGCCGGCCAGCATTTTGCGGAATGCTTTTTCGCCGACGGCAACCATCAGAGGCAGGCCGATGGGCGACCAGACGGAATAGCGGCCGCCGACCCAGTCGGACATGGCGAAGACTTTGTCGGGGGAGATACCGAAGTTTTGGGCGGCGGCCACATCGGCGGAAATGGCGCAGAAGTGGCGGTAGATGCCGGAATCGGGCAACCCTGCATCGCGGTACCAAGTACGCGCGGCGTAGGCATTGAGCAGGGTCTCCGGTGTGCGGAACGATTTGCTGGCAATGCTGAATACGGTGGTCTCGGGATTGAGGCCGAGAAGGGTTTGGGTCAGGTCGGCATCATCGGAGTTGCTGACAAAGTGGACGCGGATGTTTTGCCAATAGGGTTGCAGCGCCTGTGTGGCCATGCGCGGGCCTAAATCGGAGCCGCCGATGCCGATGTGAACCAAGTCGGTAATGGGTTTGCCGGTAATGCCTGCGTGGGTGCCGTCCAAAAGTTGGCGTGCGAACTCGAGGGTGCGGTTGAGTTCGTGATGAACTTTGGATACGATGTTTTCGCCGTCGACGTAAACAGGTTTGGCATTGGCAGGCAGGCGCAGGGCGGTGTGGAGGACAGCGCGGTGTTCGCTGGTGTTGATTTTTTCACCGCTGCTCATGGCCTGCATATATTGTGGCAAATCGGCCGCTTCGGCCAGTTGGCACAATAAATCAAGGGTGTTTTCATCTAGGCGGTTTTTGCTGTAATCAAATAACAAACCGTACAGAATTTCGTGCATATTGTTGAAACGTTCGGCATCTGCAGCGAAACGTTCGCGCAGGGTAACGTGTTGCGTATCGGCATGATGGGCTTCCAAGGCTTGCCATGCGTCTGAGTATGCGGTCATCTCGTTTCCTTAGTATGTAACGGTAAACAAGCAGGGTATCTATTTTCTGCTTTTTATAGTTGTTTGTAGTTTAACAAATTTGGACAATTTTTGGGAGGTGGTAGGGGCGGTCTTGTTTAAGAAAGGTATGCAAAATGCAAAAGAAACGGTTGATTATCATCAAGTTTCTGTAAAAAAGGGGGTATGACACCGATGTCTGCTGTGCTATCCTATGTAACATTATTGAAATCTTGTCGGGCGGGTCCGTAAGATGGCTACAATTTATGATGTCGCTGCTTATGCCGGGGTATCTCCAAAGACGGTCAGCCGGGTGATTAACGGCGATGCGCCGGTCAGTGATAAAACCCGTTCCAAAGTAGAAACAGCGATTGCTGCTTTGGGCTATATCCCGTCTTCTGCAGCGCGGATTATGCGGTCACACCGTTCCGGATTGGTCGGTCTGATTACTGGCGCCATTTCGCGGACAGGTGAAAATACGGGCGGACACGGTATACCGGATATGTTCTTGATTAAGGGCATTCAGCAGCAGATTCGCGCACAAGGCAAGATTTTGATGATTGCCGACATCGACAATAAGCCGGGTCAGCCCGGTCAGATGGAACCACTGATCCGTACCTTTATGGAGCATCGTGCCGAGGGGATTTTATATGTGGCAGGTTTCCATCAGGAAGTATTGCTGCCGGAAGTACCCAACCGTTGCCCGATGGTGTTGGTCAACTGCTTTGATTCGGTGGGTACGCCTGCAGTTTTGCCGGACGATGAAGCAGGGCAGTATGGCTTGGTGCGCCGGATTAGCCAAAGCGGACACAAACGGATTGCTTATGTGACTTTGCAACCGGGCGTGGAAGCGACGAGATTGAGATTGGCCGGATACCGCCGTGCTTTGGCTGATGCGGATATTGTTTTCGATCCTGATTTGGTACAAACTGGTTACCCTGACTTCAGTAACGACAGCGGGTCTTTGATTTCGGCTATTTTGAAGCTGCTGTCTTTGCCACTTCCACCGACGGTCATTTGCTGCGGTAACGATGAAATGGCAGTGCGCGTGTACGGGATTTTGAGGACGCGCGGCGTGCGGGTTCCCGAGCAAGTTTCGGTTGCCGGCTATGATAACCACAGCGCGATTGCGGAAACGCTGTTTCCGCCGTTGACCAGTACTGAGTTGCCCTATTTGCGCATGGGCGCGATGGCGGCTGATTTGCTGTTTCAACACATTGAACACCCGACCGGTGCGGTTCAGCCTATCAAGGTCGTTGGGGAAACCATCTGGCGTCAGTCTGTGATTAATAAATAGTTTCAGACGGCCTGAAAATAAGCTTTAAACAACACAAACACACATCAAAATAAGAATCATGCAAACGGTCAAAATAAAGGCCGTCTGAAAACGGAGTTGCCTCAGTCAAAAGGGCAGCCCAAATACAATAAAAGCGTCATACCGCTGAAATTGGAGTTTGTTGTTTCCATAGTTTATTACCCAGGAGTAGCCTTCCTATGAAAATCTCCCCACAAGTGGCGATGACACTTCGCCAGATTATGCTGATGAACTTCGGTTTCTTCGGTATTCAATATAGCTTCGGGTTGCAGCAAACTGCGATTAATCCGATTTTCAGCTTCCTTCATGCTGACCCGAGCCAGTTGCCGATTTTGAATATGGCAGGCCCGATTACCGGTTTGTTGGTGCAGCCGATGATTGGTGCGATGAGTGACCGCACTTGGGTACCGGGATTAGGCCGCCGCCGCCCGTATTTCTTGATTGGCGCCATCGGTTGCAGCCTCTGCCTCTTTATCTATCCGCACGTTACCGCCTTGTGGGTGGCCGTATTGTTGCTGTGGCTCTTGGATGTCAGTAACAATACCGCGATGGAACCTTTCCGTGCCTTTATTGCTGATACCGTTCCTGAACATCAACAGTCTACCGGTTTCTTGATGCAGTCTGTGTTTACCGGTTTGGGTATTACACTGGCCAACGTTTCCCTCTACATCTTCCAGCAAATCGGCTGGTTGCAACAGACTTCTGAAGCGGGTATTCCGTATTGGGTATTTGGTTCCTTCTATATTGGTGCAGTTTGCTCTATCGGTTCGGTCTTGGTTACTGTGTTATCGACACCTGAACATGAGCCTAGTCCTGAGGAAATGGCGGCCATTAAAGCGCAACCAAGCGGTCCTGCTCATGCTGTTAAAGATATTATCGTTGCTGTACGCGAAATGCCGACTGCCCTGTGGCAACTGGCTTTGGTGTATCTCTTCCAATGGTACGCGCTCTTTATCTACTGGCAATATATTTCCCACAGTATCGTTCAATCCGTTTGGGATTCGACTGTTGAAAATACCGAAGCGTATAGTCAAGCGGTTGCATGGACCGGTTTGGTAAACGGTTTCTACAACGTTGTAACCTTTATCTCCGCCTTCGGCCTGATGTGGATGGCACGCAAATACGCCGCCAAATATGTTCACGCCTTTGCCGTAACCCTTGCCGCGCTGGCTTTGCTTACCATTCCGCACATCGGCAACAAATACCTGATGTTTGCGCCGATGATTGGTTTCGGTGTCGGCTGGGCAAGTATGATGGGCGTGCCGTTTATGATTGTGGTCGGTTCTATTCCGAAAGAACGTTACGGCGTGTACATGGGTATTGTGAACATGATGATTGTGATTCCAATGCTGATTGAAACCGTGTCTTTCGGCTGGGTGTACAGAACTTTCTTGGGTTCAAACCCTGCCAACGCGATGACTTTTGCCGGTGTTTCCCTGGCCATCGCCGCCGCGTTGACCTTAACCATTAAAACTACGGCCAAACCGGCTACTGCAGAATAATGAAGTTTTGATTTAAAACCAAAATGAAAAGGCCGTCTGAAACATGAAATGGTTTCAGACGGCCTTTTTTGTCGAAATGGATTCCATTTGCTGATCTGATTCGATAAGCCTTATTGTCGCTGCGCTACCGTTCATCACTCAAATTGGCTATGACTACCGATTTTGCTTTACAATATCCTTCTTTAATTTATTTCGTTTTACCATCCTGATGACAGAACACATTTCCGCTTCAAGTCCATCTCCTATCGGCGAAGACTACCTGCTGTTAGGTCAATACGCCGAACGCGCCTATCTCGAATACGCCATGAGCGTGGTCAAAGGTCGCGCGCTGCCTGAAGTTTCAGACGGCCAGAAGCCTGTACAACGACGTATTTTGTTTGCCATGCGCGATATGGGTTTGACGGCGGGCGCGAAGCCGGTGAAATCGGCGCGCGTGGTTGGTGAGATTTTGGGTAAATACCACCCGCACGGCGACAGTTCTGCCTATGAGGCGATGGTTCGCATGGCGCAGGATTTTACCTTGCGCTATCCCTTAATCGACGGCATCGGCAACTTCGGTTCGCGCGACGGCGACGGAGCGGCGGCGATGCGTTACACCGAAGCGCGGCTGACGCCTATTGCGGAATTGCTGTTGTCCGAAATTAATCAGGGGACGGTGGATTTTGTGCCGAACTACGACGGCGCGTTTGACGAACCTGTACACCTGCCAGCCCGTCTGCCTATGGTCTTACTCAATGGCGCGTCAGGCATCGCGGTAGGCATGGCGACCGAAATTCCGTCACACAATTTAAACGAAGTGACACAGGCGGCGATTGCGTTGTTGAAAAAGCCGACGCTGGAAACCGCCGACCTGATGCAATATATTCCTGCTCCCGATTTTGCCGGCGGCGGTCAAATCATCACGCCGGCGGACGAATTGCGCCGGATTTACGAAACCGGCAAAGGCAGCGTGCGCGTGCGTGCTCGTTACGAAATCGAGAAGCTGGCGCGCGGACAATGGCGCGTGATTGTGACCGAGCTGCCGCCGAACGCCAATTCCGCCAAAATCCTTGCCGAAATCGAAGAACAGACCAACCCGAAACCGAAAGCGGGCAAAAAGCAGCTCAACCAAGACCAACTCAATACCAAAAAGCTGATGCTCGATTTAATCGACCGCGTGCGTGACGAGTCTGACGGCGAGCATCCCGTGCGCCTTGTGTTTGAACCGAAATCCAGCCGCATCGATACGGATACCTTCATCAACACGCTGATGGCGCAAACTTCGCTGGAAGGCAATGTGTCCATGAACTTGGTGATGATGGGGCTGGACAACCGCCCCGCGCAGAAAAATCTGAAAACGATTTTGCAGGAATGGCTGGATTTCCGCGTCGTGACCGTAACACGCCGTCTGAAATTCCGTTTGAACCAAGTGGAAAAACGGCTGCACATCCTTGAAGGCCGTCTGAAAGTCTTTCTGCACATTGACGAAGTGATTAAAGTCATCCGCGAATCAGACGACCCGAAAGCCGATTTGATGGCGGCGTTCGGGTTGACCGAAATCCAAGCCGAAGACATTTTGGAAATCCGCCTGCGCCAGTTGGCGCGTTTGGAAGGTTTCAAACTCGAAAAAGAATTGAACGAATTGCGCGAGGAACAAGGCCGTCTGAATATCCTTTTGGGCGACGAAAACGAAAAACGCAAGTTGATTATCAAAGAGATGCAGGCGGACATGAAGCAGTTTGGCGACGCGCGCCGCACGCTGGTGGAAGAAGCCGGACGCGCCGTGCTGACGCAAACCACCGCCGATGAGCCGATCACGCTGATTCTGTCGGAAAAAGGCTGGATACGCAGCCGTGCCGGACACAACCTTGATTTGAGCCAAACCGCGTTTAAAGAAGGCGACCGCCTCAAGCAAACCCTCGAAGGCCGCACTGTTCTACCCGTCGTCATCCTGGATTCATTGGGCAGAACCTATACGCTTGATGCCGCCGAAATCCCCGGCGGACGCGGCGACGGCGTGCCGGTTTCATCCTTAATCGAGCTGCAAAACGGCGCGAAACCCGTCGCCATGCTCACCGGCCAGCCCGAACAGCACTACTTGCTCTCGGGTAGCGGCGGCTACGGCTTCATCACCAAGTTGGCCGATATGGTTGGACGCGTGAAAGCGGGCAAAGTGGTCATGACTGTGGATAGCGGCGAAACCGTCCTGCCGCCGGTTGCCGTCTATGCTTCTTCTCTGATTAATCCTGACTGCAAAGTCGTACTGGCCAGTAGCGACCACCGTCTCTTGGCGTTTTCCATCGGCGAGCTCAAAGTCATGCCCAAAGGCCGCGGTTTGCAGCTGATGTCGTTGGCTGAGGGTGCATCTTTGGAACACATTATGGTGACGACCTCTCCTGAGTTTACCGTTGTATCGGTCGGCCGACGCGGTGCAGAACATCAGGAAAAACTGCGTATTGCCGATATTGACGGCAAACGCGGTAAAAAAGGCAAGGTATTGGAAATATCAGGCCGTCTGAAAAGTTTGTCCTGAAACAAGAACAAATATATCTAAATAAATTAAATTTATACGACATTGCATGATAATAAAAAAAGGTTCATTTATGAACAGAGCCAATCTTCAAGAACTGGGTAATCTGAGGGAGCGGATTCCCGGTGTAATCAACATTGCCCGAATAGCCATCGTCTTACCGCTTTTGGTTTTGCACGCTTTCGGCAGCTACACAGGCGGCAACCTGATTGGCATTTCGTTGCCAGACGTTGAGTTTTATATCTGGGTAACGCTGTATTTCCTCCTGATTATGCTCTCCGTGTTCCGCCCGGGCTGGCAGTGGCAGTCTTTGGATTTGCCCAATGCCAGTGCCGTGGTCGACATCACCATGATGATGGTTTTGGTGTATATCTCCGGCGGTACGGCTTCTGGTTTCGGGATTTTGGTTTTGCCGTTTGTCGCCACGTCGTGTCTGCTCAGTTATGGCCACTATCCTATGCTGTATGCAGGCTATACGGCAATGTTGTTTATTTTGAACCTGTTTTTAGACGGCAGCATGCGTTTCGATTCGTTTAATTGGGACGCGAAATCAATGGTGAATTCTTCGATGCTGATCGGCGCAGGCTATCTGGTGGCGATGCTGACATCGTTTGCCGCCCGTTATCTGGAGCAGGCTACAGAGTCCGCCAGCCGCCATCAACTGGCATACCGCCGGATCAGCGGCTTGAATCATTTGGTTTTGAACCGCGTACAGGAAGCGGTTGTGGTGATTGATGCGACCCAACGCGTGTGGCTGTTTAACAAGCAGGCAAAAATTTATTTCCCTAGCCTGATTATCGATCAGCAGGAAATCGTGTTTGGCGAGCTGGTGGCACGCTGGCAGCGCCAACCCGACAAACCTTTTGAAACCGATATCCATATTTTCCAACACGCCATGCACGTCCGTGCCGTTCCGCTGATTCAGGAGCAGACCGAGCTGCTGATGCTGTACGTCCGCTCATTGCGTGAAGTGGCTGCGGAGGCCATGTCCACCAAGCTGACTTCGCTTGGACAGTTGACTGCCAACCTTGCCCACGAAATCCGCAACCCGATGTCCGCCATCCGTCATGCCAGCGATTTGTTGCAAGAGGGTGATGAGGCAGATCCGCTCAAGGCCAAGCTCTACAACATCATCGACAGCAATATCCAACGCATCGACAAGATGTTGGAAGATGTATCCCTGCTTAACAAACGAGACAACATCAGCCGCCAGCCGATTAATCTGATGAAATTCTGGTTGGAGTTCAAGCAGGAATTTACCTTGAACAATCCCGATGCCATCGGCTGTCTGCGCATGAATATGGACGGCAACAACCTGACCGTATTGGTTGACTCCATGCATTTGCAGCAAGTGATGTGGAACTTGTGCAACAATGCGTGGCGACACAGCCGTCAGGACGAAAACGCCATTACCGTCCTGATCCGTTCAAGCGGCAGGATGCATATTTCCATCGTAGTAGCGGACAACGGCAAAGGCGTGCCGCCCGATGTACGAAATCATTTGTTCGAGCCGTTTTACACCACCGAAAAACAAGGCACCGGTTTGGGGCTTTACGTCGCACGCGAGTTGGCACACGCCAATATGGGGCAGCTGCATTATCACCCTGAAATGAACGGGTTTGAACTGATTTTACCGAAGGAGCAAGCGCAGGATGAATAAATTGCAAGAGCCGGTTTTGGTTGTCGATGACGAGGCAGACATCCGCGACCTGATGGAAATGACCCTGATGAAAATGGGTCTGCGCGTCGATACTGCGGCAGGTGTTGAAGAAGCCAAAGACAGGCTGGACAACAACGATTATTCGCTGGTGTTGACCGATATGCGTATGCCCGACGGTTCCGGCCTCGAGGTGGTCCAATACATCGACGAGTTGATGCTCGACACGCCCGTCGCCGTGATTACGGCTTTCGGCAATGCCGACCAAGCCGTTGAAGCCTTGAAAGCAGGGGCGTTTGACTATCTGCAAAAACCGATTACGCTGTCGCAGTTGCGTTCATTGGTTAAATCGGCCGTATCGGTTTCCGATAATACTGCCGAACCTACGCCGTCTGAAAAAGTCAAATCGCAGCCTGCGCCTGTTTCTGCCGCCCTGTATAAACCCGAACCTCAGCCGGTCAAGCCTGTCGTTACGCCTCCTAAGAGCGTACAGAGCGAATTTAACCGGCCTTTGACTGTTCCGGAAGGGCTCAATTCCTTAAAAGAGCGGTTTTCAACCGGCAACATCAATCCTGCTTTGCAAGAAGAGCCTATCCTGAAAGGCGACGACGATATGCCGCGCCTGTTGGGTACTTCGCCGCAAATGGTCGAAGTACGCCACCTGATTCGCAGATTGGCACGCAGCCTGGTTCCCGTTTATATTTCCGGCGAATCCGGTACGGGTAAAGAGCAGGCGGCGCGCACGATTCACGAACTGTCCGACCGTGCCGACAAACCGTTTATTGCCGTCAACTGCGGTGCCATTCCTGAAAACCTGATGGAAAGCGAATTTTTCGGCTACAAAAAAGGCAGCTTTACCGGCGCAGACCAAGACCGTCTCGGCTTTTTCCAACACGCCGACGGCGGTACTTTGTTTCTCGACGAAGTTGCCGATTTACCGCTTGCCATGCAGGTCAAACTCCTGCGCGCCATCCAAGAAAAAGCCGTGCGCCGTATCGGCGATGCGCGGGAAACCTTTGTGGACGTACGCATTATTTGTGCAACCCATAAAAACCTCGAAGTCTTGGTTGAAAGCGGCGCATTCCGCCAGGACTTGTATTACCGCCTCAACGTTGTCTCCCTGCACATGCCGCCTTTACGCGAAATGCGCGAAGACTTGGGCGCGCTGATTCTGTATTTGCTGTACAAACACCGCCACGGCAATCAAACCTACAAACTCAGCCCGAAAGCCCAAGAAGCCCTGCTGCATTACAGCTATCCCGGCAACTTCCGCGAGCTAGAGAATATCCTCGAACGCGCCGTTGCACTGACGGTCGGCCAAGTGATACAAGTGGACGACTTGCAGATTCAAAACGCCCCGCAGGTTAAGGCTGAACGCAGCGGCTTCTCCTTTGACGATATTGCCGAACCTGACGCGCGCGAAACTACGCTCAATCACAGCCCCATTCCGCCGTTTGATCCGCGTACCATGCAGATACAGGATTACCTCGACCAAGTGGAACGCAGCATCATCGAGCAGGCCTTGCAGCAAACCCGTTACAACCGTACCCAAGCCGCCAAGCTTTTGGGCATCAGCTTCCGCTCTATGCGCTACCGCATGGAACGCTTGGACATCAATTAAAACGTTCAGACGGCCTGAGTTTTCAAGGCCGTCTGAAACATAAGCCTTATGTACAAGATTTATTTTGACGAAACCGCATCTGCCGAACTTCGCAGCCTTGCCGCGCCTTTCGGGCTGATCGTTATCGACCGGAAGCCTGAAGAAGGCAGTTTCCTTATTGCTGACGAAAGCGGCATCAGTTTGTGCCGCGCCGGTGAAAAAGGCCGTGTTCGCGTTGATTTTGATGGCGGTGCTGCCCATTATCGGCGCACTAAAGGCGGAGGCGAGTTGATTGCCAAAGCCGTCAACCATACTGTACAACCGACTGTCTGGGACGCTACCGGCGGACTGGGGCGCGACAGTTTTGTGCTTGCCTCGTTGGGTTTGAAGGTACAAACTTTTGAACAAAATCCTGCTGTTGCCTGTCTACTTTCAGACGGCCTCAACAGGGCGGGGCAAAGTGAAGAAACACGGGAGATTGCCCGGCGAATTACTTTGCACTTTGGCAATGCCGTTGATTTGATGCAGGAATTGGCCGCGAAAAACGGCAGGCCCGATGTGGTGTACCTCGACCCGATGTACCCGGAACGCCGCAAAACCGCCGCCGTGAAAAAAGAAATGGCCTATTTCCACGACTTGGTCGGTGCGGCACAAGACGAAGCCGAGTTGTTGGCTGCGGCATTAGATACCGCCAAAAAGCGCATTGTCGTCAAACGCCCGCGCTTGGGCGAATTTCTCGACGGGCGCAAACCTGCTTATCAATACACCGGCAAAAGCACGCGTTTTGACGTTTACCTTCCGACAAGGCCGTCTGAAGACTAGAAGCAAACTTGCAACATATCAAAAGAAACCGCCGACGTTATCAGCGCGGCGGCAAAGTGTGCTATAAATACCTTTTCCCAAACTTCATTGGAGCAAACAATCATGGAATTAGTATTCATCCGTCACGGACAAAGCGAATGGAACGCGAAAAACCTTTTCACCGGCTGGCGCGACGTCAAGCTGAGTGAGCAAGGTTTGGCAGAAGCCGCAGCAGCAGGTAAAAAGCTGAAAGAGAAGGGCTACGAGTTCGACATCGCCTTTACCTCCGTTCTGACCCGTGCCATCAAAACCTGTAACATCGTTTTGGAAGAATCCGACCAACTGTTTGTTCCACAAATCAAATCATGGCGTTTGAACGAGCGCCACTACGGCCAGCTGCAAGGTATGGATAAAAAACAAACCGCAGAAAAATACGGCGACGAGCAAGTCCACATCTGGCGCCGCAGCTACGACACCCTGCCTCCGCTGCTGGATCCTAAAGACCCGCATTCCGCCCACAACGACCGCCGCTATGCCAACCTGCCTAGCGATGTTGTACCTGATGGTGAAAACCTCAAAGTTACCCTCGAGCGCGTCCTGCCTTTCTGGGAAGACCAAATCGCTCCGGCCATCTTGAGCGGCAAACGTGTATTGGTTGCGGCACACGGCAACTCCCTGCGCGCTTTGGCCAAACACATCGAAGGCATTTCCGACGAAGACATCATGGGCTTGGAAATCCCAACCGGTCAGCCGCTGGTGTACAAATTGGATGAAAACCTAAAAGTAATTGAAAAATTCTACCTGTAAGGTAAAGGGAAAAAGGACGTGTTGGACACGTCCTTTTTTATATTTGTCTGTTTGAGGCCGTCTGAAAGCAATTGATGGCGGTCGGTATGAAAAAAGGACGCGTAAAGCGTCCTTTATGGAGATTAAACCTTGTATTACTGGTTTTTCTCGATGATTTCTTTGAGGTGAGGCATAGGGCTGTAACCGCTTTGGCTGCGGCCGTTAGGGAAGACTACGGTCGGCGTGCCGTTGAAACCGAATTGTTCGCCCAATGAAGTGGTTTCTGCAACAGGGTTTTCGCAGTTTGCTTTGCCGCTTGGGAGTTTGCCTTTACGCATCCAGTCGATCCATGCCTGGGTCGGATTAGGCTGACACCACAACAGCTCGGCTTTGCGCGCGGCATCAGGGTGCAGGCTTGGAATCGGCATCATGAAGGTATAAATCGTGATGTCGGTCATTTTTTCAAACTCATGCTCCAAGCGTTTGCAGTACGGGCAGTCCGGATCGGAGAAAACAGCGACTTTCAGTTTGCCGTTGCCGCGTACTTCTTTGATGGCTTTGTCCAAAGGCAGGGAAGCGAAGTCGATTTTGTTCAAATCGGCGGCGCGTTCTTCAGTCATGCTTTGGCGCGTGTTGACGTTGATGAGGTCGCCAACAAGCATATAGTCGCCTTTGGCATCGGTATAGATGATTTGTTTGCCGCTAACGACAACTTCATAAATGCCTTTAATCGGTGTTTCACTGACGCTCAAAACTTTCAAATCTTGGGCGGCATAGACTTTTTCCAGACGCGCTTTCAAAGAAGCGGCAACGGATTTGTCGGCAGGCGCTTCCGCTTTGGCAGCCGGTGCAGGCGCTGCGTTGGCGTTGGATACGGCAGGTTGACCGCATGCCAACAAAGGAAGGACGGCAAACGGCGTTAAGATTTTGATTAACTTGGTTTTCATGCGAGAGACTTGCGTGTGTTGAAAGTAATGCATTGTATCAAACCTCCGTCATGTCTGCATTGTACTCAGGCTCAAATTATCGTCTGAAAATAGCTTTCGGCTGTTAAAATACGAAAAAATAATTTGATTGTTTGTATGTTCTACCACCGTATTGCCGTAAACGTGCCGCTTTCAGACGGCCTTTTGACTTATTCCCATTCCGAGCCGCTTCCTCCGGGAACGCGGGTGCTTGTGCCTTTCCGCAATAAAACCGTTGTCGGGATGGTGTGGGAAACGGATATTGCGCCCGATATGGATACGGCGCGGATTTTGAGTGTTCAGACGGCCTTTGTAGAAGAAAAGCCGTTGCCTCAAAGCTGGCGTGATTTGTTGGCGTTTACGTCGCGTTATTACCACTATCCGACGGGGCAGGCGGTATTTGCCGCATTGCCGCAAGGTTTGAAGGAAACGCGCGCGGTAGAAATGCCGCAGCCGCCGTTGTTTTATGCTTTAAACGAAGCAGGCAGGGCGCAAACGCCGCCGCCGGCGCGGTTCAACAAAAAAGCGGCTTTGTGGGGCGCGCTGCTGTCGGGCGGGATGACGATGGCGGCGTTGAAGCAGGTGAACGCGCAGGCGGCGAAATTAATCGAAGATTGGGCAGAACAGGGTTGGATTGAAACGACGAAAGCGGCGCAGTCTGCTTTAAGGCCGTACCACGGGCAGGCTTCGCACTCTGAATTTGTATTAAACGCCGACCAGCAGAAGGCTTCCGATGAAATTCAGACGGCCTTTGGCAAATTCCAGCCGTTTTTGCTGTACGGCATTACCGGCAGCGGCAAGACCGAAGTGTATTTCGATGCGATGGCGAAAGTGTTGGCGCAGGGGCGGCAGGTGTTGTTTTTGTTGCCCGAAATCAACCTCACGCCGCAGCTTTTGAAACGGGTGGAAAACCGTTTTGCCAACGTGCCGACTGCTGTGTTGCACAGCCAGATGGCGGCAGGCAAGCGCACGCAGGATTATCTGCGCGCGATGTTGGGGCAGGCGAAATTGGTCATCGGCACGCGGCTGGCGGTGTTCACGCCGATGGATGATGTCGGGCTGATTGTGGTCGATGAGGAACACGACAGCTCGTTCAAACAGGACAACGAATTGCGCTACCATGCCCGCGATTTGGCGGTGTGGCGGGCGAAGCAGAGCGGCTGCCCCGTCGTGTTGGGCAGTGCTACGCCCAGCTTGGAGAGCTGGCACAAGGCACAAAGCGGCGCGTACCGCCTGCTGCAACTGACTGAGCGCGCCCATACCGCCGCGCAACTGCCGCAAGTAGAAATACTTAATGTAGGCCGTCTGAAACTCGACAACGGCTTCTCGCCGCAAGCCTTGCAGCTTTTGAAACAGAACTTCGAAGCGGGCGGTATGTCGCTGGTGTACCTCAACCGTCGCGGCTTCGCGCCCGCACTGTTTTGCGGCGACTGCGGCCATACCTTCGGCTGTCCGAACTGCTCTGCCAAAATGGTGCTGCACCAACGCGCCCGCCAACTGCGCTGCCACCATTGCGACCACCGCGAACCCATCCCGTTCAAATGCCCTGACTGCGGCAACCAAGACCTGACCGCCGTCGGCCACGGCACGCAGCGCATCGAAGAAACCCTGCGCGCCTTCCTGCCCAAGGCCGCCATTGTCCGCGTCGACAGGGACAGCACGGCGCACAAAAACGACTGGGCGGATTTGTACCGCCGCATCGCCGACAACGAAATCGACATTCTGGTTGGCACGCAGATGCTCGCCAAAGGCCATGATTTCGCTCGGCTCAACCTCGTTATCGTGTTGAACGCCGACGGCAGCCTGTACAGCGCGGACTTTCGCGCGCCGGAAAGGCTGTTCGCCGAGCTGATGCAAGTGTCCGGCAGGGCGGGGCGCGCCGACAAACCCGGCAAGGTATTGATACAGACCCAACTGCCCGAACATCTCGTCTTTGCCGCCGTCAAAGCGCAGGATTACGCCGTGTTTGCCGAAAACGAATTGAACGAACGGCAAATGTTCGCCATGCCGCCCTTCGGTTTTCAGACCGCCGTCCGTGCCGATGCGCCGCGTGTTGCCGATGCGATGGAATTTCTCAACGCCGCCAAAGAAACCCTCGCCCCGCTTTTGCCCGAAAGCGTCTCCCAGTTCGGCGCCGCCCCCATGCTGATGATGCGCCTCGCCGAACGCGAACGCGCGCAAATCTTCCTCGAATCGACATCCCGACAGGATTTGCACCGCGCCGTGAGTTTGTGGGTGCAGGTGTTGCAGCAGAACCGCGACGGCAAAATCAGATGGTCGGTGGATGTGGATGTGCAAGAGGCTTGATTGGAATGATGCAATCAATATAAATATAAAAGGCCGTCTGAAAATCTGTTTTTCAGACGGCCTTAAGTTTTGAAATCAGTTTAGAAGAATTTTGCAGCGATATAGCCGAGAGCAAGCAGGCTCAAAACGGCGAATACGATGGCCATTGTAAGCAGAAACTGTGTTTTCTTCCTTGCTGCAAGTGCGGCCAGCTCTGGATTTTGGCCTAACTCTTCGCGTAATTGGGATTCCAACTCAGCGCGGATTTTCTTACGCAGTTTTTTCTCTTCCTGTTCGCGCTCATATTTGAGCTTGTGGGCAATTTCGGTTTGTTTTTTATGCTCGAAAGAGATTTTTTCCTGCCATTCAATGCGCTTGCGCTGGATAGCCAGCTCATTTTTCTCTGTCAAATCAAAGTGGCAGGTTTTGCATTCCTGTGCATCTAATTCGTCAATTATCGTCATGCAGACTGGGCATTGGATAGAGTCGGGCGTGTTGACTGCCAACACGGGTTCTTCTTCGACCGCTTCCAACTCCATAGACTGACGGACGATCACGTCCAAACCCAAATAGCTGAAGTAATGCTGCGCATTTTCGCGCTCGTCTTGGGTACATTTTTCGGCCACAATGGCTTGCGGACGCTCGGCCAAGGCTTGAATCAGGCTCTCGACTTCGTTTTCGGGCAGGTTCTCATACAGGCAGGCGTGGATGAGCTCCCTATCTGTGTTCGGCGGATAGGAAACGTATACGTCGAAAAATTTTTCTTGTTTGCTCATTGATATCCCATGAGTATTTCGACTGCGTCAACCAAATGGGTCTAGCCTAATGTTTTGTTCTTGTGTTTGAGCTGTCTTGGCTTATGATACGAGCCAGAACAGAGGCTGCAGTCTCAGGCAGACCAAGTACGGTTTGCCTTTGTGTCGTTAATCGGCTGGACAATAATTTTTTATTTATATGGAAACATGCATGTCCAATGTTATGTCTATTGTAGAGTAAATATTCACGCCCGATATTATTATTATAAAGTAAATCTAAAATTGTTTAAAATAAATTCACACAAAAGGCCGTCTGAAGATACAGACGGCCTGTTTTTTGTGGCAAAAACGGATTGTTTATACGGAGAAGGATGAGCCGCAACCGCAAGTTGTCTCTGCATTCGGATTGCGGATGACGAATTGAGAACCTTGCAGGCTTTCGGTGTAGTCGATTTCTGCACCAACCAGATATTGGTAGCTCATCGGGTCAACCAAGAACGTCAGGCCGTTTTTCTGGATTTCAAAATCGTCGTCGTTTTTGATTTCATCAAAGGTAAAACCATATTGGAAGCCGGAGCAACCGCCGCCGTTGACGAATACGCGCAATTTCAAATCGGGATTGTTCTCTTCGGCAATCAGGTCGGCAACTTTGGTGCAGCAGCTGTCAGTAAAGATAATAGGGCTTTCGTCTGACATGATGTGATTCCTTTTATATGAATATTTTTACTATTGTCGCGCAAACCGTTAGTCAAGGCAAGTTTGTGCAGACAGGGTCTGCCAGCTTACATGGAGGGCATGGCAGAAATTTCAAGCACCAGTATGTCAGATTTAGATGCTTCTGCCAAACCATTCTACACGGCCGATGATGGCAACGTCGTCGGTCGGGTTTTTCAAGTCGATTTCAAAAGTAGGGTAGGCTTCGTTGGCGGAAATGACGTTGACGATGCCGCCGGGTATCAGTTGCAGGCGTTTGACTAAAAGGTTTTCGTTGAGGCGCAAAACATAGAGGCCGTCGCGCGGCGTGGTTTGGCCGTGGTTGATGAGGATGGTGTCGCCATCATTAAGCACGCCTTCCATCGAGTCGCCTTTGACTGAGATAACGGAAAGGTTTTTGATGTCGCGCGTCACATAATTTTCTATCCAATAGCGTCGGAACGCCATGGCGAACATGGGCTGTTCATCGCCGACGAGCTGGCCGTGTCCGGCCGCTGCTTGGATGTCGTAACGCGGTACGAAGACAAATTCGTCTATATCGACAGGGTTGCCCAGTGTGTCGGTTGCCGTGGCTTTTGGGGCTTCGGAATCGGGGAAGGGAGAACCTTCGCCTGTCAAAAGCCAGTCTATGCTACAGCCTTTAAGTTGTTTGATTTTTTTTAGCGTTTCCGATTTCGGCAGGCCGCCTTCGTTCCAGATACGGCTGAATCCGGCGATGGTCATATCGATGTCGGCGGCAATTTTGGCTTGGCGGGCTTCATCTTTCCATAAGAAAGCCAGGCGGTCTTTAAAGGTATCCATGTTTATGCCTTTATGGAGGTATGTTTTTTATATGGTTTGGACGATTTGAGTGTATTTTACCTTAGTTTTTATAAAATTGTAAGAAAAAAATTACTCAATCTAAGAAAAAGTATTGCATATTTTATTTTTTCTTAGTATTATTCGTTTTGTCTTAGATAAATCGATATTTCTAGTTTTATATTTGATTTTTCTTAGTTTAGTTTTATTTGGTTTAGTTTTTCTGATTTAAACCTGCTATATGATTATGATGAGAGGTGTGAAATGACTCGTTCGCGTAAAAATATTTTTTGGGTGCTGCTGGCGTTGGTGCTGGGTTTTTTTGCCCTGCCTTTCGGATCTTCGGAAGCGCATGAAGCGGACGGTAATTTGACGGCTTCGGAATGCGAACGCTTGGGCAGCTTGAGTTTGGATCAGATGGACGGCAGGCTGCTGGCTTTTGCGAAAGAATGCGATATGGTGGAGGCTACCCACGATTGGGAGCAACAGTACGGCAACTTGAATGAAGAAGAAATGCTTGCCGGCGTGGTGTATGAGTGATGTTTGTGAATGAATCGATAAAGGCCGTCTGAACGATCAAAGTTTCAGACGGCCTTGTGTTTTTAATAAGGATGGCTTAAGGCATCAATGGTGCATTAGTCAGGCCGGTGATTTCGGGTAGGCCGAACATGATGTTCATATTCTGTACGGCTTGACCGGCTGCGCCTTTAACCAAGTTGTCGATGACGGAAAGAACAATCCACACATCGTCTTGATCGGGCGCTTTTTGAACGCTGATACGGCAAAGGTTGGCACTGCGCACGCTGCGGGTTTCAGGTGTCGAACCTGAAGGCAAAATATCGACAAAAGGACTGTCGCGGTAGTATTCGCGCAGCAAGGCTTCAGGATCAGTGTGTTCTTGCAGGTGCAGATACAGGGTAGCGTGCATACCGCGTATCATCGGAACAAGGTGTGGTACGAAAATCAGGCCGTCTGAAACATGGTCTTGCAGTCCGGACAGGGTTTGTCGGATTTCAGGCAGATGGCGGTGGCCGCCGACGCCGTAGGCTTTGAAGTTATCGCCAGCTTCGCACAACAGGGCGTGGGTGCTGGCTTTGCGGCCTGCACCGGAAACACCGGATTTACAGTCGGCAATCAGAGGCGCGTTGGCTTTCAGACGGCCAGCCTGAAGCAGTGGCAATAAGGGCAGGGAAACGCAGGTAGGGTAGCAGCCCGGATTGGCCACCAACATGGCTTTGGCGATGTCGTCTTTGTAAAGTTCGCACAAGCCGTACACCGCTTGGGAAACAAGTTGCGGCGCGGTATGGGTCATTTTGTACCATTTTTCCCATGTGGGGATGTCGCGGATGCGGAAGTCGGCAGACAGGTCAATCACGCGTACGCCTTTTTCGACAAGGGACGGTGCTTCTTTCATGGCTACGCCGTTGGGCGTGGCAAAGAACACGAGGT
The DNA here is from genome assembly GCF_001836795.1 of Neisseria sp. HMSC061H08. NCBI lineage: Bacteria > Pseudomonadati > Pseudomonadota > Betaproteobacteria > Neisseriales > Neisseriaceae > Neisseria > Neisseria sp. HMSC061H08. Next base: position 22,501 of record NZ_KV830580.1, on the reverse strand, counting down.
CGCAACGGTTAAGCCCGGCATCTTCAGGCGTTTGGAATGCAATGTCGTAAATGCCGCGAAGGCTGGAGAAGTAGTCCGCTACTGCAATACCGGCTTCGCTTCGGCTGGTGACGGCAGTAACCTCTGCGTTGGGGTGGCTGCTGAGCAGACGCAACAATTCAACGCCTGTGTAACCGGTTGCACCGACGATACCAATTTTAATTTTTGTGGTCATGGTGTGGCTCCTTTGTAGGGATAACGATGCGTTTGATTATATAGTAATTGATTGCCGTCGGTCAGCGGTGCTTGTGCCAAGCTTTGCAATAGAGGGTTAAACAGGCCATCTGAAATATGGGATTAACGATATTGGAGAGAGGATTTCAGACGGCCTGAAAGTTTGGGAAAACGTGGTTTGCAGTTTTATTTGACTATGGCTTTGAGATTAGTGTTTTTTATTTATAGCCAATATCTTACAAAGATTATAGACCTCATGTTTTGAAAACCTTTTATCTTTATCCTATCCATACGAACACAAAATAAAAATGTAAAAAAATGCCCCCGGGTTGGAGGACCGGAGGCAAGTATCCAAGGAGTAGCTCTCATCAATAAGAACTAGTTACTTGGTACTATATCCCTTGTTAGAATTGAAAGCAAGTGCTTTGCACATTTTAACATTTAAATAATTTTTTCATTCAAATTCAGTGAGCTATCAGACAGGGATTGAATCTTGAGATGATGGTAATAGAGGATAGGTTAAGAACAATTAAAACGGCAGGTATCAGTGATTGGGAGCAGCCATACTCTGAGCATTACTCTGATGTGTGTGTACATGGCCATATTGATTGAGTCGGTCGGGGGGGCTGAAACCTTCTGACTAACCGAGTTGAGCTAAAGTGAGGCCTTCTTCAAACTGATTGATAAAATAGCTGAAAGGCATGAAATGCGTGCGCAGATGAGGAAGGATTTGTTTTTAAATATAAATTTACAAATCATTTATTTCATTCAATTTTGATATTATTAAACCATCGGGCCAAAAAAAAGGTTGCCATCGGAAGGGGAGCCGTTGGCAACGAATGGAGGTGGTAATGCAATGAAAGCTAGATATAAGGAGTAGTACCAAACTAGCTATAAGTAACTATATCGGAACTGTAAGAAAAATCAACAGAAGTTGCCTGTTACTGGCAAAAATTTTTAGTCGGCTTGCCTAAAATCAAATTTTTGAGTAATTGCTTGGTTAGTTGATGCAGGGATTGGTAGCTCTGCTGAATTGTTTACAGGCCGTCTGAGAATTGCCGGAGTTGTTCGGCTATAATGCTGTTTTGGTTTTTTAAGGCCTTTGCAAAAATACGGTTTCGTTGTTTTAAGCTGAATGTGTACCCGATATGTTTGTAAAGGTTTTGGGGTATGAGGAGAATGAGATGAAGAAAGTTTTGGTGTTGCAACATGGGGATTTGGGCGCTTGCGACTGGTCGGCATTTGGCGGTTTGGTGTCTGCGCCATCAGGGAAGTCGGTGTTGCGCGTGCCGGTTGATGATGATTTTGAATTGACGGACGAGATGCGTGAGGCGTTGATTGCGCAGCAGATAGATGGTGCGGTGTTGCCGGATGTGGCTTTTGCTGATTTGGGACTGATTGTCAGCGATATGGATTCGACGCTGATTACGATTGAGTGTGTGGATGAGATTGCGGCCGGTGTCGGGCTGAAGGATGAGGTGGCCAAGATTACGGAGCTGTCGATGCGCGGCGAGCTGGACTTTGAGCAGTCTTTGCGCAAGCGTGTGGCCTTGCTGGCCGGTTTGGATGAGCGTGTGTTGGAAGAGGTGTACGAGAATGTGTTGCAGCTGTCGCCGGGCGCGGAATTTTTGCTGGAAGAGTGCAAACGGAATGCTGTGAAGTTTATGCTGGTGTCGGGCGGGTTTACGTTCTTTACGGAACGTCTGCAACAGCGTTTGGACTTGGATTTCCATTTTGCGAATGTGTTGGAAGTGGAAAACGGCAAGCTGACAGGCCGTCTGAAAGGGCGGATTATCGATGCGCAGGCTAAGGCGGATTTGTTGCGCGAATACCGTGAGCGTCTGGGTTTGGCTCCGTGGCAGGTGGTGGCGATGGGCGATGGTGCGAATGATATTCCGATGATACGGGAGGCAGGATTCGGCATTGCTTATTGGGCGAAACCGAAAACCGAAGCGAATGCGGATGCGTGTGTGCGCTTTGGTGGTTTGGAACGGATACGCGGTTGGTTTGCGTAAACCGTTTGAGGATGTTTGTCAGTCAGGCCGTCTGAACAATCGGGAAACCGGTTTTCAGACGGCCTGATGTTTTATAAGGCAATAAAACGGTAGCCTTCGGCATCGACTTCGAGAATGGAGGCGTAATTGTCGCGCCAGTCGCCGAGTACGATGCGGGTGTAATCGGCGTTGCGATGGATGTTTTCGCGGTGGGTATGGCCGTGGATGAGCAGGGGCGTGTGGAAGCGTTGGACGGTTTCGTGGGTAAAGGTTGGATTGACGTCCATAATGTCGGCGGTTTTGTATTGTTTGTCCTGTTTGCTCTGCTTGCGGATTTTGGTGGCGATGTTCAGTCGGAGTGTGAGCGGAAGGAGTAGGAACAGGCGTTGCAGCCATTTTTGATGGACGGTACGGCGGAATTTTTGATAAGAATGGTCGTCGGTGCAGAGGGTGTCGCCGTGACAGAGCAGGGTGGGTGTGCCGAACAGGTCGATAACGGTGTACTCGGGCAGTAAGATCATGCCGGTATCGCGGGCGAAGGTTTTGCCGATGAGGAAGTCGCGGTTGCCATGGATAAAATAGCAGGCAATGCCGCGCTCGGTCAGGCTGCGGATGGTTTGTTTGATGGTTTGAACCAAAGGGCTGTTTTCGTCATCGCCGATCCAAAAATCGAAAAGGTCGCCAAGAATGTATACGGTTTGGGCGTGAACGGCTTTTTCTTGGATAAATTTTTGGAAGAGTGCGGTCAGTTGAGGATGGGATTCGCTCAGGTGTAAATCGGCGATGAAGTAAATCGGCATGATGATGTGGGACGTGTGGGAAGGGTTTTATTATAACTTGGGTTGCCGCGTTTGGATTTGGGCTTGGTATTTTTCGTTTGTAATGCGGTGATTTTATTGTTTTGATTTGGTGTGATAAAGGCCGTCTGAAACATCTTTTCAGACGGCCTTTGGGTTTATTGGGCTTTGCCCTGATAGGTAATTTTTTTCAGCGTCTCTTCTTGGTACAGGTCGGTAATGGGGACGGTATAGAAGAATTCGTTGCTGCGGACAAAGCGGTTGACCAAGTCTTTGTCGAGATGAAGAACGTGGTGCCGCAGTTTGTTTAGGCCTTTGAATATCATGGTACTCCAACGCATATAGCCGTCTGAATTGGGACGGATGTCGTTCATGGCGTCAAGGGCGAGGAGTTTGCGGTTTTGCTCTTCTTTATCCAAAGGATGGGAATAAATGCTTTGGAAGTAAAACGGTTGCTCGGAGGGCGGCGGCAGGCTGAGGGAAGACCCTACTTTGCCGATAGGGAAGTCGTCGCTCAGATAATGTATGGTGTGCAAAAACAGATTACCGCGGCGGTAATCGATTTTACGCAGGGCTTCGATGGCGGCCAGCGCAGTATGTTGGTGGTCGGGATGCGTGTCAATATTGGGGGACGGCGTCACGATAATATCCGGCTGGAACGTTTCTATCAGATAGCCAAGGTTGGCTACCAAGCTGTTCCAAGTCGAGCCGGGTTTGAGATGTTTCGCCAATGGGGAGGTATTGGCACTGCGGAAAATATCGACATCGGTCGTATCGATTTTGGTCGATTTAATCTCTTTTTCCGGATTTTGGCGCATGGCGGTCAATGTGCTGTCGAAGTAGCCCAGCTGCAGGATGTTTTCAGACGGCACGCCGGCCAAAAGGGGAACGGCTAGGCTGTTCCAAACGCGCATCCGGCCTTTTTGTAGATATTGTGCCTGGGTGTCGAAGTCGCATGTGCTGTAAAGGTTGCCATAGTGGAAGCTGCCGCCTTCGCTGGCGGTTAAAGTGCAGATCATTGAATTGGCGGCGTGTTTTTCGTACAAGCCGTATGCGCTGAGTTCAGCATCGTCAGCATGAGGCGCGAGGACAAGGATTTTTTTGCCGTCGAGGTTCTCACGCGGATAAACAGAGAGTTCGATTTCTTGATCTGGCAAGGACAGGTATTTGCCTTCCAAGCGGATGGTTTTGTCGTTGTCGGAAAAGGTGTCGCTCAGATTGATATAGCGCACGCCTTTTGCGCCGTATTCGAAATATTGCTTCCATTTGCCTTTAGATGAAATGGTTTCAACAAAAGGCAATATCAGTAATCCTGCCCAAGTGGATTTGATACGGATTTTGGCAATAACGGTATCTTGTCCGCTGATAGTAGCAGGCAAAGTCAGGCTGCCACCCTTGAGGGTGGCATGCGCGGTAGAGGGAAGGGAGGGATAGTTATAATCTTGGTGTGTGTCGTAGGCGAACTGTTTTTTATGAATAATAGAAGTAATAATAAACAAAGTAACAAAAAAAATCAGTATCAGCCCAATTAGTATCAGAAACATTGTCAGGTTCCTTTATTGTTATAACAGCTATGATATTGCTTGCGAAGTCTATTTGTTTGTTTTTCTTACAAACGGTTGTTTTTTGTACTCTGACGTCATTAAAGAAAACGTTTAAAATAAAACAGTTTGCGGGTTGATTATATATAAACGACCAAAATGTAGAAAGGCCGTCTGAAAGATTTGAAAGAAATTTCAAAAATTTCAGACGGCCTTGATATTTTAAAGGTTAAACCGATAAATTATGCTTCTTTTGTTTCAACTGCTTTCTGACGCAGACGCAGGCTCAACTCGCGAAGTTGTTTGTCGTCGACCACATTAGGTGCATTGGTCAGCAGACATTGTGCACGTTGTGTTTTCGGGAAGGCAATCACGTCGCGGATAGATTCTGCACCGGTCATCAGGGTAACCAGACGGTCGAGGCCGAATGCAAGGCCACCGTGAGGAGGTGCACCGAATTTCAGGTTGTCCAAGAGGAAGCCGAATTTCTCTTGTTGCTCTTCAGGGCTGATTTTCAGCGCGGCAAACACTTTCTCTTGTACGTCTGCGCGGTGGATACGGATAGAGCCGCCGCCGATTTCCCAGCCGTTCAATACCATGTCGTAGGCACGGGCCAGGCAGTTTGCAGGATCGGAAACCATCAGGTCTTCATGACCTTCTTTAGGCGCGGTGAACGGATGGTGTACGGCAACGTAGCGGTCGGCTTCTTCGTCGTATTCAAACATTGGGAAATCGACAACCCACAAAGGTTTCCATTCGTCTACGAAGTAGCCGTTGTCTTTGCCGTGTTCCAAGCCGACTTTGATACGCAATGCGCCGATGGCTTCGTTCACAACTTTGGTTTTGTCTGCGCCGAAGAAGATGATGTCGCCGTTTTGCGCACCGGTGCGCTCGATGATTTCTTTCAGGGCATTTTCGGACAGGAATTTCACGATTGGAGATTGCAGGCCGCTGTCTTCGCCGTTGGAGAGGTTGCTCACATCGTTTACTTTGATGTATGCCAGACCTTTCGCGCCGTAGATGCCGACAAATTTAGTGTATTCGTCGATTTCTTTGCGGCTGAATTTTGCGCCATTCGGTACACGCAGAGCGACCACGCGACCGCCTTTCATGTCGGCTGCACCACGGAAGACTTTGAATTCTTCCGTTTTCATCAGGTCGGTCAATTCGGTGAATTTCAGGTTGATACGCATATCCGGTTTGTCGGAGCCGTAGTAGAACATGGCTTCAGAGTAAGGCATACGTGGGAAGTCGCCCAAATCTACATTCAAAGCATCTTTGAAGACTTGTTTGGCCATGCCTTCGGTGATGTCCATGATTTCATCCTCGTTCAGGAACGAGGTTTCCAAATCGATTTGAGTGAATTCAGGTTGGCGGTCGGCACGCAAGTCTTCGTCACGGAAACATTTGGTGATTTGGTAGTAACGGTCGAAACCCGCCACCATCAACAGTTGTTTGAATAATTGCGGCGATTGAGGCAGCGCGAAAAACTCGCCCGGATGAACGCGGCTCGGCACGAGGTAGTCGCGCGCGCCTTCCGGAGTGGAGCGGGTCAGCATCGGTGTTTCGATGTCGATGAAGCCTTGTGCGTCCAAGTAGCGGCGAACGCCCATAGCGACTTGGTAACGCAGGCGCAGGTTGCGTTGCATGGCAGGACGGCGCAAGTCGATAACGCGGTTGGTCAGGCGAACGTTTTCGCTGATGTTTTCATCGTCGATTTGGAACGGAGGCGTAGCGGCAGCGTTCAAGACTTCGATTTCTTTGGCAAGGATTTCGATTTTGCCGGAAATCATTTTGTCGTTGGTTGTACCTTCAGGACGGTTGCGTACGCGGCCGGTAATGCTCAAGACGTATTCGTTGCGTGAAGAGTCGGCAGCGGCAAATGCTTCCGGAGTGTCAGGGTCAATCACGACTTGAACGATGCCTTCGCGGTCGCGCAGGTCGATAAAAATCACACCGCCGTGGTCGCGTCGGCGGTGTACCCAGCCTTTGACGGTAACGGTTTGGTCTAAGTATTGCTCGCTGATAAGGCCGCAATAGTTGGTACGCATAAAATCACCTTTTTATATTGTTCAATTTGAAAAGAAGGAAAGGCCGTCTGAAAAAAGAAGACCTTAATTGTTGTGTTCGGTATCACCGTTTTTAGACGGCTTTTGGGCGGGTAGGGCTTTAACCGGTAAGTCGTCCGGCATCACCATGCCCAGCGAAATTACATATTTCAATGCCTGATCCACACTCATGTCCAGCTCGCGAACGTCGCTTTTTTTAACCATGATGTAATAGCCGCCGGTCGGGTTGGGTGTGGTTGGGACGTAAACGGAAATATAGTCCTCATCTTGCGGCAGGCTGCCTTTGAATTTGTCGGGGATATGACCGGAAACAAAGGCTATCGTCCAAATGCCCGGTTGTGGAAAGGGAACCAGTACGGGGGTTTTGAACGAGCGGCTGCTGTCGGAGAGCAGGGATTCGGAAACTTTTTTAACGCTGGAGTAGATGGATTTGACGACGGGAATCCGACCCAAAAGGCTGTCCCATGCGCCGAGAATCCGTCTGCCTAAAACGTTGGCGGCAAATACGCCAGTAACGAACAAGACGATGGTGGCGGCAACAATGCCCAAACCGGGTATGTTGAATCCCCAGAAATGCTGGGGCTGCCAGCTTTCCGGCAATAGGCTGATCAGTCTGTCGGCGGCGGATATGATGTAGGTCATCGCCCAGATGGTTACGGCAATCGGCAACCAAACCAGTACGCCTGTAATCAGGTATTTCTTTAAAGCCTTGGCGATTTTTCCGCTTTCGGCTGCTGCTTCTGTCATCTTTGTTTCATTCCGGCAAGTTTTGCCCAAACTTTGCATTATACGCGTTTGGGCGCTAGGAAACGAGTATTTTAAACGAATGGCTTGTTTTGTTTTATTGTTTCAGACGGCCACCTTGATTGCACAGGCCGTCTGAACAATATGGGGGGAATTAGATTCCGTCCCAGTCGTTGAACATCAGGCCGAAGCCGATGCCGTTTTGTTTGTGGTTGTAATCAATCAGGCTTTCGCCGTAGCCGTGGAAACCGCGGACAACGCCTTTGAGTTTGCCTTTAATTGGGAAGGTATAAGCAGCTTCAACGGCACCGCGTCCGCTTTTGGGGTTGTAACGCAGGACGGAATAAACATTTTGTTTGTCATTGAAGCGGTATTGGACTTTCAAGTCGCCGTAGCCCATGTATTTGTTGATGTCCGGATTGTCGTCGTCATCTCCTTTTTGATCGAAGGCGCGCATCCAAACTCTAGGAATGACGGTCAGCTTGCCCCATTCCATGCCGGCCATAGCGTAAACCCGGTTCCATGATCGCGATTCCGGGCGGCTTTGACCGTTGGACTGGTGAACAAAACCTGCGCCAACCATACGCAGTTTGCCGCCGAAAGGCAGGTCTGCTTTAACGGGTTGGGTAATGAAGATTTCAGGCTCGTAGTCGGTGTTGCGGAACGGTGCGGATTTGCGGCCTTGGTTGAAGATTTGCCAGTCGGATTTTTGGGTATAGCCAAACCATACGTCGGCACGGGTTTTGAATAAATCTTCGGCAATCTTGCTTTTGAAGGAAACCTGCATTTTGGTTTCGAGACGTTTCTGTTCGCTGAATTTTTCCTGCGTGGTTACGCCGCGACTGGGGGATTCTGGGTGGTAGTTGGGGCTGCTGTTGTACCAAACGGGCATGAGGTACATAGGGTTGTGCTCGCGTACGCTCAACAGGCCGCGTGTGTCGTTTTTATCCAAATCGTACATCAGGCTTAAAGGCGTGTAGCTGTCGGCAGTTTCGCTTAATACGTCGTCTGAAATATTCGGATGGGTAGGGTTGTCGAATACGATGGCCGCTTCTTTTTTCTCAATGCTCTTGCGGACGCTTTGTTCGAGGTCAACCGGTGTTTTGGCGGTTTCGGTTTGCGCTTGTGGCAGTGGGGATTGAGGGGGAAGTTGCGCCGAGTAGATGTTGTCGTAACACGCCAAACGGGTGGCGTTGTCTTGAATGGTGGTGCAGTGTAGGGCGGAATCGGCGGCAGCCAGCGGGGCGGCGGCAATGAATCCGATACTTAGAGAGTGTTTCAACATCTTGTTCATGAAAGTTTCCGTTGTTTGCAGACGGCCTGATGAAAGGGGAAATGGTTTTATTCAGTCGGTTTGGGCTATAGAATACGGCAATGCCCCTGAAAGGCAAGGCCTCAGGGGCATCGTATCAGCTCGATTATCCTGCTTTGGTTGTCAGGATTTCCGGCATCTGCGTCAGTATTAAGCCAAAGCTTTTACTTTAGCAGACAGACGGCTTTTGTGACGGGCTGCTTTGTTTTTGTGGAATACGCCTTTGTCAGCGATGCGGTCGATGACTTTAACGGATTCTTGGTAAACTGCTTGAGCAGCAGCTTTGTCGCCGGCTTCAACTGCTTTCAACACTTTTTTCACAGCGGTACGGAATGCAGTACGCAGGCTGGCGTTGTGGGCGCGTTGTTTAACCGACTGGCGGGCACGTTTGCGGGCTTGTGCGCTGTTTGCCATATTGAATATCTCCTGAAAAATAAATTCTGTAAACGCGCAATTTTAAAGACAGATTTCCTTGTATGCAAGCTTTTTCTCTATAAACGCGCGCAAATCAGCCGTATTTTGCCCAAAAACGACAGCCGGTGCAACGCTTTTGGGAAAAAGATGATGTTGCTCTGCCTTATTTCAATAAAAATCAGATGGATATTGCTTTTCGTTTGCTTACGTTTCCATTACAATAGCCTAACTCTGCGCCGGGGTGTTTATGGGGTGCAGGGTTTCTTATTTATTGACATTAACCACTCTTTCATCAGGAATCTGCCCGTATGAAAAAATCTGTATTAGCCGTATTGGCCGCATTGTCTTTGGCCGCGTGCGGCGGTGGCGAGAAAAAAGCCGAGCAACCTCAAGCGGGCAGCGCGCCTGCTGCCAATGCCGAGGCAGCCGCTACCGATACTTTGAATATCTACAACTGGTCAAACTACGTTGACGAAAGTACAGTCGAAGACTTCAAAAAAGCCAACAATTTGAAGCTGACTTACGATTTGTATGAAAACAACGAAACACTGGAAGCCAAAATGCTGACCGGCAAATCCGGCTATGACTTGGTTGTACCCGGTATTGCCTTCCTGCCGCGCCAAATTGAGGCAGGTGCATACCAAAAAATCAATAAGGATCTGATTCCGAACTACAAAAACATCGACCCTGAATTGCTGAAGATGTTGGAAACTGCCGATCCGGGCAATCAATATGCCGTTCCTTATTTCTCCGGTGTGAACACTTTGGCGATTACGGCGAAGGGTAAAGAGCTTTTGGGCGGCAAGCTGCCTGAAAACGGCTGGGACTTGCTGTTCAAACCTGAATACACCAACAAGCTGAAATCATGCGGCATCGCCTTGTGGGATACGCCGAGCGAAATGTTCCCAATTTTGTTGAATTACTTGGGTAAAGATCCTAAAGGCTCGAATCCTGAAGATTTGAAAGCGGCGGCGGAAGTGTTGAAGTCTATCCGTCCTGATGTAAAACGTTTCAGCCCTTCCATCATTGACGAGTTGGCGCGCGGCGACATCTGTCTCGCAGCGGGTAACGGCGGCGACTTGAACTTGGCGAAAGCCCGTTCTGAAGAAGTGAAAAACAATGTCGGTATTGAAGTCTTGACGCCGAAAGGCATGGGCTTCTGGATTGAATCTTGGCTGATTCCGGCCGATGCGAAAAACATCGCCAATGCCCACAAATACATCAACTACACGCTTGATCCAGAAGTGGCTGCGAAAAATGGTATCGCCGTAACCTTCGCCCCAGCCAGCAAACCTGCACGCGAAAAAATGCCTGCCGAGCTGGTGAACACACGTTCTATTTTCCCGAACGAGCAAGACATGAAAGACGGTTTCGTCATGCCTCAAATGAGCGCAGATGCGAAAAAACTGTCTGTCAACTTGTGGCAAAAAATCAAAGTCGGTTCAAATTAATATTGAGCTGATTGTTTGAAGTAAAGCAAAGGCCGTCTGAAATTTTTCAGACGGCCTTTTTGATGTCCCAATCTTTATCGTTTCAAAGCCAAAGTCAATACGCCTGCGGTTACCAAGCCTAAGCCTATCCACTCCTGCGTGCTTGGGCGTTCGTCTAAGAAAACGACGGCCATCAGGGCGACCAAGACCAGGCTGAATTTGTCGACGGGCGCGACTTGTGAGGCGTTGCCCAGTTGCAGGGCTTTGAAGTAGGCAAGCCAAGATGCGCCGGTAGCGAGGCCGGATAGGATGAGGAATGTCCAGTTGCGGCCGGTAAAGCCGTTCACGCCCTGCCATTTGCCGGTGTAGGTTAAAAACAATACCAAAGCGGCGAGGATGACCAAGGTGCGGATAAAGGTAGCGAAATCTGAATCTATACCCTGTAAACCCATTTTGGCGAAAATGGCGGTCAATGAGGCGAAGCCTGCCGATGCTAATGCCCAAAACAGCCATGCGTTGCTGCTCATGTTTTATTCCTTTGTTTCAAATTGTTGACAATATGAATCCGCTTGTTGATGAAATATCGAAATTTTCACTGCGGTTTGTCTTTGGAAAACGCTATAATAGAACTAATATTCTTTTTCTTCCAGCCGTCTTTAATTATATTGTTTCAGACGGCCTTTCCCTCTCTCAATAAAGGAAAATCATGAGCTTCAAAACCGATGCTGAAATTGCCCAGTCTTCCACCATGCGCCCGATTGGTGAAATTGCCGCCAAGCTGGGTTTGAACGTTGACAACATCGAGCCCTATGGTCATTACAAAGCCAAAATCAATCCTGCCGAGGCATTCAAGTTGCCGCAAAAACAAGGCCGTCTGATTTTGGTGACCGCCATTAATCCGACTCCTGCGGGTGAGGGTAAAACCACTGTAACCATCGGTTTGGCGGACGCATTGCGCCATATCGGTAAAGATTCCGTTATCGCCCTGCGCGAGCCTTCTTTGGGTCCGGTGTTTGGTGTTAAAGGCGGCGCGGCAGGCGGCGGCTATGCCCAAGTTTTGCCAATGGAAGACATCAACCTGCACTTTACCGGCGACTTCCATGCCATCGGCGCGGCGAATAACTTGCTCGCTGCCATGCTCGACAACCATATCTACCAAGGCAACGAGTTGAACATCGATCCAAAACGCGTCCTGTGGCGTCGCGTGGTCGATATGAACGACCGCCAGTTGCGCAACATCATCGACGGTATGGGCAAACCTGTTGACGGCGTGATGCGTCCTGACGGTTTTGACATTACCGTTGCTTCCGAAGTGATGGCGGTATTCTGCCTTGCCAAAGACATCAGCGATTTGAAAGAGCGTTTGGGCAACATCCTTGTCGCCTATGCCAAAGACGGCAGTCCTGTTTATGCCAAAGATTTGAAAGCGAATGGCGCGATGGCGGCATTGCTCAAAGATGCGATTAAGCCTAACTTGGTGCAAACCATCGAAGGCACGCCCGCCTTCGTACACGGTGGCCCGTTCGCCAACATCGCCCACGGCTGTAACTCTGTAACGGCTACCCGTTTGGCGAAACACCTTGCCGATTATGCCGTAACCGAAGCAGGCTTCGGCGCGGATTTGGGTGCGGAAAAATTCTGCGACATCAAATGCCGTCTGGCGGATTTGAAACCTGATGCGGCTGTTGTCGTGGCCACTGTCCGCGCTTTGAAATACAACGGCGGCGTGGAGCGTGCCAATCTCGGCGAAGAAAACCTCGAAGCCTTGGCAAAAGGTCTGCCTAATCTGCTGAAACACATTTCCAACCTGAAAAACGTATTCGGCCTGCCCGTCGTCGTCGCCATCAACCGCTTCGTGTCCGACTCCGATGCCGAGTTGGCAATGATTGAAAAAGCCTGCGCCGAACACGGCGTTGAAGTTTCCCTGACCGAAGTATGGGGCAAAGGCGGCGCGGGCGGCGCAGACTTGGCGCATAAAGTCGTTAACGCCATCGAAAATCAACCGAACAACTTCAATTTTGCCTACGATGTTGAGTTGAGCATTAAAGACAAAATCCGTGCGATTGCCCAAAAAGTGTACGGCGCGGAAGATGTTGATTTCAGCGCGGAAGCGTCTGCCGAAATTGCTTCACTGGAAAAACTGGGCTTGGACAAAATGCCGATCTGCATGGCGAAAACCCAATACTCTTTGAGCGACAACGCCAAACTGTTGGGCTGCCCCGAAGGCTTCCGCATTACCGTGCGCGGTATCACTGTTTCCGCAGGCGCAGGTTTCATCGTTGCGTTGTGCGGCAATATGATGAAGATGCCGGGTCTGCCGAAAGTTCCGGCTGCCGAGAAAATTGATGTGGACGCAGAAGGCGTGATTCACGGCTTGTTCTGATTTAGATTGATTTTGAAATAGATAAAGGCCGTCTGAAACCGAGGTTTCAGACGGCCTTTTATGATTTAAGTGAATTTCAACCGGCTTTTTAAGAAATTGAAGAAATTGTCTATCATGTCGAACATGGTATTGCGGTCTTCGCCAAACAATGAAATGCTGCGGTCTTTGCTGATTCTGTCATAGGCGGCAAAAATGGTTTTCAGCTCTTCAGTGGTCAAGCGCAGTTGCTTTTCGTACAAGATGCGGCTTAAGAGCGTTACTTCCGTCGCGTTCAAATCAGGGAAGAGATGACTGATCCACAACTCCATGGTGTATTGGACGGATCTGTTGATTTTGTCTCTTTTTTTGCTTTCTTGAGTTGTGTGTATCCTGTATGACAACAAAGGCTCGGGCAGGTTGGCAAAGGTTTTGCCATGTAGGGCGCATTGCACCCACATATGGAAATCGGGAGCGGTTTCTGTCGCGGTGTAGTTTATCTCAAGGTTTTTAATGCTGTCGTGCCGCCACATGGTGGTGGGGTTGAACATGTTTTGGGCGGCAAAGGAGAGAAAGGCTTTAATGTCTTTGTCGAGCAGGGGGAGGTCGCTTAAAACGGGTTCTCTTCCGGATTGGTCGTCGAAAAAGATGGTGGCTTGGCTGCCGACAATATCGATTTCGGGATGGCTGTCTAAAAACTGAATCTGTTTTTCAAAACGATCCAAGGCGCAAATATCGTCCGCGTCCATTCGTGCCACATATTCGACCTCTACGTCTTTGAGCATATTCATGGCAAATTGGCAGGCAAACGGCTCGCCCCTGTTTTCCGGAAGGTGGAAAACCTGCAAACGTGAGTCTTCGGTTGCGTAAGCTTCGAGGATTTCGCCGGTTTTATCTGTTGAAGCATCGTTGACGGCGATAACGAAAAAGTCGCGGAGTGTTTGATTCAATACCGAATCCAAGCATTCGGGCAAATAAGCTTCGGCGCAATAGGCCGGCAAAATAACGGCGAGTTTCATGTTTGCTTTCGATGTATTTTGATGTGTAGTCGGTGGAAGATTTTACTATAAATTTCCCAAAAGCTAAGGCCGTCTGAAACCTTATTGCCAAGTTTTCAGACGGCCTTAGTGTGAATCCGATCTACGGATTATTTAACGATTTGGTTCAATTCGCCTTTGGCGTATTTGGTTGCCATTTTTTCCAAAGAAATCGGTTTGATTTTGTCGGCTTGGCCTTCGCAACCGAATGCGAGGTAGCGGTCAAGACAGATTTGTTTCATGGCTTCGACGGTTTTGCTCAAGTATTTGCGCGGGTCGAATTCGGATGGGTTTTCTGCCATGAAGCGGCGGATGGCGCCAGTAGAGGCGAGGCGCAAGTCGGTATCGATGTTAACTTTGCGGACACCGTGTTTGATGCCTTCGACGATTTCTTCAACCGGTACGCCGTAGGTTTCACCGATTTTGCCGCCGTGTTCGTTGATGACTTTCAGCCATTCTTGCGGAACGGAGCTGGAACCGTGCATCACGATGTGGGTATTCGGCAGGGCTTGGTGGATTTCTTTGATGCGGTCGATACGCAATACATCGCCTGTAGGCGGACGGGTAAATTTGTATGCGCCGTGGCTGGTGCCGACGGCAATCGCCAGTGCGTCAACGCCGGTATCTTTAACGAAACGTACGGCATCTTCAACGCTGGTCAGCATTTGGTCGTGGGAAAGTTTGCCCACTGCGCCGACGCCGTCTTCCTCGCCGGCTTCGCCGGTTTCGAGGTTGCCCAATACGCCGATTTCGCCTTCAACGGACACGCCGCAAGCGTGGGAGAAGTTAACGACGGTACGGGTGGCGTTGACGTTGTATTCGTAAGAAGAAGGGGTTTTGCCGTCTTCCATCAGCGAGCCGTCCATCATCACGGATGAGAAGCCCAGTTGGATAGAGCGTTGGCACACATCAGGAGATGCGCCGTGGTCTTGGTGCATCACGACGGGGATGTGCGGGAATTCTTCGACTGCGGCCAAAATCAGATGGCGTAGGAATGGGGCACCTGCGTATTTGCGTGCGCCTGCGGATGCTTGAACGATAACGGGGGCGTTGACTTGGTCGGCCGCCTCCATAATGGCGCGCATTTGTTCGAGGTTGTTAACGTTGAATGCGGGCAGACCGTAGCTGTTTTCGGCGGCATGGTCCAACAGTTGGCGCATGGATACGAGTGCCATGAGAAGCTCCTGAAGTAGTGAAGGGTAAATTTATCCGATAAATTATAATGTTTTTTGAAATGAAAAACTACAAGCTGCTACATTGTTTTTATATATTAACGAACAGGGTCTCGGTTTATAATGGCAGAGTATTGAAAACGGGTGTGCAAAATGGATAGGATTTCGGTGGCCGAATGTGATAAGCCTTTGTTTCAGACGGCCTTGACGGTTCAGGTGGGCGATGTGAACTATGGCGGCCATTTGGCGAACGATGCAGTGTTGCGTTTGTGCCATGAAGTGCGGATGCGTTGGCTGGCGACGCTGGGTTGGAGTGAAATGGATGCCGGCGGGGTTGGCCTGATTATGGCGGATGCGGCGGTGCAGTATTTGGCACAAGGTCATCATGGCGATGAGCTATCGGTGGAGATGGGTGCGGCAGGCGTGGCCGGTGTAGGTTTTTCTTTGCTGTACCGTATCCGCAGGATTTCAGACGGCCTTGTGTTAGCGAAAGTACAGACAGGCATGGTGTGTTTCGACTATGGCAAACAACGCGTCTGCCGTCTGCCTTCGGCCTTGAAAGCAGCATTGGAGGCCGTCTGAAATGGCGGAATCAAATCATTTTGCGCTTCATCTTGAACGCTATCTGAAAACCTTGTCGCAACAAGGTAAGTCGCAGCATACCGTTTCCGCTTATCGGCGCGATTTGAGTGAATTGATGCGCCTGTTGCCCGATAATCTGAAAAACGACCTGCCGACGCGCCGTGATTTTGTGGCGGTATTGAAAAAGCTGTCGCAAAAGGGTTTAAGCGAAAGCAGCTTGGCGAGGAAATTGTCGGCATGGCGGCAGTATTGCAGTTGGCTGGTGCAGATAGAAGTCATGGAAAGCGACCCGACGTTTAATATGAAAGCGCCGCGCCTGCCCGAACGCCTGCCCAAAGCGCTGCCGCAGGAACCTTTAAACCATATCCTTGACCATGCGCCGGTTGATGACGAGTTGGATGTACGCGATAAGGCCATGTTTGAATTGATGTATGGCAGCGGTTTGCGCCTGAGCGAGATACAAGGGTTGAATCTGAACAGTATCGTCTTGGATGAAGGCTGGGTCAGTGTAAATGGTAAAGGTGGCAAGCAGCGGCAAGTGCCTTTGGTGGGCAAAAGCATTGCGGCATTACGCGATTATCTGGCGGTGCGTATTGCCAAAGAGGGCGAGCAGGCCTTGTTCACCAATAAAAACGGCGGCAGGCTGGGGCAGCGTCAAATCCAAAAACGCCTGCAGGCGTGGGCAGTGCGCGTGGGCAGTGCCAGCCATATCTCGCCGCACATGATGCGCCACAGCTATGCAACCCATCTTTTGCAGGCATCGGGCGATATCCGTGCCGTACAGGAATTGTTGGGGCACAGCAACCTTTCCGCTACGCAAGTTTATACAAAGCTGGACTTTGACCATTTGGCGCGCGTTTATGATGAGGCGCACCCAAGGGCGAAACGGAAAAAATGATTTTGTTTGAATTAGGCCGTCTGAAAGAATGTTTTCAGACGGCCTGATGTTTTATGGATAAAAAATACAGATGGTTTGAAACCATTTGAATTTTTATCGGTCTGATGAGGTTTAAATATTGGCCTGATGTGCGGATGGCATAAAGATTGTAAGAGTCGATGGCTTTTTTAATACCGTTTATCTTTTCAGATGGCCGCTTGTTTGATAATATTAGTAATGAGAGCTAATATCATATTATGATATACAGCCTTTAAAACAGCAGGTCTATAAACTTTCTCTATAAGCATTAATGCTTATTTTGACTGTAAAACGACTTGCAAACGGGAATTGTTGCTATTAACATAACGGAATTATGGATAAAAAACGAATTTTAACTCCAGCCGTCGTGACTTCCGTTGCGTTGATTCACGTCGGTTTGGTTGCACTTTTATGGCACGCGCACAAACCGCCTCCTGTCGAAATGGCGAATATTGAATTTGTCGATTTAGGCGATTTCGGCGGTGGCGACGGTAGTCCTGAGGGCGAAGGCGCACCTGCCGCCCCCGAGCCAACCCCCGAACAACCGAAACCCAAGCCGAAACCCAAACCTAAGCCTGTCGAGCCGCCCAAACCTGTTATCAAACCTGTGGTAACGAAAAAAGAAAAAGCGGATATCGTACAGCAAAAGGAAAAACCAAAACCGATCGAGAAACCTAAGCCCGAGCCTAAGCCGGAACCCAAACCTGAGCCGAAGCCCGAACCAAAACCTGAACCAAAACCAGAGCCGAAGGCAGAACCTAAACCATCTCCCAAAGCATCTGAACACTCAGGCAGCAAAACCGGGCCGAATACTGCTGAAAACGGTAAAGGCAACGGCGAAGGCAAAGCCTTGGGCGGAGAAGGAAAAGGCAACGGCGGCGGTACGAAAGGTACAGGCAGCGGCCGTGGCGAAGGCAGCGGATCTGGCAGCGGCGGTGCGAAAGGTGAACATGGTTCCGGCACCGGCGGTGGCGGAGGTGGCAGCGGTACAGGTGCCGGCAGCAGTAAAGGCAATCCTGCAAAAGGAACCTGCCATATTCCAAGACCTCCGTATCCTTCACTGTCCACTGAAAATGGTGAAGAGGGCTTGGTTGTTTTGAAAGTCTTGGTTGGTCCCGGCGGTAAAGTGGATTCAATTAGTGTGAATAAATCAAGTGGTTATAGTCGTCTGGATAATGCAGCGCGTAAAGCCGTTAAAGATGGTAGCTGTCATGCAAGCGTTTGGACTGAATTTAAAGTACCTGTCAAATTCACGCTCGAATAAGTATCTAGGCCTAAGCTGATTGATTAGAAAATATATGCTGTTGGGAAATGATTTTAAATGACCCGATAGAAATTTTAATTTTATTTTTAACTTGGAAAAATTATGGATTTAAGTTTAGTTTTCAAATCAGGTGATGTGGTACTGATTGGTGTATTTGTCCTGATGTTGTTGATGAGTGTGGTGACTTGGAGCGTTATTGTGATCCGCTGCATCAAATACCGCAAAGCGAAAAAAGGCAATGCTCAGGTAAAAGAGTTGATGCTGAATGCGTTTACGCTGGCTGATGCCGTACAAAAAGCCAAAGCGGTAGAAGCACCGATGAGCAGTGTTGCCGATGAGTCTCTGCGCGCATACCAAAACTACCGTCAAACGACAAGCAAATCGCTGATTGACGAATTGCCTTTGAACGAATATTTGGTCGTTCATATCCGTAACAGTTTGGCCCAAACCATGCGCCAGTTTGACTACGGTATGACCGCTTTGGCCTCTATCGGTGCAACCGCTCCGTTTATCGGTCTGTTGGGTACTGTTTGGGGTATTTACCATGCCCTGATCGGCATCAGCGAAAGCGGTCAAATGAGCATTGCTGCGGTAGCCGGTCCGATTGGCGAGGCTTTGGTATCGACTGCTGTCGGCCTGTTTGTGGCGATTCCGGCCGTATTGGCGTACAACTTCCTCAATCGCGGTACGAAAACCATCGCGCAAGATATGGACGCATTTGCACATGACCTGCATGTCCGCCTTCTGAACCAAAAGGATTAAACCATGGCTTTCGGATCAATGAATTCCGGCGATGATGCGCCGATGTCGGATATCAACGTTACGCCTTTGGTGGACGTGATGCTGGTGTTGCTGATTGTATTTATGATTACCATGCCGGTGCTGACCCACTCGATTCCTTTGGAGTTGCCGACTGCTTCGGAAAAAGCGGCAAAAGAGGATAAGCAGCAGCCTAAAGATCCTTTGCGTTTGAGCATTGATGCCAGTGGTGCTTATGTTGTTGGCGGCGATTCTGATGCCAAAGTGGATTTGGCAACGGTAACTGCCAAGCTGAAAGAAGCCAAAGCGAAAAACGAAGATGTGATTGTGGCGATTGCGGCGGATAAAGCGGTTGAATACGATTATGTCAACCAAGCCCTGCAAGCGGCGCGCGAAGCCGGTATCAGCAAAATCGGTTTTGTAACGGAAACCAAAGCGCAGTAATCTTTTGAATACAGTCAAGGCCGTCTGAAATTTGAGTAAAGTTTCAGACGGCCTTTTGTTGTATTTGGTAACTATATGTCCAGGCTGTATAATTAGCGGATTAAATTGAATAATGACAATACAGGAACCACTATGACAGAAACCATCGAACGCGACAGTATGCAATACGATGTCGTGATTGTCGGCGCAGGCCCGTCGGGTTTGTCTGCCGCCATCAAACTCAAGCAGCTTGCCGAAAAGAATGGACGCGAAATCAGCGTTTGCGTGGTGGAGAAGGGTTCGGAGGCCGGTGCGCACTCGCTTGCAGGCGCCATCATCGATCCGATTTCTTTGAATGAGCTGATTCCTGATTGGAAAGAAAAAGGCGCGCCGCTGACGCGTACAGTGACGAAGGACAGGGTTTTGTTCCTGACCGAGAAAAAAGCGTTCAACCTGCCGATTACCCCGAATTTCGACAACCATGCGAATTACATTGCCAGCTTGGGCGAAGTTGTCCGCTGGTTGGCAGAGCAGGCGGAAAATTTAGGCGTGGAAATTTATCCGGGTTTTGCCGCTGCCGAAGTCCTTTATCACGAAGACGGTTCGGTCAAAGGCATTGCGACCGGTAATATGGGTGTGGGCAAAGACGGCGAACCGACCGATTCATTCCAGCCCGGCATGGAGCTTTGGGCGCAGCAAACCATATTTGCCGAAGGCTGTCGCGGCTCGCTTTCCAAGCAAGTCATTGAACAATTTAAGCTCGACCAAAACAGCGAACCGCAAACTTACGGCTTGGGCATTAAAGAAATTTGGGAAGTGCCGTCTGAAAAACATCAGCCCGGTTTGGTTATGCACAGCGCAGGCTGGCCGTTGGACAGCAAAACCTATGGCGGATCGTTTATTTATCACTTTGACGAAAACAAAGTTGCTGTCGGCTTTGTGGTAGGCTTAGATTATCAAAACCCTTATCTGTCGCCGTTTGAAGAGTTCCAACGTTTCAAAACCCATCCTGAAATCCGCAAAACCTTTGAAGGCGGCCGCCGTATCGCTTATGGCGCGCGTTCGTTGATTGAAGGCGGTTTGCAAAGCCTGCCGAAACTCTCGTTCAAAGGCGGCGTTTTGGTCGGCGATGCCGCAGGTTTCCTGAATATGCCGCGCATCAAAGGCATCCATACGGCCATGAAATCCGCCATGCTTGCCGCAGAAGCCGTATTTCCTTTGTTAGAAAACCTCGAAGAAGTGGAAAGCTTCGACAGTGGCAAAGAAGCCACCGATTATCAGCAACGCTTTGAACAAAGCTGGCTGTATCAAGAGCTTTACGCCGCGCGCAATGTCCGTCCGTCATTCAAATGGGGCGTTTACCTCGGCTCAATCTATACCGGCATCGACCAAATGATTTTTAGAGGCAAAGCCCCGTGGACCTTGAAACATCACGGCAAAGACAACGAGCAGCTCAAAAAAGCCGCCGAATGCAAGCCGATTGATTATCCGAAGCCTGACGGCGTTTTGACCTTCGACCGTTTGAGCAGCGTTTTCCTTGCCAACCTTGCACACGAAGAAAACCAGCCTGACCATTTGGTGCTGAAAAATCCGCAGGTCATGATAGATGTAAACTACAAAGAATACGCCTCGCCCGAAACCCGCTATTGTCCGGCCGGCGTATATGAAATCGTCGAAGAAAACGGTAATCCGCGCCTGCAAATCAACGCCGCCAACTGTGTTCACTGCAAAACGTGCGACATCAAAGACCCGACGCAAAACATCACTTGGATTTGTCCCGAAGGCGCAAGCGGGCCGAATTACGGCGGAATGTAATTGACTGTTTGAAGTCAAAACCTAAAGACCGTCTGAAAAATTTCAGACGGCCTCTATCCTATTATTTCATCAATGGACGCATTATGAACACACGCATTTGGCAGGCAGGCCGATTTGAAATCGCCTTGGACAAACCGAAAATCATGGGCATCGTCAATCTGACCCCCGATTCATTATCCGATGGCGGCACCTATTCGCAAAATGTCTCAACAGCATTGGCACATGCCGAGCAGCTGCTGAAAGACGGCGCGGATATTCTTGATATCGGCGGCGAATCTACCCGCCCGGGTGCGGATGATGTTTCTCTCGAAGAAGAATGGGCCAGAGTGCAGCCGGTTTTGGCGGAAGTGGCCAAGTGGAATGTTCCCGTCAGCTTGGACACGCGCCACACGGCAATCATGGAAAAAGCCTTGGCGCAAGGCGGCGTCGATATTATCAACGATGTTGCCGCATTGAGTGATGAAGGCGCAGTCGCATTATTGGCTCAACAGCCGACGACAGGCGTGTGTCTCATGCACATGCAGGGTTTGCCCAAAACCATGCAGCTTAATCCGCAATATCAAGATGTCGTCGAAGAAATCGCGCGTTATTTAAAAGCACGCGCGGCAGAATGCGTTCAAGCAGGCATTGCCCCCGAACGCATCACGCTCGACCCCGGCTTCGGTTTCGGCAAAAACCTGCAACACAACATTACCCTGATACAACATTTGCCTGAGTTGATGGAAGCAACCGGATTCCCCCTTCTGATCGGCATATCGCGCAAAAGCATGATTGGCGAGCTGACAGGCGAACAAGATGCCGCCAAACGCGTACACGGCAGCGTGGCAGCCGCTTTGGCCACAGTCGCCCGAGGCGCGCAAATCATCCGTGTTCACGATGTTAAAGCAACGGCAGATGCTTTGAAAGTTTGGGAAGCATTGGGTGTATCGGCATAATGCCCGAATAGAAAACCAACTGGCCGTCTGAAACATTTGCCCGGCATCTTGAACAAGCAACAAGTTATGCTATAATCCGCTTCTACTCTTGACGGGTCTGTAGCTCAGGGGTTAGAGCAGGGGACTCATAATCCCTTGGTCGTGGGTTCGAAACCCACCGGACCCACCAAATATTAAAAATGCCCGAGGCTTTTGGCTTCGGGCATTTTTGTATTTATTGGTTTGTGAAGGGTTGGAATATAATGTCGAGTATAGCAATTCGGTTATGTCGTCCAATATATTTTTAGGGAAAATTCTTTTTAAAAAAGAAGGAGTAGTTTGGTGGAGTTATTGCCTTATTTTCTGTTTTGTTTAGTATTTTTGTATTTTATTGCAATTATAATTAATTCAGTAATGGTATATAAAATATTAAAATCAGAAGGGATGGATATAGGGTTTTTGGAATATCTATTTATTGGAAGTATGCAATTCAAATCTTTCAGGGTGCTGTTTGGAATACAAAAAATATCCAATAAATTTTATCTGAAAATATTAAGAATAAATTTTACGGTTGCTATAATTATTCTTATTTTATGTTTTTTCTGTTGTCTCATATTTGATGTATTCAGTATAAAAATTAACCTATCAAATGAAAGTCATTTATTTAAACTGAGACCTTTGCAAAATTCCTCAAAATCCCCTAAATTCTCACCCAGACATTTAGGGGATTTCTCATGAGCACCTTC
>NZ_KV830579.1:0-1837 GCF_001836795.1 Neisseria sp. HMSC061H08 | reverse complement strand
TGAATCCGTAACCGACGGTAACTTGGACGTTGCCGTTTTGCTGTTTGCTCTGATAGGTTTCAGTATCTTGAACACTTTCTATATGCAGGTTGCGCGTATCTGCCTGTACGCCTTTGCCGATAAGCTGCGCACCTTTGAGGGTGGTATCCCCGCCGTTTCGGATAATCGTTTTGCCGGCTGTGCTACCAACATGGGTGTGGCGGTGGGTAGTACTTTCCCCTTGTCCTTTACCTTTGCCGATATTTCCTCCGGCGGTAATGCCAAGACTGATGCCGTCGCCTATTTGGATGGCTACGCCTGCATTCCAGCCGCTGCTTTTGTTTTTGCTTTGCTCGCTGCCGTCCTGTTTAGCAGATTGGAGTTTGATATGGTTGTCCGCAATGAGGGTGGTACCTGCATGGCCGATGACATCGGAACCTGTAATATTGATATTGGACTGCTCCCCGCCTCCTGTGGCCACAAGTGTGGTTTGCCCTTTGCCGATAATTTGACTTGCTGCCGCTTCGGTGTAACGGCTTTTTTGCTCGTTACGACTTTTCTGTTCGCCGTAGGTGATGGACACACTGATACCGGAGCTTTGATTGTTGTTTTGACCTTGTCCCGCACTGCTGCTTGGAGTAAATTGTTGCATTTGTTGGGCTGCTTGATAACCCTGCCATGCAGCATTGGCTGCAGCCATGGCATTAACGCGTTTATTTTTACTTTTGCCCACATTTTGGGCTGCTTGTACGAAGTTTTGTGCAGCTTGGACAACCGGCACATTGAGGGCGATGGTGAGGCCTTTTTGTTCCCGGGTATGGACGTAGTCAGTGGCATACCGGTTGTTTGCGGACTCTACATCTATGCTTTTGGCAGTGACGGTATTGCGCCCCTCGGGGCTGGAGACGGTACTGCCGGTTTGTCGGTAGCGGTTCCCGGCAACTGTAACGGTGTCTCCATTCAGGCTGCCTATAATGCTGCCTGTATGGACAATATTGGTACGATCAGTGTCATCGGTAGTTTTTCGGTTACCGATAGTAAAGCCCAATCCGCCTGTGCCCATGACGCCTGATTTTTTGCTCTCGTGGTATTCATTGCCGGTGTAGCGATTATGGGCAGTAGAAATATCGATGTCGTGTCCTGCTTTTAAAACAGTGCCATTATCAGAAATAAGGTTGCTGCCGCGTACATTGATATCCTGATCAGCTGAAACGATAATTTTGCCGCCGCCGATGTTGCTGCCGACTGCTTCATCATGACTAAAGCGGTAGAGGTCGTGTGTTTTGGTACTGGAAAGGATGCCTTTGCTTTTCCCGCTTACAGCGGCGTCCAATTCGGTTATTTGGCGTCCTTCGCTGATATTGACATCACGTCCTGCGGCAAGGACGGTTTTGCCCTCTTCGGTCTCCAGTTCACCTTGACGGATTTTTAAGTCGTTGCCGGCTCTAAGCAGTGCGCCGTTTTGCGTGCGGATACTGCTGCCGACTTCGGCACTTTGTCGGACATGACGATGATTTTTGTCATCTAATGTACCATAGGCTTCGCGATGTTCGGTACGGATGGTGCCGAGGTTGAGATTATTACCAGCGGTAATTTGGGTGGTGCCGCCTTTAACTTGGTTAGAGATGGTGGCTGCATTAAGGTTGATATCGTTGTCGGCATGCAGGGATAGGATGCCGTCTGAAGCTCTGTTATCTACTTGCTCAGTATAGCTTCCGGCCACGTTAATACCGGCCATACGATCGATAGCGGTATTGCCGTTACGTTCATTACCGGAAGTTTGGGTTGTACCGTTAAGGTTGATATTTTGCGCTTGGGCAGTCAGCAGTCCGCCTGCTTGTACCTGCCCGCCGTCGAT
>NZ_KV830578.1:0-2075 GCF_001836795.1 Neisseria sp. HMSC061H08 | reverse complement strand
TTGAACATGGACAACAGGGGATAGGCGGGACGACCGCGGTGGTTTCGAAGGTAACGGGTTTTTTGATGATTCAGGTATTGTTCGATCGGCTGTCAATCAATCACCTGATCCAACTTCAATAGTGGGAAGCGGTCGATGTGTTTGGCGATCATGGCTTGGGCGGGTTGCTGGGAGAAGGGGCTCATGGAAAATCCCCTAAATGTCTTGGTGGGAATTTAGGGGATTTTGGGGAATTTTGCAAAGGTCTCAGATTATCTGAAAATAAGATTCAAGGTTTTCAGACGACCTTTTAGCGGGTAAATTGCTCTCTAGATTGTTGTTACCGTAAAAGGTCGTCTGAAAATCCTACCCACTCAAAAACAAACCGCCCTTTCAGGCGGTTTGTTTTCAGCTTAAACAGACGGTTATTGCTTTTTACCGCCGAATACACCGAAAGCGTTGTTACTTGAAGAGCCATTATCACCTGGTTTTTCATTGTAACTGTATCGTCCCGCCATTTCGGCAGCTTTGTCGCCGTAGAATCCGCCTGAGATAGAACCTTGCACACCGGAATCCCATTTACCATTAAAGCTGCTGCCTGTAATACCTGCGGTAAAGGCTCGTTCATTCATGAACCATCTGTCACCACTATTGATTTTACCTGCGATAGTCTTGGTATCGAAGTTGACATCTGCGGTAAACGAACCGGCAGTACGGTAGCCTCCTGTATCACCCACCCAGTTTTCCTTATTATCCAAGTTGCGGGCACGGAAATTCAACACCTCGCCTGCGTATTTAGCCGTACCGGACGGTAGAGAGGTACTCATTACCCCCTGAACAAACAAGGAGTAGGCATTATCGGCAAGTTTTGCCGCACCGAAGACAACATTGCTCAAATTGCCTGAAGCAACAAACGATTTGTAGTCCGAACCCAATTCAGTTTGATGGAGCTTGTTGGTAACAGGTGCCAAAGCGATTGCCGTACCGTTGATAATGACTTTGGTCAAGTCCGCGATATTCGATAAGATATATTGCTCGCCTGTTTCACCTTTTTTCAATTCGGCCGCAGCGGCATCACCTTTAGGTTTGGTTACGGGCGTATCGGGTTTGGCAACCGGCGCATCAGGCTGTCCGCCTGCTTGAGCTACCGCATCTTGGCGTTTTGCACCAAACACACCGCGCGCCACTACGTCTTCATCACGTTGGTTTTTGCCTGCCGCACTATATGTACCGGCAAGTTGGTCTGCCTTCGCGCCAAAGAATCCGCCTTGCATCGTACCTTGCTTGTTGGAGAAGGTGTTACCGTGCAAATCGCCATTGAAAGACAGATTTTCCGCCATATCGCGCGCATTGGATTTGACGACACCTGCAATCCTGTTGCCACCACTACCACCGCCAACCGTTTGATCGGAATAGCGGTTGATGCTGACATTGATGGTTTTTTGGTCGAAATTGACTTTTGCGGTAACATCGGTTGCTTTGGCGGCAGGATACAGATTGGCCAGCTTGGCTTGCGAACCGGTTTCAAAAATTTCTTGCAGACCTCTTGTATTGATCGGCAGTCCGTTTTGGAAATGCAGGCCGATGCCTTTATAGGTTGCATCCCCTCTTTGGGCTGCAAAGGTATCACTGCCTGATGGCGTGCCTTGGACAAACAACGCCTGTTTTACATCACGCAGATCGCTGACATCGGCAACACCGCCGTAACGAACGTCAGGCAACAGGTCGCCGCTGTGTACCGCATATTGTGCTGCATCGGCTTTACCGCCGTTCATACTTTTTTCGCCCAACGTAAACTCACCCGCTTTAACGTCTTTGGTATTAATGGCGACACCATCAAGTACGACGCTGTTTTTATCCGAGGCAGTCGGAGCTTCGGTTTTGGCATATTCCAAATCGCCGGTTTCACGTTTTTTCACTACCAAGACACCGCCATCCAAAGCCTTGCCCATTACTTTGCCTTCGCCGCCAAAACCTTGACCTGAATTGGCCTCATTGGCTTTCTTAGCTTCCTCAGCTTTCTTGGCCTCTTCAGCTTTCTTAGCGTCTTCAGCTTTCTTAGCGTCTTCAGCTTTCTTGGCTTCTTCAGCTTTCTT
>NZ_KV830577.1:88823-106030 GCF_001836795.1 Neisseria sp. HMSC061H08 | reverse complement strand
TGTTGGGGGAAGGACTTTTTTGCAAAGGTCTCCGATTGTGATTGAGGATGATGTTTGGATCAGACGGCGCGCGATTATTATGGGCGGTGTCCGAGTAGGCAAAGGAGCGGTTATCGGCGCAGGGGCTGTGGTAACTAAAGATGTGCCGCCGTATTGCGTCGCTGCTGGGAATCCTGCGGTCATCAAGAAGAACCTGTTAGAAGATTAAGTACACACATCAAGGTTTTCAACTAGATATAAAAAGGTCGTCTGAAAATGTTTTCAGACGACCTTTTTATATCAAATCAAATTAGCCGCGCCGCCAAGTCGTACCACCGGCGTTGTCTTCCAGAATGATTTTGTGTTCGTTCAGAAGGTCGCGGATGCGGTCGGACTCCGCCCAGTTTTTATCCGCGCGAGCCTGTTTGCGTCGGGCGATTAAGTCTTCGATTTCTTCGTTGGACAGGCCGTCTGAAACCGCGCCGCCTTGCAGAAACTCAATCGGATCGCGTTGCAGCAGACCAATGATGCCGCCCAAGGCTTTCAGGCAGCCGGCGAGGTGTGCATCATTGGTTTTGTTCACTTCGCCTGCCAGCTCAAACAACACGGCAACCGCTTCGACCGTACCGAAATCGTCGTTCATGGCGGCGTAGAAACGGCGAGTGTAATCATTGGCGTTTTCAAATAAATCAAACTCAGCCGCTGGTGTGTTTTTCAAGGTGGTGTACAGGCGTGTCAGCGCGCCTTTGGCGTCGTCCAGATGCGCGTCGGAGTAATTCAGCGGGCTGCGGTAGTGGGCGCGCAGGATGAAGAAGCGCACGACTTCGGGGTCGTATTGCTTCAACACTTCGCGGATGGTGAAGAAGTTGCCCAGCGATTTGGACATTTTTTCGCCGTCCACACGGATGAAGCCGTTGTGCAGCCAGTATTTGACGTGACTGGCAATGCTTTGCCCGTGGTGGGTTTGCGCGTGGTCATGGCCGCAGGTATGCCCTGTCGCGCCGACACTTTGGGCGATTTCGTTTTCGTGGTGCGGGAACTGCAAATCCGCGCCGCCGCCGTGGATGTCGAAAGTATCGCCGAACAGGTTTTCACTCATGGCGGAGCATTCGATGTGCCAACCCGGACGGCCGTTGCCCCACGGGCTTTCCCATGCCGGTTCGCCTGCTTTGGCGGCTTTCCACAACACAAAATCAAGCGGATCACGTTTGAAACCGTCCACTTCCACACGCTCGCCTGCGCGCAGGTCGTCCAACGATTTACCCGACAATTGTCCGTAAGCGGAAAATTCGCGCACAGCATAGTAAACGTCGCCGTTTGCGGCAGGGTATGCCTTGCCGTTTTGAATCAGGGTTTCAATCATGGCAATCATTTGCGGGATATTTTCCGTTGCCTTCGGCTCGATGTCGGGACGCAACACACCTAGAGCATCGGCATCTTCGTGCATAGCCTGAATGAAACGCGCAGTCAGCTCGCCGATGGTTTCGCCGTTTTCAGCCGCACGGGCAATGATTTTGTCGTCGATGTCGGTAATGTTGCGCACATAAGTGAGCGGATAGCCGCACTCGCGCAGCCAGCGCGCAATCATGTCAAACACCACCATCACGCGGGCATGGCCGAGATGGCAGTAGTCGTAAACCGTCATGCCGCAAACGTACATACGCACGTTGGCAGGATCGATGGGGGTAAAAGGTTCTTTTTGACGGGTAAGGGTGTTGTAGATGGTGGTCATGTTTAATTTTCTGTACTATTTAAATTAATGAATTTAGCCAAAAATGAAGGACGAGCATAAAATGCTCTGGATGTAGAACCATGCCCTGATCCTTTTGTTCTTGGTTGGATATATATACCCATCTTGCCTGTCAGGAAATTAAATCCTTTATTTGGGTCTAGAATGGTCTGACGTACTAAATTGTAATCAGCTTTTACTGATTCATATAAATCAGAACCTTCATTCAAATCAAATTCGACAATATCATAAACAAAACTAGGGTCATCAACAGTTCTCCCAACAGTTCTTGCAACAACGACTGCTTTTTTTAATTTTGATAGTAAGTGGCTATCTTCAAATTCTTTCTGACAAACATTGACAGGATCAATCATAGTAATAGCCATCGTTTCTTTGAATGCTAATCTACCATTTCTTAGGGTTTTTATTGGGATAGATTCTAATTCCCATGAACCGAAGTTGGGTGATTGGGCAGAATTTAACGGCAACTCCAAAAAACGTTCTACTACATGTCCCGCCCAACCTTTATTAACTTTTCCTGATGGAGCATAGACAGTAACATTATATTCTCTTGCTAAATCATGTAGGTTCTTTCCAAGTAAATCCTGCATTTTCACAATAGCCTCTCTACGTTCCATTAGTTATCCTTTTCTCTGCCAATTCAAAAAAATCTTGCTTCATCTCACATCCGCAAAATTTCCGTCCATTTTTTATAGCAGCAACACCTGTTGTTCCACTGCCCATAAATGGGTCGAAAATCAAATCGCCAACATTAGATGCAGCTAATATACAGCGCTCTAGCAATGCTAGCGGTTTTTGCGTTGGGTGTTTACCGAACGTTTTTTCCGTTTTGTTTGGTGGTGGGAACATCCAGACACTTTTCATTTGTTTGCCATTGTTTTGTATTTTCATCATGTCGTAATGGAAAATATGCTTTGCCTTCTTATCTTTCTTTGCCCATAACAGTGTTTCGGTGGAATGGGTAAAAAATCGGCAGGACAAATTAGGCGGGGGATTAGGTTTTTCCCAGGTAATATTGTTCAGAATATGATACCCGATGGTCTGCATTAAGTAGCCGATCAGATAAATATTATGAAATGTGCCACATACCCAAATCGTGCCGTTCGGTTTTAGCAAGGCATAGCATAAGCGCAGCCATTCTTCGTAAAAAACTAAATCCGCCGCCATGCCTTTAGATTTATCCCAACTACCTTTATTGACGGAAACCATTTGCCCGTTTTGGCAGGTAAAGCCATCATTGGATAAAAAATAAGGAGGATCGGCAAAAATCATATCAAAACAGCCATCCGAGTGTTTGTCCAAGATACGGCGCATCACATGAAGAGAGTCTTCGTTATAAATAATGGAGTCGTCTGAAATCAGTTTTTTCAGACTGCGTCCATAATGTGCTACTTCTTCCGATAGTTTGTTAAATTCACTCATAAATTGCTAGTAATTCTCCGACTTTTTTCCTACTGCTTCCTTTGGCGGCAATACTGCGTTGAACTTCGACTGTTTTAATAACAGCACCACGGTAAATCTCACGGGTAAATGTGGTATCGTGATTGGAAATTAGAATACCGTGCGCCCGCCGTGCTATTTGTTTGGCAGTTTCTGCCAAGCGTTTTTGTTCGTCCAAATTGAAACCGCTTTTGGAGTAGGAGGTAAAGGACGAGGTTTCGCTCAAAGGTGCATAAGGTGGGTCGCAATAAATGGTGTCGCCATCTTCCGCTGCATCTAATGCCGTCTGGAAATCGCTGCAGGTCAAATCTATCCGTTCGGATTTCTGTACAAAAGCCTGCATTTCGGTTTCGGGAAAATAAGGAGATTTGTAGCGTCCGAACGGTACGTTGAAACAGCCTTTGCTGTTGTAACGGCACAATCCGTTGAAGGCATGGCGGTTCAGATAAACAAACAGAGCTGCGCGCTCAATGGTGTCAGTACTGTGGTTAAATCTGTCACGTAAGTCATAATATTTTTTTTCGTTATTATTTTCAGGGATAAAGAAAGAATGTGCGTAGTCGATAAAACTATGTTTTTCTGTTTTTAAGTTTGAAAACAGAACAATCAAGTCAGTATTAATGTCATTGAGCAAATACCTCTCAAAATCCAAAGACAGTGATAAGGCAGCAGAGCCTGAAAACGGTTCAATCAGGCGTTTTCGTTTTTTTGTGGGGATGTGGGTTTCAATAAAGGGGACAAGTTTATACTTCCCTCCAGCCCATTTCAGAAAGGGTTTGGACATATCTTGCTCATAGCTGCCCGTAAGCGGCTATATCATATTTGGTTACTTAATAATCGCCCGTAGACGATTAGCTTGTTCGTGGTAGTTACGATTCTTTCTAAGAATACTTTGTTGAATTTCAGACGGCCTTTTACGTCATCAATAGGCCGTCTGAAATTTTTTACTCCGGCTTAAACACGCCTGTATCCGTTTTAGGCTGCTGTTCGGCAATTTCGGCTTTTGCCGCAGCCTGCTCCGCTTCGGCTTTTTCAGCTTCGATGCGTTTTTTCTCGGTTAGGTATTGGTTGATTTGGTGTACCAATTCCTGCGTGCCTTGGTGGGTCAGGGCGCTGATTTGGAAGAGGCGCGGGGTTTCCATGTCGAATTGGAATCGGTCGTCTGGTTTCGGATAGTCCCAGCCGATGGCCTCGAGGAAGGCGGCGCTACGCGCTTGGGCTTCTTCTTCATCAAGCATGTCGAGTTTGTTCAGCACCAGCCAGCGCGGTTTGCCGTAGAGTTCTTCGTCGTATTTGCGCAATTCGTTGATGATGGCGAGGGCTTCTTCGGCGGGGTTGACGGTTTCGTCGAAGGGCGCCAAATCGACAACGTGCAGCAGCAGGCCGGTGCGTGATAAGTGTTTGAGGAAACGATGGCCGAGACCTGCACCTTCTGCCGCGCCTTCAATAAGGCCGGGGATGTCGGCCATGACGAAGCTGTGGTTTTCGTCGATGCGCACGACGCCCAAGTTTGGATGCAGGGTGGTGAAGGGGTAGTTGGCGATTTTGGGGCGTGCGGCGGAGACGGCGGTAATCAGGGTGGATTTACCGGCGTTGGGCATACCTAATAAGCCGACATCGGCGAGGACTTTGAGTTCGAGTTGCAGGGAACGGGTTTCGCCTTCTTCGCCGGGCGTGGATTGTTTGGGGGCACGGTTGACGGACGATTTGAAGTGGATATTGCCCAAGCCGCCTTTACCGCCTTTGGCGAGGCAGACGCGCTGTCCGTGATAAGTCAGGTCGGCGACGATTTCGTCAGTGTCGAGGTCGCGGATGAGGGTGCCGACGGGCATTTTGAGGACGATGTCGTCCGCCCCTGCGCCGTAGCGGTCGGAGCCGTGGCCTTTTTCGCCGTTTTTGGCTTGGTAGCGTTTGACGAAGCGGTATTCGACGAGGGTGTTGGTGTTTTCGTCGGCTTCTGCCCAAACGCTGCCGCCTTTGCCGCCGTCGCCGCCGTCAGGGCCGCCGCGGGGTACGAATTTTTCGCGGCGGAAACTGGTTGCGCCATTACCGCCTTTACCTGCGGCGACTTCGATTTTTGCTTCGTCGATAAATTTCATGGTGTTCTCTTATGGGTATTCGGTTGTTTCAGACGGCCTTTGTTAATAGAGGAGCTTGGTGTCTGAACGGATAAAATGTTGCTTATTATAAAGGATATTTCGGTTTTAGGCCGTCTGAAATATGGTTTCAGACGGCCTTGGATTTATTGGGCGAGGGCTTGGTCGATTTCTTGATAGAGTTGGGTGAAATTGGGTTCGCCAACGTAGGTTTTGAGGATGTTGCCGTTTTTGTCGATCAGGACGGAAGTCGGGTAAACCTGTGTGCCAAAGGCTTTTGCGGCAGTTTTGTCGGCATCGTACATGACGGTGAAAGGAAGGCCGTATTCTTTGACGTACTGATGGACGCTTTCGATAGGGTCGATGGGCTGGGCAATGCCGAGGACTTGGAAGTTTTTGCCTTGATAGTCTTGGGCGGTTTTGATGATCTTAGGCATTTCGCTCACGCAGCCGGGGCAGGAGGGAAACCAGAAGTTAATGAGGGTAACTTTGTCTTTCAAATCGGCATTGGTAATGGTTTTGCCTTGCAGGTCGGGCAGGGCGAAATCAGGGGCGGCTTTGTTGCTGGGGATAAGGACGAAGGTAAGAAGCGCGCCAATTGTGGCAACGATGAGGAGTGTGAGTATTTTTTTCATGATGTAAGGTTTTGAATGACGTGTGCTAAGGTTTTGGGAACGCTGATGCTACGGCCGCTTTCGCTGCTGACGGGCATAAGGGTCACTTCGGCTTCGATGGCGGCTTTGCCGTTGGGCAGGGTCGCGGTTTGGCTGAGGATGATGTGGCGTGTGCCGATGTCTTTCAGACGGCCTGTGAAGGTTAAAACATCGCCTTCAAGCGACGGGCGGCGATAGCGGATGTCAACGCGTGCAACAACGAGCATGATGCCTTTGAGTTCGGACAGAAGGTCATGCTCTTGAAAAAACGTCCAGCGCGCTTCTTCGAGAAATTCGAGATAGCGTGCATTGTTGACGTGGCCGTAGCCGTCAAGGTGGTAGTTGCGGACGGTCAGTTTCATCAGTTGAGATTGATGGGTTGGAACTCTTCGCGTGCGATTGGTTCGTGTTCGAGGTCGGTAATCACGGTGGAGAGTTGGATATCGAACCATTCGTTGAAAATGTCGGCATCCAAATCCGGCCATTCGCTTTCGTCTTCGCACCAGTCGGCCAATTCGGCAGCAAAAATATCTTCAAAACGCGCTTCGATTTCGTCCCATACTTCGTCGGCAGTTTCGCATGGGCGAACGAGGTAGGAATTGGCATCGGCTTGGATATCTTCAAGCGTCAGGCCGTCTAAGTGATTGCCGGGCAGGGATTTCAGCCAGTTCCAAAAAGGATCGAGGGGGATAAGCAGGAAGACGCTGCGGTTGACTTCGTACATGGTGTTTTCCTTGGTTTCTGTATAGTTGAATGATATAGCAAAGGTGGGGGACTGGCTATCTTTTGGGGGATAAAGGCCGTCTGAATTTCAGACGGCCTTTATTTTTTGGAACAATCAGGGATTTTCTGATGGTGTTTGATACAGGCTTTGGGGATTGGCTGTATCGGGGATTTCTGCCGGAGCGGATTGGGGTGCTACCGGTTCGGAAGTGGTGTTGCTGTCCACCAAGTCATCGATGTCGATGTTGTCGTCTTCGTTTTGAGGGAGCGTGCCGCCGGTTTGTTGGGTGCGGACTTTCATGTAAAGGTCGCGTGTGTAGCTGTATTTGTCGATGGCTGCACCTTCGAGGCTGTCGGTCAGGTCGAGCAGTTCTTCACGGGTGTTGATGGCTTGCTGGCCGGTTGTGCCCCAGCGTCCTGCTCTGGTGTGGAAGACGGCATTTTTAACCGGATAGACGGTGGTGACGGCGTTGCCGACGGTATCGCGTACGGTAGACGGGCCGAGTAGGGGGACAACGAAGTAGTTGCTGTTTTTCCAGCCCCATGAGGCGAAGGTATCGCCGAGGGTGTTTTTATTGCTGGGCACACCGCCTGCACCGGCTACGTCGATTAAACCGCCAAGGCCGAAGGTGGTGTTGATGCCGACGCGGACGAGGTCTTCGCTGGCGCGTTTGACGTCAAGGCGCAGTACATTGCTGCCGAAGCTGACGACATCGCGCAGGTTGTTGAAGAAGTTGCTCACGCCGGTACGCACCGGTTTGGGCGTTATTTTGCGATAACCGCGTGCGACAGGGGAAAGGACGTATTTGTCTGCTTTGTCGTTGAACTTGGAAACGGTACGGTTGTAGCCTTCGTAAGGGTCGGCCGGATTGCGTTCGGCCAGTGCGGGAGCGGAGGCAAGGCTGATGAGGAGGCAGAGGGCAACGGTGGTTTTTTTCATGATTGCAACCAGTCTTTAATTTCGTAAAGTTCGGCCAGTGCGCGGACGGAATCGGGAATGTTTTGAATGGTCGGTTTTTTGTCTGTCCGGCGCAGAGCGTTGAGCAGTAGGGAAACGCAGGCGGAATCTGCTTTGCCTACTTGGCTGAAGTCTATGCTGTCTGTTTCTTTCAGACGGCATTGTTGTTCGTAGCGCGCAAAGGCGGAGGCAGTCAGGGTTTTGACGGTAACGTCGCCGCTGATGTAGAGCGTGCCGTTGCGGATTTCTGTTTGCATGGTGTCTTTATGATGTAAGGCACCATGCCGTCTGAACATCAGGCGGCATGGTGCGGGGGTGGATTATTTACCGCCGTTTTTGGCTTTCAAATCGGCAATCAGACCGTCGATGCCTTTGGCTTTGATGGTTTCGCCGAATTGGTTGCGGTATACGGTAACCAAGCTTGCGCCTTCGACTGCGACATTGTATGCGCGGTATCTGCTGCCGCTTTGGTAGGTGGTGAAGTCCATGTTGACCGGTTTTTGGCCGGAAACGTTGATTTCGGCGCGGACAACGATTTCTTTACCGCCTTTGTTTACGACCGGGTTGTCTTTGATGTTGACCTTGGCGTTTTTGAATTTCAGCATGGTGCCGGAGTAGGTGCGGATCAGCAGGGTTTGGAACTCTTTGGTCAACGCTTGTTTTTGTGCGTCAGTCGCAGTGCGCCACGGATTGCCGACGGCCAAAGCGGTCATGCGTTGGAAGTCGAAGTAAGGGATGGCGTAGGCTTCAGCTTTTTGGCGTGCAGTGTTGGCGTCGCCGCTGTTGAGGATTTTCAGCACTTGAACGGAGTTTTCACGGACTTGGTTGACTGCGTCGGCAGGAGAGGCAAATGCCATGCTGATGCTCAATACGCCGATGCTCAATGCGCTGATGAAGGAAGTTTTTTTCATGGGAGTGTCCTGAATATTGGGTTGATATGTGTTTATTGTTTGTTTTGACCGGCAGATTCACTGTCTGCGTTTTTTTCGGCAAAGCTGGTCATGAATTTGCCGATAAGGTTTTCCAAAACCATGGCGGAGCTGGTGACGGTAATGGTGTCGCCTGCTGCCAAAGAATCGGTATCGCCGCCTTGTTGCAGGCCGATGTATTGTTCGCCCAACAGGCCTGAAGTCAGGATTTGTGCGGAAACGTCGCTGCTGAACTGATATTGGCTGTCCAGATTGAGGGCGACTTTTGCCTGATAGGATTTAGGGTCGAGCTGAATGGAGGCAACACGGCCCACCAGTACGCCTGCGGATTTGACCGGCGCGTTGGTTTTCAAGCCGCCGATGTCGCTGAAATCGGCATAGACGGTGTAGGTTTGTGATGATTTGCCGAACGATTGTCCGCCGGCGGCGCGGAAGGCGAGGAAACCGATAGCGGCCGCGCCCAATAAGACAAACAGTCCTACCCAAAATTCCAAAGCATTTTTTTTCATGTGCTATTGTCCTTGTTTCATTCTTTTTAAGTGTCGTTTCAGACGGCCTTTAGTCGGTAAACATCCATGCGGTCAAGATGAAGTCGACGGCGAGGATGGTCAGGGCGGAAGACACTACCGTGCGTGTACTGGCGCGCAAAATACCTTCGGAGGTCGGTACGCAGTGGAAACCCTGATGTACGGCGATCAGCGTAACGGCTACGCCGAAAGCGGCGGATTTGATTAAGCCGTTGAGTACGTCGTAATGGAAGGTAATGTTGTTTTGCATTTGCGACCAGAAAATACCGCCGTCCAAACCCAGCCATTCGACGCCGACCAAATACGCGCCGTAAATACCGGCAACGTTGAAAATCGAAGCCAGCAAAGGCATGGAAAACACGCCCGCCCAAAAGCGCGGCGCAACTACGCGTGCCACGGGGTCGACCGCCATCACGTTCATTGCTTCAAGCTGCTCGGTGGTTTTCATCAAGCCGATTTCGCTGGTCATGGCACCGCCCGCGCTGCTGGCAAACAGAATGGCAGCTAATACAGGACCCAATTCGCGCAACAGGGAAGCGGCAACCATATAACCCAAAATATCGGCGGATTTGAATTTTGCCAGCTGCGTATAGCCTTGCAAGCCCAATACCATACCGACAAACAGGCCGGACACAGCAACGATCAGGACAGACAACACGCCTGCAAAGTAAACCTGGCGGATGCTCAGGCGCGGGCGGGCAAACGCCGTACCTGATTTGGCCAGGATCTGCAGGAAAAACAGCGTAATGCTGCCCAGCGATTGGATGAAGCCGAGGGTTTTTGCCCCGACGGAACGGATAAAATTCATAGGTTTCAGTTGATTGGTTAAATGGTTTTCAGACGGCCTTGTTTAAGTTTCAGGCCGTCTGAACATCAGCCCAGCAAGTCTTGTTTTAAAGTCGTTTGCGCCGGATAGCGGTAGGCGACGGGGCCGTCTGCTAAACCGCCGACAAACTGGCGTACCCAAGGCGAGTCGAGTTCGCGCATTTCTTCGGGTGAGCCGGAGAACATGATTTCGCCGTGTGCCAGGAAAATCACTTGATCGACGATTTCCAGTGATTTTTCGATGTCGTGCGTTACCATCACGCTGGTTGAGCGCAAGGCTTTGTTGGCACGGCTGATGAGGTGGGCGATGACGCCCAGCGAAATCGGGTCGAGGCCGGTGAAAGGTTCGTCGTACAACATGATTTCAGGGTCGAGCGCAATCGTACGCGCAAGGGCGACGCGGCGCGACATACCGCCGGAAAGCTCGGAAGGTATCAGGTTTTCAATGCCGCGCAAACCGACTGCATTCAGTTTCAGCAATACTAAATCGCGGATGACCGCTTCGGGCAAATCCGTCAGCTCGCGCATGGGGAAGGCGATGTTGTCGAAGACGGATAAGTCGGTGAACAATGCGCCGTGTTGGAACAAAACGCCCATGCGGCGGCGGTGTTCGTACAGCTCCTGCGCTGAAAATGCGGCCAAATTACGCCCTTCAATCAGCACTTTGCCCGATTGCGGGCGGATTTGACCCGTAATCAGGCGCATCAGCGTGGTTTTACCGCTGCCCGAACCACCCATTACGGCGGCGAAATTGCCTTGTGGAATGCTGAAGTTGATGTTGTTCAGAATAGGACGGTCGCCATATGCGAAGGCAACGTCTTTCATTTCGATGAAGGGTGTGGAACTCATGCAGGAGGGGAGTGTCGAAAAATGTATTTTAATTACGGGTATTGTAAAGGGTATTGGATATTCGGGCAATTTTCAGACGGCCTGCACTTAGGAATAACGGGTAAAAACGTGTGAAAGAATGCAGAAGCGTTGGTGGTACGGTCGTTTTGCAGCGTGTTGTGTTAAACATACAGACAGTTGTGTAGGTATATTTGTATAGAAATACAAAAAACAACTGAATCAAATCCAATAAAAATATTTTTATCATCAAATATCAATACTTTTTTTTGGGACGTTTATACAGGACACAGCTAATCCAATATCTATATTGAATTCTTTGTGAAAAGAAAGAATAAAACATCGATAAATCTCCTTTCCTCTCTTTGTAGAATAATATATTTTTGATAAGTTTTTATTAAATAGTTTTCTAACTCTATTATAGAGTTAGAAGGATATTTCTTTAATTTTATTATTTTGCTCCACGCCTAAAGCGTCCTGTTGGTTCATATTTCACCCGTTATGAGTCTATTTTCATCCATATAGTTTCAAGTTTAGTGGGATACGGACTTAGCTAATGGGTTTAAATCAACGAATAGAAGGAACTCCTCCATTTTTAGAAACAAATATAGGCCAATTTCCAATAATAGATTTGTCTATATCCATTGTCTCTAAATATTCTTTTGACTGATATGGGAAAAACCACCCATCATCATTTTCTCGTACATGAGATTCAACTATTAACAATGAAATTCCCATTTCTTGCTCTACTTGACTTAAAAAAGATACTGCGATTTTCTTTGCTTCTTGATAAGTAATTATCATGGAAATACTCCAAATTGAAAATGTTTGAAGATAGTAAAATTGACTTTGCCTCCTTTTTGTATTTGCCCATCAATATACCTTTTTGGATATACCTTTTTGGATAATTGCGCTTTATGGCCTGCTGGATCGGTGGCGTTAAACAAAGGCCGTCTGAAACGATTTTTCTGTTTTTAGACAACCTCTAAGCTCAAACCTTGAGAAGTGAATACGTGCGTTCCGCACACATCTTACCTGTTGAGTTTAGGTTTCATATGGGCTACGGCTTGCTGATTTCAGACGATTTTTTTAATTTAGTTAGGTTTTCAACTCAACCTACACACTTAATCTGAAAGTTCATATAGCATATCCAAAAAGGCATCAAAACTATCTGCAATATGGCTAGTTACCATTTTCGTATCTCCATTCTCATCTTCATAAAAATCATCATGATACATCAGAATGATACATGGATTTTCATTATATTTTCTGTAATCAAAACAGATATAATCGCCATTAGCTGAAATTCCAAAAGCAATCACTTTTTTTGCATACCCATATTCATCATCAATACATGAATAGCTATAAATATCTTCATAGCCTAAATTTTGCTTATATCCTAAAAATGAAATGTCCCTTTCATCATTTTCACCGTATTGATTGACAAAATTGAAAATATTTTCTTTAGGGTATAAATGATCATGTTTACTAAGAAGTGATACATATGAAACAGGAAAAACGACCCCTACATCTTCAGCAAATTGTTGAATTGTTCTTATTTGAACCAATCCCTCATCTGATGATATTGATAGTTTTCTCATTTTTACTGACCTTTCTTTCACGATTTTTGACCAGTATGCCTAACAGCTTTATGAATACTATTAGGAATTAACTGCATATTATAAAGAGGCGGGCAAACATGCCCGCCTTGTTTTTAATATTTCTGCAAACCTTCTACCTTGATTTCTTTGGCATTGGCATTGATGAAGGCTTGGGTTGCTTTCATCGTGGCTTGGATGCGCGGATCGTTCCAACGCACGATTTGGTTGTTTTCATCGCGCTTGTCTGACCAGATAATCACGCCGTCGGTGTATTTTTTGCTGATTTCGAGCATTTTACGCCAACGGACGGGGTCGATGAACTGTTTGAAATAAGGACTGTTGGTGGCCGAATAATATTGCGGCCAGATGTAGCCGATGATTTTTTTGTTGGGAAAGCGTTGATGAATGTCGTCAACGGCGGTTTTCACGTCTTTTTCCCATTGCACCAAATCGGGGGAAGTGATGTAGAACACAGGATTGGCATAGTCGCTGATGGCGGCGGTGGGCGCACGGCGTTTGCTGACTTGTCGCCATTTGGCCAAGATGGTTTCGTTGTCAACGTTGGGGCGATAGTGGCGGATGCCGTGCAGGTGTTCGGAAGGCATGCCGTAGTTGCTGATGACGGCGCGCGGGTTTTCTTCTCTGAAGATTTGGTACATCCGCGCAAAGTCGGTTCTTAATTCGTCGGGAGTCAGCAGCTGGCCGTCTTTTTCGGCAAACCAGCTTTCGATGTCGGTAGAAATGGTGCGGTAGCCTTCGCGGCGCGATTGTTTGGCCAATTCACGGATGCGCGCTTCGTTGAGTACGCCGTGTTTGCGTTTGCCCGTCGGATCGGGTTTGACCAGCTCGCTTTCGTAAACCAAGAACACTTTGGAGAGTTTGTCGGCAGTAAGGTCGGGTTTACCGACATAGTCCATGCGGTCGTAGATGATGAAGTCTTTGGCATGGGCGGAGAGGGCGGTCAATAAGAGGACAAGGGGCAAAAGGCGGTTGGGTTTCATGTTTTTAGACAGATAAGGGAAAAGGGCCATTGTACGGGAAGCGGTGTTAAAGTGAGTCAAAGGCCGTCTGAAAGGATAAAAGTTCTTTCAGACGGCCTTTTATTTGAATGTAGCAGGAATATTCAGCTTTATGGCTAGTGTCACGGATTTATTGCGCTGAAGTTTTCTCTAAGAATAGGAAAGTCTCGGCTTTGTTGCGCGGTCTTGCGCCTTGCCACAAGGTTTGCCAACCCGAAGGTGCACCGGCATTGGCGGCTTGACGGATGAGGCGGTAGTGGCAGGACGGATTGTCGGTTGTGGTTTTGATATGGCTGTATTGATTCCATGCGATTCGTGTGCGCTGGTCTTGGCTGTCGATGCTCATACATTCGAGGCCGTCTGAAAGTTTCTGTTTCAATTCGGCAGAAAGCGCGGCTTCCATTTGGTGTACAACCGGCGCATGGCTTTTGGCGGCGTTGAGCCACGGTAAAAACAGGGTCATTAGTAAAGCCCAAGCCAAGGTAACGCCGGCTGCCCAGTTGGTTACGGCTTGGCGGCCGCGGATGTTTTTACGCGTAATCGCCCAGAGCCATAACGGGGTAAACAGCAGGGCGACGGTCATCGGAATTGGGTCGATGTCGGGGATGTAATATGGGCTGAAATAGGCGGCGCGTTCGGCCAGTTTGGCGGGCCAGCCGTAGTTCATGGCGAAGAAGCCCAGCCACAGGAAGACGGCAATCAGACCAAATGCCATGATGCCGAACCAGTTGATAAATGCCGCTGCGCCGCGGCGTAGTCCGTCCAGTTGTGCCGCGCCGAGCAGGGCGAGCGGCGGCAACAGCCAAACGAGGTTGTCTTGCAGGCGTTGCGGGTTGATGGCGAGCAGGGCTGTCATGATAACCAGCCACGACAGGCTCAGAATGCCCCAGTTTTTATCGTGGATACGCGTGCGGCTGAGCGTCCATGCCGCCAGTGGCCAGGCAGGCAAGGCAAACCACAGCAGGTTTTTTAGATAATAGGGCAGGTTGAAGGCCGTCTGAATCTGATGGAAGCCGCCGAATACGCCTAAGAAATAATGGTTGAACCAAATATCAAACCATTCGGGATTGGTTTTCGATAAGACCAGCGGATACAGAATCAGCAGAGGCAGGGAAACGACGATGGCGCCAATCAGGGTCAGCAGATAGCGTTTGCTCTGCCAAGTGGAATGGAACGACAGGGCAAGTGCCAAAAACATCATGGCTGAAGTCAGCAGGTAACCTGAGGAGAGGGCGAGTAAAACCCAGCCGCCGCACAACAACAAAATGGCAATAATGACGCGGCGGCGTGCCAGTGAAAAGCCGCACAGAATCAATCCAAACGCGGCAAAAGCGGCCGACATGGGATTGAGGAAGTGGGCGATGGGCAGCAAACCGATGCTGCCGATAAGGATTAAGACAACGCTGCGGCCGTGGTGTCTGCCGAGGAAGTTGAAACCGGCAAATCCGCAGGCCGTCAGTCCGATGGCGGTAAATACCACGCCGGCAAAACGCGCGGCATCATAGGCATCGGCCGCCCAAGGTGAAAACAGTGTTTGGAATGCGGTTGCCACCCACAAAAAAGCAGGGGAGATGGTGAAGTCGGGTTGGCCGAAGATTTGTGCAACCAACAGGCTGCCGCCGTTTTTCATGGATTCGGAGGCGGTAAAGAGGGAGGGTTCGGCAGGGTTCCACAAGTCATGCGAGAACACGCCCGGCCACAGCCAGGCAAAGGCCATCAGCAGCAGAAGCCATGGTTTTTCATGGGTTTTTTGGGGGCGGCGCGGATCGGGCGGTGTGTAAGTCAGCATGGAAGGTCAAAAAACGGTTGGTTTGAATAGCAATGGTACAGGGTTTGACGGGTTTGCGCGATATGCCGGACCGGAGAGCTTTGTAAAAGAATGCTTACGGCTCGTTTTTATCGGGTGTTTGGAAGGATATGGCATTTGGTTGACGACAAAAAGCTCAGGCCGTCTGAAAGAAAAGTTTCAGACGGCCTGAATGCAAAAAAGACTGCACGAAGCAGTCTTTTTGACAAAGCGGCAATTAGCGTTTGAACAGGTTGCCGAATTTGTTGTTGAATTTGTCCACACGACCGGTAGTGTCGACGATTTTTTGAGTACCGGTGTAGAAAGGGTGGCACAGAGAGCAAACCTCAACGTTGAAGCTGTCTTTCTCCATTGCGGATTTGGTTACGAATTTGTTGCCGCAAGAGCAGGTAACGTTGATTTCGTGGTAGTTCGGGTGAATACCTTGTTTCATTTGATTTCCTTTCGATTAAGCGGGCACAGGGGTTTTGCCTGTACTTCAGTTAAGCGTGGAATTTTCGCTATTTTTGGCTGTTTCGTCAAGAGGATATTTTGTATGCAGGGTAGTTTCGCAACAGAAGAGAACAGTTTAGAATAGAATATCGAACCAAATATTATGCGATCAGATTGTAATCTAACTGAAAAGAGGATGTAAAACCTCCTCTAGATGTGAAACTTTAAGAAGAATAATAGTCTGAATAATATTTACGCTTGTACGAACAGGAGACGGAATCAATGTGGAAAAAGATATTGACGTGCATTTTGCGTGTTTTGGGAGGAGTGTTGCCCCCGTCTTATTGCAAACCATTCGGCAGAATTGCGCAAAAATTCCGTGTTGCTTTGGCTGCGTGTATTTCTCCAAACATCGGTAAAAACGTCAATATTGAAAAAGGCGGGTACGTCTTTCCGGATACGGTAGTCGGCGACAATTCGGGTATCGGCGTAAATTGCGAAATCTGCCGCGGTTTGACCCTCGGCAAGAACGTGATGATGGGGCCGGAATGCCTGTTTTATTCGACCAACCACAAATTCAACCCTGAAACCCGCCGCTTCGAAGGTTATACAGATATCAGCCCGATTGTGATTGAAGATGATGTTTGGATTGGCCGGCGTGCGATTATCATGGGCGGCGTTACCATCGGTAAAGGCGCGGTAATCGGTGCAGGTTCGGTGGTTACCAAAGATGTGCCGCCTTATTGCGTGGCTGCGGGCAACCCTGCGATTGTTCGGAAAAAACTGCTGGATGAGCAAGAGCTTGCAGCCGAATAGCGTAAACAAAATAGCAAAATAAAAGGCCGTCTGAATTTCAGACGGCCTTTTTTCAATAGTGCTTAAGCGGCAATTTTTTCGCATTCTTTAATGCAAGCCAAGCAAGATTCGTAGCAGGCTTTGCATTCAGCGTGGTGGCCGGCGTGTTCTTTGCAGGCGGCAGCACATTGTTTGCAGGCTTCGATGCACACTTTTGCCAAAGATGGGGTCAGGCGTGAATTTTGGGCAGCGAGGTTTTGCAAGGTGCCGCACAGTGCCAACATTTGGTTAACGCCGGTTGCGCAGTCTTTCATGGAAGTATCACCGGAGCTCAACAGAGTGATGCAGTGAGTCAGGCAGATTTGACCGGCTTCAACGCAATGTGCGGCCGCTTTGCGCGCAGCTTCGTAGGCGCGCGGTGCAGAATGCGCGTGACCAGCATGACCGGCGTGGTGTGCATGGCCGGCATGGTCGTGAGCACGGGCAAAAGAAGCGGCGGCGGTAAGGGAAACAGCAGCGGCGCTGCCGATAAATTGACGACGGTTCATAAGATAGAGTCCTTTTTGCTTTGTGAAATAATATTACGAATGATTAAGTCTATTCGATAACAAGAGGTTAACATATTCTTTGTTTGTAAACAATAAAGGCTGCCTGAACTTTTAGGCGGACTTTCTTTTAGATTTACGCGTTAGGTTGATAGAGTTTTCTTTTTCTGAATCAGCAGCCTCA
Source organism: Neisseria sp. HMSC061H08 (assembly GCF_001836795.1). Lineage (NCBI taxonomy): Bacteria > Pseudomonadati > Pseudomonadota > Betaproteobacteria > Neisseriales > Neisseriaceae > Neisseria > Neisseria sp. HMSC061H08. The sequence goes on along the minus strand of NZ_KV830577.1, from coordinate 88,921 downwards.
ACGAAGTTGCCGTGCCATCAAGACTGTATCAGTATAGCCAGTCATAAAGGTTTTACGAATAAAAAGAAAAGGCCGTCTGAAAAATATTCAGACGGCCT
>NZ_KV830577.1:51342-88723 GCF_001836795.1 Neisseria sp. HMSC061H08 | reverse complement strand
AGGCCGTCTGAAAAATATTCAGACGGCCTTTATTCAAACTAAAGCCTACATCAGATGACTTCTAAAATGAAATACTGACGCAGTTTTTCGTACACATTATTTTGTACGTTGATACAACCATTGGTTATGATGCGGTCGGCCACGTGAGGGGAGGCGATGCGTTCCATGCGTCTTTCCTGCGGCTTGAGCGTCCATACCCTGTGTAACGCAAACAGAAAGTCATTTTCTTCTTTAAAGCCGATAACTTCGCCACCGTAACCCGGTTTGCTGGTCATCATCGGCGTCATATTGAATTTGCCTTTCGGAGTGGTCTTGCCAATCAGTACCGGATGGCACTGACCGTCATCGGCAAAGCAAAGCTCCGCCTTAGCTGTATTGACCACAACTTTTTTACGCTGGATATAGTCACTGACAGCATCGGCAGCGGCCAAAGAATTCAGACCTACTGCCAAGGCTATACCCAATAGGATCCGTTTCAAATTTGTCCTTATTGACGGATGCGGTTAGGAGCTTCTTTAATGATCTCGCGGATGATCACTTGAGGCTCTTGTTTAGGTGTAGGTGCTGGAGGAGGACATACGGCATCTTTAGGGAATACTGGATTCCAGAAGAAGCTGCGTGCAAATTTGTCTTTGTCGTAGATCACTTTGTATTGGCAAGTAGTGATGCCTTCAACGCCAGAAGTGTTTTCAGGGTCAACGCCTACGCCTGGGGTGTAGAAGTGGAACAGGTAGTCCCATTCACGCACGCCAACCATGCCTTCGTCGTAGTGAGGACGGCCGAGGATTTTGTAGATGTCGTCTTTGGTCAGACCAGGACGCATTTGATCCAGCTCGTCAAAAGTCGGGAATGTACCGCGGTCTTTGTTGAAGGTCAGGGAGTAAGGTTTAGGGAAGCGTGGCTCGTCTGTAGTGCCTTCAGGAGTGATTTTGCTCTTAGTAGCACAGGCGGCCAGCAGGCCGGTAGCCAGCAGGACGAAGCCTACTTTTGCGATTTTTTTCATTTGATAATCCTTTTATTGATTTTACCGGCCGAACTTTTCAGACGGCCTGTTAGTGCCGGCAGCGAGTTTGCCGGTTTACCCAAATAATGTTGTGCTTCTTAAAGATGTACCCGATGGTTTGACAAACAGAACATTGGCACATTCCGGCAGGGCATTACGCCTCATCTCCGTTGTATCCGCCTGAATCGGCAGAACCGTTCAGACGGCCTGACTGACATTTATTGTCACTTTGTAACAATTTCACTGCGAGTAAGGCTTGGGGTTTAGAGATTTCCGGTTTTTGATAAATCAGGTTGTATTGCGTAATACCTTGTTATCTTTGTGCTTTAGTTCTTTTTGGCATTTGCCGGAGATTAGGTACTTAATCTTTCGGGTATTATCCCTGCAAATTGTATGCCAGTTTTCCTTTATACGCATAATCTGTGTATGTCAGAATGTTGGCTTTATACAAAATTCATATTAACGAACCAGAAACGGATTGTACCTTTTCTCATGCCCGATACTGGTCATACGGCCGTGTCCGGCTATAACTTGCGTGGTTTCGGGCAGGGTTAATAGTTTAGCGCAGATATTGTTTATGAGGTCATCATGATTGCCGCGCGGAAAATCTGTGCGACCAACGGTCTCATAAAACAAAACATCGCCTGCGACTAAAAGCCCGTTTTCGGCGTTGTAAAAAACGACTTGTCCGGGAGTGTGGCCGGGAATGTGGAGGACTTGGAAGCTGTGGTTGCCGACCTTGAGCGTTTCCCCTTCTTCCAGCCAGCGTGTCGGCGTGAATGACGGAGAAACAGGGAAACCGTATTGCGCCGTTGTTTGCGGAAGGGCTTGGAGCAGGAATTCGTCGTCTTTGTGCGGGCCGAGAACAGGTACGTCGCAGGTTTTCAAAAGCTCAACCACGCCGCCTGCATGGTCAAGATGGCCGTGGGTCAGCCAAATGGCGGTCAGCTTGAGGCCTTTGTTTTGGACTTGTTGCAATAAATAGGGTACATCGCCGCCGACATCGGTCAAAACGGCTTCTTTGGTTTCATCATCCCAAATCAACGTGCAGTTTTGACGGAAGGGGGTAACGGCATTGATTTCAAATTGGAGTGCCATGAGTGTTCCTGGGAAAGGCTTATTTAATGGTTATTTACGTTTTAGACGACCTTTGGTCTATTTAGAATCTAGGCATTGAGCAGGCTTCGTTTACAACGATTTTGCATTTAAGAGCACCAGCTGCATTACATTTATTTAAAGCTTTAGGTTCAGCAAGACCGGGAGCTTCCATACCATAAAATGTTTTTAATTTTTTTCCGGATGTTCCTTGAGCTACTGCAACGCAGCCGTTTCTGACTGAAGCTGCTATAACACAGGGGGCATTGCTTCCTCCTCGTTCACAGGTCCTGATGGCTTCCTTTTCAGCTTCGGCACGAGAATCCATATCGAGTGCACCACCTGAAATACCCGTTTTAATATTAACTGCCAGTGCCAAATATTTTGAAGGAACATCAATATTGATAATTTTGGGTTGAGTGGAACCGCTATTGGAAGATTGAGGTCTTCCAACGTTATATAGAATCTGTCGGCCAGAGCTATCAATAATACGGCAGGTTCCAGTTGCAGGTTGGTATTCTCCACCACAGCCATTGGCGTAAACATTAAGGCTTGCCAGCCCCAATAACACAAAAAGCATTTTTTTCATTTCAAATCCAATCTATTAGTTATCTAAATCTTTGTCAGTTGGTGCACACCGTCCTTTATAAGGTTTCCAATACATCGGGCAATTCGGCCAAGCTGTTGAGCATGGCGATATGGGGCAGGGCGGAAAGCTGTTTGGCGGTGTGCGCGCCGGTGGTGACTGCGATGGCACGGATTTTGGCATTGGCGGCCATTTCTAGGTCGTGGGTGGTGTCGCCGACGACGACGGCCTCTTCCGGCTCGACCCCCAGTCGGTCGCAGAGGGCGAGTACCATATCGGGCGCGGGTTTGGACGGATATTCGCTAGCGCAGGCGGTTTCCAGCCAGAAGGCTTGGGTGCCGGTTTGCTCGATGGACCTATCCAGTCCGCTGCGGCCTTTGCCGGTCGCTACGGCAAGCCAATAACCTTGTTGCTTCAAGCGTTGCAGGCAGGGCAGGGCTTCGGGGAACAGGGTCATGTTGCGGTTGTTGGGATTGAGGTAGTGCGCGGCATAGGTCTCAATCAGGGTTTCCTGAACGTGTTCGCTGACGTTGTGGGCAAGGCGGCGGATGATGCCGGAGAGGCTGTATCCAATGAGCGGGCGGATTTGGTCGGCTTCGGGAACGGGCAGGCCGCAATCGGCAAAGCTTTGCTGGAAGGTGTGGATGATGGGGTTGGTGGTGTCGGCAAGCGTGCCGTCCCAGTCGAAAATGATGAGTTTGGGTTTCATGGGTTTCCTTTCAGACGGCCTTGAGTAACTTATTATTTTAAAAGTGTATTTTGGTGTGGCTGAATTCACCAAAATACACGAATAGAACTATGGGTTACTTAATATTTTAACTTTTTCTTGATTGAATTCTTGTTCGGAAAGAATACCTTGATCTAATAATTTCTTTAAATTTACTAATTGATCATATTTTTTGTTGTTGCTTGAATTATCAATATCTTGTTTTGTCTCTGTGCAGATAAAAATAATTTCAATCCTAGGCCAATTCCCTAAGATGTGAGGAGGAGTAGATGCTCTTTCTCTAATTGCTTTCATACTTTTATTTTTTTGTTTGCAGAAAGCCTGTGCTCTTTTTTCAGCACTGTGTCTCACGGCAGTTGAAGGAGTAAGTCCTGATGCCCCTTGGTGGAATATGCGATATTCTTGTTCATTATTTTCATTAACATCTAAAATAGTTTCTTTGCCTTTGTAAATAATTGCCGTATCAAAACCCGAGTTGCCCTTTTCAACGATTTGGATTCCCGATGCAGTTGTACAACCAGCTAAAATTAATGCTAATGGAAGATAAAATTTGTACATGACGTTTCCTTATTTTGGGTTGAGTAAATCTATTTGCTTTCAGACGGCCTTTTCCTGATTTTCCAACATTACAACAAATTGCGCCAATTCTTGCGGCAGGGGGGCTTTCAGAATCAGTTTTTCGCCGGTCAGCGGATGGGCGAGGTGCAGCTCGGAAGCGTGCAGGAACATTCTTTTCAAACCGAGTTTCTGCAGGCGTTTGTTGGCTTGATAGTCGCCGTAGCGTTCGTCGCCGGCAATGGGGCAGTCTTGTGATTGCAGGTGGACGCGGATTTGGTGGGTGCGGCCGGTTTTCAGGGTGGCTTCGACAAAGGTCAGGTCGGACAGGCCGACTTGGTGCAAAAGGCCGTCTGAAAAACGGTTTAACACGCGGAAGATGGTGTGGGCTGATTGGCCATCTTCGCTGACGCGCACCATTTTTTCGCCTTGTGCGCCGGTGTATTTGAACAGGGGGAGCTTGACGTGGAAGCGGTCGTTCGGTAGTTTGCCTACTCCCAGCGCGAGATAGATTTTTTTTGGGTGGTCGTTGCGGATGGCTTCGTGCAGCTTCACTAAGGCGCTGCGTTTTTTGGCTATCATCAAAAGGCCGCTGGTGTCTTTGTCGAGGCGGTGGACGAGTTCGAGATAACGCGCTTCGGGACGGGCGCGGCGGATTTGTTCGATGACGCCGAAGCTCACGCCGCTGCCGCCGTGGACGGCAACGCCGGACGGTTTGTTGATGACCAAAAGCGCATCGTCTTCGTAAACGATGTCAAACTCGCGCGCGGGCGCAGCCTGAACGCGGCTTTCAGACGGCCTTTGTTTTTTGGCGGTGCGTATCGGAGGAATGCGGACGGTATCGCCTGCCTGAATGCGGTTGTCGGGTTTGCAGCGTTTTTTGTTCAGCCGCACTTCGCCAGCGCGGATGATGCGGTGGATATGGCTTTTCGGGACGCCTTTGAGGATTTTTATCAGATAGTTATCAAGGCGTTGGCCTTCCTCGTGTTCGGCAACGGCAATCAGGCTGACTGAATCTTTGCGTATTGCGTGCATTTTCTCTATAATCCCAAACGTCCGTTTCCGGACCCGAACCTGCCGTCGCAGGCCGTCTGAAACGGATTTATTGTTAAAACGAGATTTTATATTAAAAACGCACTCCGCAAAGCATTTCCTTGTGTTTGTTCAAAGCCGGCAAACGCAATCCCGTAATTAAGTTTGAATTGAACCTGCCGTCCGGCCGGGCGTAAGACGCAGTCCGCGCAGTACCGTCCGAAATTACCGGCGCTACGATAATAAGAAGATGTAGGCTGCCTTATTTTGTCCGAAGCATCAGCATTCGGACGGCAGCGGAACCATCAACCTTTCCGCCGCATTGTTCTTTATTTCCTTCTTTATCCGAATCCGTCCGCACATGGCTTGAGTTCAAGCATGCAACCTTGCGGATTTCAAATCAAAAACTGGTTACACAGGGGTTCCCCCATCTTGCCTTTGCAGAGTGCCAACCGGACAGACAGGCCGTCTGAAAAAGATATTCACAAATCAAACGGCCGCTGTTCACGAGGTGACTATGAAAAGAATGTTATTCAACGCAACGCAGGCCGAAGAGCTGCGCGTTGCCATTGTCGATGGCCAAAACCTTTTGGACTTGGACATCGAAACGCTGGGCAAAGAACAGCGTAAAGGCAATATCTACAAAGGTATCATTACCCGCATCGAGCCGTCGCTGGAAGCGTGTTTCGTCGATTACGGAACCGACCGCCACGGCTTTTTGCCGTTTAAGGAAGTGTCGCGTTCGTATTTCCGCGACTACGAAGGCGGCAGGGCGCGTATTCAGGACGTGCTCAAAGAGGGCATGGAAGTCATCGTCCAAGTCGAAAAAGACGAGCGCGGCAACAAAGGCGCGGCGCTGACCACCTTCATCAGCCTGGCCGGCCGCTATCTGGTATTGATGCCGAACAACCCGCGCGGCGGCGGCGTATCCCGCCGTATCGAAGGCGAAGAGCGTCAAGAGTTGAAAGCTGCTATGGCCGAACTCGACATTCCGAACGGCATGAGCATCATCGCCCGCACCGCCGGCATCGGCCGCAGCGCGGAAGAGTTGGAATGGGATTTGAACTACCTCAAACAACTCTGGCAAGCCATTGAAGAAGCAGGCAAAGCGCATCATGACCCTTACCTGCTCTTTATGGAAAGCTCGTTGCTGATTCGTGCGATTCGCGACTATTTCCGTCCCGACATCGGCGAGATTTTGGTGGACAATCAAGAAGTTTACGACCAAGTTGCCGAGTTCATGAGTTACGTCATGCCGAGCAATGTAGGCCGTCTGAAACTCTATCAAGACCACACGCCGCTGTTTTCCCGTTTCCAAATCGAACACCAAATCGAAAGCGCGTTCTCACGCAGCGTCAGCCTGCCTTCAGGCGGCGCGATTGTGATCGACCACACCGAAGCCCTGGTTTCCATCGACGTCAACTCTGCACGCGCCACACGCGGCGCGGACATCGAAGACACCGCGTTCAAAACCAATATGGAAGCCGCCGAAGAGGTTGCCCGCCAAATGCGCCTGCGCGACTTGGGCGGTTTGGTCGTCATCGACTTTATCGATATGGAAAATCCAAAGCACCAACGCGATGTTGAAAACGTCCTGCGCGACGCGCTCAAAAAAGACCGCGCCCGCGTGCAAATGGGCAAACTTTCGCGTTTCGGCCTTTTGGAATTGAGCCGCCAACGTTTGAAACCGGCTTTGGGCGAAAGCAGCCATGTTGCGTGTCCGCGCTGTGCCGGTACCGGTGTCATCCGCGGTATCGAATCCACCGCCCTGCACGTTTTGCGCATCATTCAAGAAGAAGCAATGAAAGACAACACCGGCGAAGTACGCGCACAAGTGCCTGTCGATGTTGCCACCTTCCTGTTGAACGAAAAACGCGCCGAGCTGTTTGCGATGGAAGAGCGTTTGGATGTAAATGTCGTCCTGATTCCGAATATCCACTTGGAAAATCCGCACTACGAAATCAACCGCATCCGCATCGATGATGTAGAAGAAGACGGCGAACCGAGCTACAAACGCGTTGCCGAGCCGGAAGAAGACGAATCCGCCAAACCTTTCGGCAGCGAAAAAGCCAAAGCGGCCCGTCCTGAGCCTGCCGTCAAAGGCGTGCGCCATACCCAGCCTGCACCGACTGTCTCTCCTGAGAAAAAAGCCTCTTGGTGGGACAGCTTCAAAGCTTGGTTGAAACGCATTTTCGGCGGCGAGCCTGCGCCTGCCGCAGTCGCTCAAGAGCCTGCCGAAAAACGCACGGCAAACAACCGCGGCCAAAACGGCAACCGCCGTTCGAGCAGCCGCCGTCAAAATCCGCGCCGCAACGACAAACACGACGGCAGCAAAGTCGAAGTGCGCGAAGTGAATGCCGAAGCCGCCGACAGTAAGTTTGAAGAAAGCAAATCAAACGAAAGCCGCAACGACGAGCGTAAAGAAAGCCGCCGCAGCCGCAACCGCAACAACCGCCGCGATGAGCGCAACAACGAGCGTAACCGTGTCGAGGAAACGGTTGAAGACGTAAACGTTCAAGAAGTGGCCGCACTGGCTGAGATGCCGTCTGAAAACCAAGCGGAACAAAACGGCAATAAACGCCGCCGCAACAACGGCCGTAACGAGCGCAACCGTAACCAATATGCGGAAAGCCATGTTGAAGACGCAAACGTTCAAGCCGATAGCGAACAGGCGCAAGCGGAAGCGGACGACAACGCCCGCAGCGAAGAGGGTGTGAAAAACAACGGCCGTCAAGGACGCGACCGCAACAACCGTCAGCGCAACAACCGCAACGACCGCCGTTCCAACAGCAAAAAACGCAATATTCCGTCTTCGGCAAAAATCGAGCAATACCTGAACATTACCGACACCGCCGACAAAGTCCTCTTTGCCGTGGCGCATGTTTTGGGTTTGAACGAAACGGTTGAAGCTGAAAATGTGCCTTTGCCGCAGGAAGATGTTCATGCCGAGCCGCTGGTGATTGTGGTATCCGAGCCTGAAGTTGCCAGCGCAGAGCCATTCGTATTTGCCATTGAAAGCGAAGACGAGCCTGCCGTCGCGCAAACTGAAAGCGCCGATGCCGAGCAAGCCCTGTTGGCTTCTGCGGTCAGCAACGTCAAAGAAGCCATTTCTGCGGTATTATCTCCGAATGAAACTGCCGTTGCAGAAGTCGCAGAACCGGTTGAAGCAGCAACCGAAACTGTGGCAACGCAAACTGAGGCCGTAGCTGAAAAAGCGCCTGTTGCCGCTGTTTTGCCGGAAGGTTTGGGCGATTTGATTTTCGTTGAAACCGATCCGCAAGCCGTTGCCGCTTTTGCCTCGCAGCCGCAACCCGAACCAGTTGCCAAAACACGCCGTTCGGATGTGACTAAAGTAGAAGTGGAAGACGTAGCAGTCGAAATGATTTTGGTGGAAACACGCAAAGATTAAGATTGGTTTTCCAGTTAAAAGCCCGATGTTGAACGCATCGGGCTTTTTTATTAGCAAGGAGATGCACTGCTCATTTGCTTTGTGTTTGCTATGAGGGTTGCTTCATGGTTAAAAAAGCAGAATAACTTGCTGAGAAAGGGAAGGGCGTTATTCTTTTAATGGGAAGGACTTAAAGGTTATACCAGATTAGTATGAGAAAAGGCCGTCTGAAATGGTTTCAGACGGCCTTGGTTTGTGTGCGTATGTTTAGGTATTGTGATTAGTTTTTGTTCAGAGAGTCACGGATTTCGCGCAACAACAGAACTTCTTCGCTAGGCTCTGCCGGTGCTTCTTCAGCAGGAGCTTCGGCTTTTTTCACAGAGTTGATGGCTTTAACCACGCAGAAGATGGCAGCGGCGATGATCAGGAAGCTGATTACAGTGTTGATGAACAGACCGATGTTCAGGGTAACGGCACCGGCTGCTTGAGCGGCCGCCAGGTTAGCGTAACCGGCTTCAGGAGCGGCTTGTGCGCCGTCTTTCAGTGTGATGAACAGATTGGAGAAATCAACGCCGCCGATCAACAGGCCGATAGGGGGCATGATTACGTCGTCAACCAATGATTTGACGATGCCGCTGAATGCTGTACCGACAACCATACCGACTGCGAGGTCGATCACGTTGCCACGCATAATAAATTCTTTAAATTCTGAAGCGATTGACATAATTAATCTCCTGTATGTGTTTGAGTCAAAATCAGATGTAGTTCAATAAAACGGCAGGCATATTAACGCTTTATCGGTTAAGAAAATTTCAATAATGTTAAATTTTGTATTTCATGCTAAAAATGCCCGGCTTCTATGCCTTCTGTATGAAAAACAGGCCGTCTGAATTTTTTTTGTTACTTTTTTGCACCACTTTTATCCGTGGCTAAGTATCAGATAATATGAATGTTATCTTTAGAATCAATGCTCTATCAGGTCTTTAGGTTAAGATGGAATGATAATATAATAATGTTGAAAACATAATCATTGAAAGCCTGTAAAGCTAATGTTTCGTATCCGTATTTGACTTTCAGACGGTCTTTTGGGTTATGCAGTTATTCAAGCCATAATGTAACGGTCATAAAAAACGCACTTTCATGATGAAAGTGCGTTTGGTGTGTAAACCGTTTAGTTTTCTTCGTCGTTCAGCGCGTTGATGCTGTAACCGCCGTCAACGTAGGTAATCTCGCCGGTGATGCCGGAAGCGAGGTCGGACAAGAGGAAGGCGGCGGTGTTGCCGACTTCTTCGATGGTAACGTTGCGGCCCAGCGGGTTGTGGGAAGCGACGTGGCCCAAGAGTTTGCTTAAATCGGCGATGCCGGAAGCGGCCAGGGTTTTGATCGGGCCTGCGGAGATGCCGTTGCAGCGGATGCCTTCTTTGCCCAGGCAGGCGGCGGTGAAGCGGATGCCGGCTTCGAGGCTGGCTTTGGCCATGCCCATAACGTTGTAGTTAGGAATGGCACGAACGGCGCCCAAGTAGCTCAGGGCGACGATTGCGGCGTTGCGGCCCTGCATCATCGGACGTGCGGCTTTTGCCAGCGCAGGCAGGCTGTATGCGGAGATTTCGTGAGCGGTGTTGAACGCTTCGCGGCTGATGCTGTCGAGGAAGTCGCCGCTCAAAGCTTCTTTAGGGGCGAAGCCGATGGAGTGAACCAAGCCGTCCAAGCCGTCCCAGTGTTTGCCTAAGTCAACGAAAACTTGGTTGATTTCGTCGTCGCTGGCAACGTCGCAGCGGAACACGAGTTCGGAGCCGAGTTCGGCCGCCATTTTACGGACGCGCTCTTCCAGTTTGTCGACAACATAAGTAAATGCCAATTCCGCGCCTTGTTCGCGGCAGGCTTTGGCGATGCCGTAAGCGATGGAACGCTCAGAGATCATGCCGGTAATCAGAATTTTTTTGCCTTGCAAAAAGCCCATTTTCTTATCCTTTAGCAGTGGTATTGCGGTTGCATTAAACTGCGCATTATAGCAAAAACCGCTGTTTCGGCATAGAAAATAACGGATAACCCTTTGTCTTGCCTCAAATAGGGATAAGGTTTTCTGTCAAGGCCGTCTGAAACCTGACGGAACAGCGGCAAAACGTTATACTTGATAGTCTTAATGACCGATGTTTCAGGAGTAAACCATGCCCGAGCAAAACCGCATTCTTTGCCGAGAACTCAGCCTGTTGGCGTTTAACCGCCGTGTACTGGCTCAGGCGCAGGATACGAAAGTTCCTTTATTGGAACGTTTGCGTTTTTTGTGCATTGTTTCTTCCAATTTGGACGAATTTTTTGAAGTGCGCATGGCGTGGTTGAAACGCGAAAACAAACTGCGTCCACATCAACTGCTCGACAACGACAAAACCGCAGCCGAAACCATCGAAGCGGTGGCAAAAGAGGCGCAGGCTCTGATCCGCGAGCAGTACGACCTGTTTAACAAAGTATTGCAGCCTGCACTCAGCCGTGCCGGCATTCATTTCTATCGCCGCCACAAATGGACGGCCGCGCAGAAAAAATGGATCGAAAACTATTTCGACAACGAGCTGTTGCCCATTCTCACGCCCATCGGCCTTGATCCGTCACACCCGTTCCCGCGCCCGTTAAACAAATCGCTCAACTTCGCCGTCGAACTCGAAGGTACGGATGCATTCGGCCGTCCGTCCGGAATGGCGATTGTGCAGGCTCCGCGCATTTTGCCGCGCGTCGTCCCCATGCCGTCTGAAATTTGCGGCGGTGATGCAGGCTTTGTGTTCTTGTCTTCGATTTTGCACGCCCATGTCGGCAAACTCTTTCCCGGCATGAAGGTTAAAGACTGCCATCAGTTCCGCCTCACGCGCGACAGCGATTTGACGGTCGATGAAGAAGATTTGAAAAACCTGCGTGCCGCGATTCAAAACGAATTGCACGACCGCGAATACGGCGACGGCGTGCGCTTGGAAGTGGCGGACACTTGTCCGGCGCATATTCACGACTTCCTGCTTGCCCAGTTCAAGCTGACTTCTGCCGAGCTGTATCAGGTCAAAGGGCCGGTTAATTTGGTGCGCCTCAATGCCGTCCCCGATTTGGTGGACAGGCCGGATTTGAAGTTTCCACCGCGCAATGCAGGCCGTCTGAAAGCCTTGCGCAAAAACGGCTCCGTATTCAAACTGGTCAAACAGTCGCCGATTTTGCTGCACCACCCGTATCAGTCTTTCGATCCGGTTGTCCAAATGATACGCGAAGCCGCAGCCGATCCGGATGTGTTGGCCGTTAAAATGACCATCTACCGCACCGGCAGCAATTCCGAGCTTGTACGCGCATTGATGAAGGCTGCGCTGGCGGGCAAACAAGTAACCGTCGTGGTTGAACTGATGGCGCGTTTTGACGAAGCCAACAACGTCAACTGGGCGAAACAGCTCGAAGAGGCGGGTGCGCACGTCGTGTACGGCGTATTCGGCTATAAAGTCCACGCTAAAATGGCTTTAGTTATCCGTCGCGAAGACGGCGTGCTCAAGCGCTATGCCCACCTCGGTACCGGCAACTACCACCAAGGCACATCGCGCATCTACACCGACTTCGGCATCATTACCGCCGACGAACAAATCACTGCCGATGTGAACATTCTGTTTATGGAAATCACAGGTTTGGGCAAGCCGGGCCGTCTGAACAAGCTCTATCAAAGCCCGTTTACCCTGCACAAAATGGTCATCGACCGCATCAAGCAGGAAACCGAACATGCCAAAGCCGGCAAACCGGCGCGGATTACCGCCAAGATGAATTCCCTCATCGAGCCGAGCGTAATTGATGCGCTGTATCAAGCCAGCGCGGCAGGCGTGCAAATCGATCTGATTGTGCGCGGTATGTGTACTTTGCGCCCGGGTGTAAAAGGCTTGTCCGAAAACATCCGCGTCCGTTCTATTATCGGCCGCCAACTCGAACACTCGCGCGTGTATTGCTTCCATAACAACGGCGCAGACGATACCTTTATCTCCAGCGCCGACTGGATGGGTCGCAACTTCTTCCGCCGCATTGAGGTTGCCACGCCGATTACCACGCCCGAACTCAAAGAACGCGTGATCCGCGAAGGTTTGGAAATGGCATTGGAAGACAATACCCAGGCTTGGCTGATGCAGCCTGACGGCAGCTACGTCCGCACCCAGCCGCAAGACGGCGAGCCTGCGTTTGGTTTGCAGGAAGGTTTGTGGAAAATATACGGACGTTGAGTTGAATAATGTCTCAGGCCGTCTGAAACGCAGGTTTCAGACGGCCTTTTTTGATTTTGCCGTTATAATTCCTTTTCCCAATCTTTCAGACGGCCTTTTCCTATGAAATCTTACCCCGATTCCTATCTTCATTTTGAAAACCTCGAATCTCCCGAAACGCAAGAGTTTGCCGCCGCGGCGCATGTCGAAACGCGCGCCCGTTTTTTAGAAAACGACAAAGCGCGCGCATTGTCTGACGGCATTTTGGCGCAGTTGCAGGACACGCGGCAGATTCCGTTTTGTCAGGAACACCGCGCGCGGATGTACCATTTCCATCAGGACGCAGAATATCCGAAGGGCGTGTACCGCGTATGTACCGCGGCGACGTATCGTTCCGGCTATCCTGAGTGGAAAATCCTGTTTTCAGTGGCGGATTTCGACGAATTGCTCGGCGACGATGTGTATTTGGGCGGCGTATCGCACTTGGTGGAAAAACCCAACCGCGCGTTGTTAACACTGAGCAAATCGGGCGGCGATACGGCGTACACGCTGGAAGTGGATTTGGAAGCAGGGGAATTGGTAGAAGGCGGTTTTCACTTTCCGGCAGGCAAAAACCATGTGTCGTGGCGCGATGAAAACAGCGTGTGGGTGTGTCCGGCTTGGGACGAACGCCAGTTGACCGAATCGGGCTATCCGCGCGAAGTGTGGCTGGTGGAACGCGGCAAAAGTTTCGAGGAAAGCCTGCCGGTGTACCAAATCGGCGAAGACGGGATGATGGTGAACGCGTGGCGTTATCTTGATCCGCAGGGTTCGCCGATTGATTTGATTGAAGCGTCGGACGGTTTTTACACCAAAACTTATTTGCAGGTGTCGGCCGAAGGCGAGGCGAAACCGTTAAACCTGCCCAACGATTGCGACGTAGTCGGCTATCTGGCCGGACATCTTTTGCTGACGCTGCGCAAAGACTGGAACCGTGCGAACCAAAGCTATCCGAGCGGCGCATTGGTGGCAGTAAAATTGAACCGCGGCGAATTGGGCGCGGCGCAGCTTTTGTTTGCGCCCGATGAAACGCAGGCATTGGAAAGCGTGGAAATGACCAAGCGTTTTGTGGTGGCGAGCCTGCTGGAGAACGTACAAGGCCGTCTGAAAGCATGGCGTTTTACCGACGGCAAATGGCAGGAAGTCGAACTGCCGCGCCTGCCTTCGGGCGCGTTGGAAATGACCGACCAGCCGTGGGGCGGCGACGTGGTTTACCTTGCCGCCAGCGATTTCACTACGCCGCTGACGCTGTTTGCGCTGGATTTGAACGTGATGGAACTGACCGTCATGCGCCGTCAGCCGCAGCAGTTTGATTCAGACGGCATCAACGTGCAGCAGTTTTGGACGACTTCGGCCGACGGCGAGCGTATTCCTTATTTCCACGTCGGCAAAAACGCCACGCCCGACACGCCGACTTTGGTCTATGCATACGGCGGTTTCGGCATTCCCGAATTGCCGCATTATCTGGGCAGCATCGGCAAATATTGGCTGGAAGAGGGCAATGCCTTTGTGTTGGCGAACATCCGCGGCGGCGGCGAATTTGGCCCGCGCTGGCATCAAGCAGCGCAGGGAATCAGCAAACACAAAAGCGTTGATGATTTATTGGCAGTCGTGCGCGATTTGTCCGAACGCGGCATGAGTTCGCCCAAACACATCGGTTTGCAGGGCGGCAGCAACGGCGGCCTGATTACCGCCGCCGCCTTCGTGCGCGAACCGCAAAGCATCGGTGCGCTGGTGTGCGAAGTGCCGCTGACCGATATGATCCGTTATCCGTTACTGTCCGCAGGTTCAAGTTGGACGGACGAATACGGCAATCCGCAGAAATACGAAGTCTGCAAACGCTGGCTGGGCGAATTGTCGCCGTATCACAATCTTTCAGACGGCATCGATTATCCGCCCGCACTCATTACCACCAGCCTCAGCGACGACCGCGTCCATCCCGCCCACGCGCTCAAGTTCTACGCCAAACTGCGTGAAACCTCGCCGCAATCTTGGCTCTACGCTCCGGACGGCGGCGGCCATACCGGCAACGGCACGCAACGCGAATCCGCCGACGAACTTGCCTGCGTATTGCTGTTTTTGAAAGAGTTTTTAGGGTAGAAGTAAGCAGCAGGACTGACTGTTTCGTAAAGTTGAGAAACAAAATACTCTTGTTTCGGCAAGTGAAAAGAAGGCCGTCTGAAAAACGAATATTAAAGTTTTTCAGACGGCCTTCTTTTCTTTTAACTTTCAACATATCCCGATAAAATGGACACTTTGTAAGTAATCATTGATGGAAGACGCAATTATGGCAACCGAACCGAACCGAACCGAACCGAACCGAACCGAAATTATACACGATTTAGAAAATAATTTCAAACAAAACAATATATTAAAACTCAAACAACTCTTTCCCGAAGTCTTTTGCGAAGACCAAATCGACTTTGAAAAGCTCAAGCTCGTCCTCGGCGCAGAAAACCTTGCTGGCGCGGGCGAACGTTATCAACTGGATTGGGCGGGCAAAACCGCCGCCTATCTCAACCTGCAAAGCCCCACTTCCCGCACCCTCGTTCCCTGCAAAGAAGAATCCGCAGATTTCGACGGCACGCAAAACGTGTTTATCGAAGCCGAAAACCTCGAAGCACTGAAAATCCTGCAAAAATCCTACGCCGGCAGCGTGAAGATGATTTACATCGACCCGCCCTACAATACCGGCAGCGACTCCTTTATTTATCCCGACAAATTCTCCGAAAGCCGCGAAGAATACGCCCGCCGCGTGGGCGATACCGACGACGCGGGCTACCTGAAGCGCGACGGCGTATTCCAAGGCGCGTGGCGCAAAAACGGCAAAGACAGCGGCCATTACCACAGCAACTGGCTCTCCATGATGCTGCCGCGCCTGCATCTGGCGAAAACCCTGCTGCGCGAAGACGGCGTGATTTTCATCAGCATTGACGACAACGAACAGGCGCAGTTGAAATTGTTGTGTGATGAAGTGTTTGGAGCGGAGAATTTTTTAGCTAATTTGATCTGGCAAAAGAAATACGCTGCAACAAATGATGCAAAGGGTTTTTCTACATTGCATGATTACATTATTGTTTATCAAAAAGGTTCTGAATTTGAGAGAAATTTATTACCGCGAACAGAAGCGCAAAATAAGCCATACAAAAATGATGATGGAGATGGAAAAGGTTTATGGAGAAGTGATAATTTGTTGGTTAAGTCGTTTTCGGCCAGTGCTGTTTATCCGATTAGAAACCCAAATACAGGAGAAGAATTTTTTCCGCCACAAGGTAGTTCTTGGAGAGCAAGTCAATCAACAATGGAAATTTGGTTAAAAGAAAATCGTATTTTTTTTGGTAAAGATGGATTAGGTGCTCCACAATTAAAACGGTATTTGAATGAAGTACAACAAGGTAGAGTGCCAACAACTTGGTGGAACTTTGAGGAAGTAGGACATAATGATGGTGCTAACAAGGAGCTGCAAAGTTTATTTAATTCAAAAGCGCCGTTCGACACACCGAAGCCAACAACTTTATTGTTACAAATGTTAAAAATTGGTTCAAATCCAAATGATCTAATCCTAGACTTCTTCTCCGGCAGCGGTACTACCGCCCACGCCGTGATGCAGCTTAATGCCGAAGACGGTGGCAGCCGCCGTTTCATCTGTGTCCAGCTCCCAGAAGAAACCGACGAAAAGTCCGAAGCGCGCAAGGCGGGTTTCAACACGATTGCCGAAATCGCCAAAGAACGCATCCGCCGCGCGGGCAGGCAGATTTCAGACGGCCTTCAAGACGGATCGGAAACAGATACGGGTTTTAAAGTTTTCAAACTTGCCGAAAGCGGTTTCAAACAATGGCGGCAGCCCGAGCAGGCCGATACGGAAGCCCTGCAACGCGAATTGTCGTTGAATATCGATTCCGTACTGTCTGAAACGTCGTCTGAAAACCTGCTCTACGAATTGATGCTGCGTATGGGTTTGAAGCTGACTTGCAAGGTTTCGTTTTCAGACGACGTGTATTTCGTGGAAGACGAGGATACGGGCGGGCTGTACGCTTTCCTGCTGGAACGCGTGAATCAAGGTTTGATTGATGCCGTGCTGGCGAAGCATCCCGTCAAGGTGGCGGCATTGGACAGGCTGTTCGAGGGCGACGACGCACTCAAAAGCAATACCGTATTGCAGATGAAAGATGCGGGCGTGATGTTCGAGTGTGTGTAGGGAGAAAACGATGGAACTGAAATTTGAAGAACTGCCCTATCAGCTTGATGCGGTAAATGCCGTTGCGAATCTTTTTGCAGGACAACCAAACCATGCCCGGACATTTGATTTGACCAGTCAGGGGACGGGGTGGTTTGTCGGCAACGGCTTGGATTTGGATTGGGAAACGCTAGGCAGGAATCTAAATGCAGTGCAAAAGCAAAACGGACAGCCTGAAACGGAAATCGGCGCGCACGGGCTGAATTTTTCCCTGGAAATGGAAACGGGTACGGGCAAAACCTATGTCTATCTGCGTACGGTTTGCGAATTGAACAAGCTCTACGGCTGGAAGAAGTTTGTGATTGTCGTGCCGGGCGTGCCGATACGTGAAGGCGTGTTGAAAAGTTTGGAAATTACGAAGGCGCATTTTGACGGGGTGTTTGGCAGGCCCGTGATGCGCTATTCGGAATATTCAAGCACGCGGCTGTCGGACTTGCGCGCTTTTGCGGTAAACGACCACATCGAGATTTTGGTGATCAACATCCAGTCGTTTGAAAAAGACGGAAACGTTATCAATAAGGTAAACGAAAGCGGGGAAGCGCCGATTAAGTTTATTCAGGAAACGTGTCCCATCGTCATTATCGACGAGCCGCAAAATATGGAAACGGAAGGCCGTCTGAATGCCTTGGAATCGCTCAATCCGCTCTTTACCCTGCGCTATTCGGCAACGCATAAAAACCCTTACCACAAGGTTTACAGCCTGAATCCCGTTCAGGCATACAATTTGAAGCTGGTAAAGCAAATCGAAGTCTTGCCGGTATTGGCGGAAAACGATGTGAACGGCGCATTTGCGGAGCTGCTGGAAGTAAAGCAGGCGGCCAAAGGTCGTCTGAAAGCCGATTTGAACATTCATTATCAGGATAAAAAGGAAACCAAGAAGAAAAAGGTATCCGTCAAATCGGGAGACGATTTGTTTGAAAAATCGGGCGGCAATGAAGCCTACCGCCACGGTTTTATCATTGACGGTATGGATTTCGATAATCAGGAATTGGCGTTCTCAAGCGGTAAAACCATTACGCGCGGCGGAGACGGCGATGCTGTACGCGATGAAATCATGAAAAACCAAATCCGCGAAACGGTAAGGGAGCATTTGGCGAAGGAGAAACGGCTGGATCCGCTGGGGATTAAGGTGTTGTCGCTGTTTTTCATCGACCGCGTGGAGAATTACCGCACAGCAGATGGAACAGCAGGTAAGTTTGCCCTTTGGTTTGAAGAAATCTATCGAGAGCTTTCAGGCAGCACCGATACGGCGGGCGTACACGACGGCTATTTCTCGCAAGACAAGAAAGGCCGTCTGAAAAACACCGACGGCACAACGCAGGCGGACAACGATACCTACCGCCTCATTATGCGCGACAAGGAAACCCTGCTTTCCTTCGGCAGCCCGCTGCGCTTTATCTTTTCCCATTCCGCGCTGAAAGAAGGCTGGGACAACCCCAATGTATTCCAAATCTGCACGCTCAACGAAACCCGCTCGCCGCTGAAAAAGCGGCAGGAAATCGGGCGCGGGCTGCGTATAGCCGTTAATCAGAAAGGGCGGCGCGTGCGTGATGAAAAAGTGAATGTGCTAACCGTGGTTCCGAACGAAAGCTACGAATCGTTTGCCGCCAACCTGCAAAAGGAATACGAAGACGAATGCGGCATTACCTTCGCCGCCGAAAACATCAAGGACGGCAATAAGAAGAAAAAACAGCTATTCCGCAAAGATTTTCCGCTCGATCCTGAATTTCAGGCAATTTGGGAGAGGTTGAAATACAAAACGCGCTACCGCGTGCGCTTTGATACGGAAGAATTGATTAAACAAGCTTCGGAGGCAGTAGCAAACTTGCCAGAAATCCAAAAGCCGAGAATCCGCGTCCGCAAGGCGCAATTAAAACAATCACAAACCTACGGTATCGAAACAGTTGAAATTGCCAGCCGCAGCCGTGAAATGGACGTTCAATGGGATATCCCGGACATACTCGGCGAGATTCAAAAAAAGACGGGGCTGACGCGGCGCACGGTGTACGAAATCATCACACAGTCAGGCCGTCTGAAAGATGTAGCTGGTAATCCGCAACGCTTCATCGACCTTGCTGCCGAAGCGGTAAACCGCAGCCTGTACGCATTGATGGCGGCAGGAATCGAGTATGAACAAACCGGCAAAGTGTATGACCAAAAGCTGTTGGAAAATATGGTGCGTGAAGGTATTGAGTTTTATGAGAACAGCTTTACATTTGCAGTAAGTAATCCGCAAAAAACCATTTGCGAAAACTATATCCCATTGGATTCCGGAACGGAAAAAAACTTTGCCGCCGATTGCGAGCATTATGATGCTGACCATGAAGGCGGTGTAGCGTTTTATTTCAAACTGCCAGGCTGGTTCAAAATCCCTACCCCACTGGGCAATTACAATCCCGATTGGGCAGTGGTAAAACAGGTTCAGGGCAAAGTGTACTTTGTTGCAGAAACTAAAAATACTGGCAAAGGCATTCAGGCTGGTGTGGATACGGACAAACTACGCCAAAATGAGAGGCTGAAAATCGAATGCGGCAAGCGGCATTTTGCGGCATTGGACGGGCTGGAATATCGTGAGACGGATGATGTGGGCAGTTTGGAAAAATAATTGGAGGAAATATTTGAAATTGCATTAAAGCCGTTTGAGAAGCCGAAATTAGGATTTTCAGACGGCCGCGACTCATGATAATAAAACTTAACCCTATGATATCAAATAAAAACAATTTCCTGCTTGTAGGTTAAAATTAGCCTATGCTAATATGCGCAACAACAGGTTTTTACTGAATAATCTGTGCTAAAATGCAGGATTAGATGGAAAACTCTATCCGAATTCGGTACAATACCGACGAATTATTTCTCTTAAACAACCTGCCGCAAGGCGAAAAGGAACGACTGATATGTCAAACATCGAACAACAAGTTAAAAAAATTGTTGCTGAACAACTGGGCGTAAACGAAGCCGAAGTGAAAAACGAATCTTCTTTCCAAGACGATTTGGGTGCTGACTCTCTGGACACCGTAGAACTGGTGATGGCTTTGGAAGAAGCTTTCGGCTGCGAAATCCCTGACGAAGACGCTGAAAAAATCACTACCGTACAATTGGCTATCGACTACATCAACGCCCACCAAGGCTAATCGGTCGCCTCAAACACCCAGCCTCTGCTGCGCCATCGCAATAGAGGCTTTTACCTTATTATCAAACCCCTGAAATTTCAGACGGCATGAGTTTTGCCCGTTTTCTCGAAGAAAAAGAGCAAGTCTGCCGCGAAAATCCCGACAACCAACAGCGAGATTATCATGAGTCAGAGAAGAGTAGTCATCACAGGTCTTGGCCAAGTATCACCGGTCGGCAACGACGTCGCCACCGCATGGAGCAATCTGCTCGCAGGCAAAAGCGGCATCGGACGGATTACCCGCTTTGACGCATCCGACATCAACAGCCAAATCGCCGGCGAAGTGCGCGATTTCGATATCGGCCAATACATCAGCGCGAAAGAAGCGCGCCGCATGGACGTGTTCATCCATTACGGTATCGCCGCCGCCCTGCAAGCCATCAATGATTCAGGCTTGGACGATTTGGAAACCCTCGACAAAGATCGTGTCGGTGTCAACATCGGCTCCGGTATCGGCGGTCTGCCGAGCATTGAAGCAACCGGCAAAGCCGTACTCGAAGGCGGCGCGCGCAAAATCAATCCTTTCTTTATCCCAGGCTCGCTGATTAACCTGATTTCCGGCCATGTAACCATCCTCAAAGGCTACCGCGGCCCGAGCTACGGCATGGTTTCTGCCTGTACAACCGGCGCACACTCCATCGGCGACTCTGCGCGACTGATTAAATACGGCGACGCGGATGTGATGATTGCCGGAGGTGCAGAAGGCGCGATCAGCACTTTGGGCGTTGGCGGTTTTGCCGCCATGAAGGCACTTTCCACCCGAAACGACGACCCTGCTACCGCTTCCCGTCCGTGGGACAAAGGCCGTGACGGTTTCGTTATCGGCGAAGGTGCTGGCGTGCTGGTGTTGGAAGAATTGGAACACGCGAAAAAACGCGGTGCGAAAATTTACGCCGAAATCGTCGGCTTCGGTATGAGCTCCGATGCTTACCACATTACCGCGCCTAACGAAGAAGGTCCTGCATTGGCCGTTACCCGCGCCCTGAAAGATGCCGGTCTGAATCCTGAAGACGTTGATTACGTTAACGCACACGGTACATCGACTCCTTTAGGCGATGCCAACGAAACCAAAGCCCTCAAACGCGCTTTGGGCGATCATGCGCGCAAAGTCATTGTTAACTCCACCAAATCCATGACCGGACACTTGCTCGGCGCGGCCGGCGGCGTGGAAGCGTTGTATAGCGTGTTGGCGGTACACGAGCAAAAATCTCCACCGACCATCAACATCTTTGAACAAGACGTTGAAGCCGGTTGCGATTTGGATTACTGCGCCAACGAAGCGCGCGACGCGAAAATCGACGTTGCCATCTCTAATTCCTTCGGTTTTGGCGGTACCAACGGCACATTGGTATTCAAACGCTTTACAGGCTGAATATAGGTTTTAAACCAGATTGGAAAGGCCGTCTGAAACTTGGTTTCAGACGGCCTTTATATTGTCCGTATTATAAATATTGTTGATAATCTATATCATTTATAGAATAATATGGTTTCGTCTAAGATTTGTCCGAGTTTTTCGGATAAATAGTCTAACCATATTCTACATCAGGAGTAAGCGATGAAACGCATCGGTATTTTGACATTGGCCGCCTTAGCTGCCATACCTGCATTTGCAGCTGATTTCGGCCATGAACAAGCATTGACCATAAACGGCAAACCTGCTTATCTGGCAGAAACATCGGCCCGTATTTTGGCAAATGAAGATTTGACTGCGCCGCAGTTGGTTGAAGATATTGCCGATGGGTTGGGGTCGAAAAAAATTCCGGGCTATAAATTGATGATTATGGGCCGTACTTATTCGGTGGCGGCGGAAACCAAACCGCCGAGAGAGGGTCAAACTCAGTGGCGGGACAATACGTTCATTCATCGCGGCGTAAAACTGTTTGTCGGTATTCCGGTTAAAAACGGCAAGATGGACTTGGCAGCTGCCCGATTGATTAATATCGGCGTGGTTGACGATAACGGTGGTGCCGCGCCTCATGATGAGGGTGAAAAAATCCGTCCGGTCGGCAAACAGCTGATGTCTCCCGATACCAAAGTGGAAAATGTGAAACTCAATATTGCCAAACTGACGTTCCCAAATATGAAATTGGGCGAAACCAGTGGCGGTGGCGTGAAATTGGAAGCATCGGCAACATTGGACGGTAAACCGATACAAACCAAAATCGATAGCACTTTCTCCCGCTTCTATTCGGCCAAACCAGCTGCTACACGGCCGTTTATGGCAGATGCACGGTTTGTGAAATAATCGCAAAGGCCGTCTGAAACCCAATTTCAGACGACCTTTTATTCATAAAAGCAATTTAATACCGCATCATCTTGGCATCGATTTGCTCCGCCCAAGCATCAATACCGCCTTGCAGGTTGTAAAGGTTTTCAAATCCGGCGTCTTCCAAATACATTGCCGTGTGCAGGCTGCGGATGCCGTGGTGGCAATAGACAACAATGGGTAAATCATCGTCGGGCAGCTCGTTTTGGCGCAGGGGGATGAGGTTCATCGGAATATGAATGGCAGCGGGCAGGGTGCAGATGGCGCGTTCTTCATCGGTACGGACGTCGAGCAGATGAAATGCGCGGCCTTCTTCCTGCCATTGCTTCAATTCGGTGGGCGGGAGTTGGATGATGTCGGTCATAAAGGTGGGGATAAAAGCATGAGGCCGTCTGAACTTTCAGACGGCCTGTTGTTTAAAAATCGAAATCGCCGAACGGATTAGCCGATTTATCTTCCAAGTGGGCCACGACGGTGTCGAACAATACTTTTTCGGAAAACTCATTGCCGTTGCGTGTCAGCAAAAGCGCGTGTTGTACCGGTTTGCGGCCGACAATGATGACCATGCGGCCGCCGTCTTTCAATTGCTCTTTTAAGATTTCAGGCACTCGGTCTACTGCGCCGCCTACATAAATCGCATCAAAAGGCGCGCCTTGCGATGCTTCGGTCAGGCCGTTGTTTTGCACATAATCGACGTTGGCAAAGCCCAATTCGTCCAAGACTTTTTTGGCACGTTGCTGTTGCTTGGCATCGATGTCGTCGGTAATGACTTTGCCGGCCAGTTTGGACAGCAGGGCGGTTGCATAGCCTGAGCCTGTACCGATTTCTAAGACGGTTTCGTCTTTTTTCAGTTTCAAACCTTGAGCCAGGCGGGCAACGACTTTGGGTTCCAACATCTTATGGCCGTTGGCCAGCGGCAGCTCCATATCCGCATAGGCCAAGCCTTGAAAAGCCTCGCCGACGAAATGTTCGCGCCCGATCTCCTCCAAAGCATCCAAAATGTCGAAATCCAAGACATCCCACGGACGAATCTGCTGTTCAACCATATTGAAACGCGCTTTTTCAAAGTCCATATTTGTGCTCCGTTCAATTCTTAATTTTATCGAAACATATATTATAAATCCTTGTCGGAGAGTGTGCCATCTTTCAGACGGCCTCAAGGCTTGTTAATAATTGCCAAGCGCACATATATCCACTAAACTTTCACATTACACCACGCTACAACAAGCAACAACCAACACACGGAGCAATAAAGATGTATCACCAAATCGGAATGTGGGATCAAAAATGGGTTATCGGCAACTGGAAAATGAACGGCCGACTCCAAAACAACAATGCACTTATGCACCGCTTCCGCGTCATGCCAACCGCCGAACGCGTATTAATCGGCCTGGCCGCCCCGACCGTGTATCTGTTGCAACTGCACAACGCCATGCAAATCGTTTTGAACAACCGCATCTTGACCTGTGCGCAAGACGTGAGCCGTTTCCCGAATAACGGCGCGTACACCGGCGAAGTGTCCGCCGAAATGCTTGCCGACATCGGTACAGACATCGTCCTCATCGGCCACTCCGAGCGCAGCCTTTATTTCGGCGAGAAAAACGAAATCCAACGCCGCAAAATGGAAAACGTCCTCAACGTCGGCCTGATTCCATTGTTGTGCGTCGGCGAAAGCCTGGAAGAGCGCGAGGCCGGTAAAGAACACGAAGTCATTGCCCATCAGCTTTCCATCCTGCAAGGTTTGAACACCAAAAACATCGCCGTTGCCTACGAGCCGGTTTGGGCGATCGGTACAGGCAAAGTCGCCACCGTCGAACAAATTGCCGACATGCACGCATTTATCTACAAAGAAATCTTGTCTTTGTGCGGAAGCGATGTTAAAATCCGCGTTCTTTACGGCGGAAGTGTGAAAGCGGATAACGCAGCCGACATCTTCGCAGTACCTCATGTAGACGGCGCATTGGTTGGTGGCGCGTCATTATCCTATGACTCCTTTACCGCCATCATCAACGCAGCACAAGCCTCGTAGAAAACATATGGAAGCCTTTAAAACCCTTATTTGGATTATTAATATTATTTCCGCTCTATTCGTAATCGTGTTAGTATTGCTGCAACACGGTAAAGGTGCGGATGCCGGCGCAACATTCGGTTCCGGCAGCGGTAGCGCGCAAGGCGTATTCGGTTCTGCCGGTAATGCCAACTTCCTCAGCCGCTCGACTGCCGTTGCTGCAACATTTTTCTTTGCGACCTGCATGGCAATGGTGTATATTCACACCCACTCCAATAAGCACGGTTTAGACTTCAGCGATGTGAAGCAGACCCAACAGGCTCCTAAGCCTGCAACGCCTGCACAAAACAATACAACTCCTGTTGCTCCGAATCCTCAGCAGCAGTAAGACAATTTGATTTATGCCGACATGGTGGAATTGGTAGACACGCTATCTTGAGGGGGTAGTGGCCGTAGGCTGTGCGAGTTCAAATCTCGCTGTCGGCACCACATTAGAAAATCTAACCGCTTTTTAGCGGTTATTTTTTCGTCTTGAGAATCTGCCTTTCCTTTATTTTTAGGCCGAGACAGGGAAATACAATGAAGCGTTTGGTTGTCGGCATCAGCGGTGCCAGCGGTTTTCAGTATGGCGTGAAGGCTTTGCAGCTTTTGCGTGAGCATCAGGTAGAAACGCATTTGGTGGTTTCGCAAGGGGCGGAGATGACCCGCGCTTTGGAAACGGATTACACCAAAGAAGACGTTTATGCTTTGGCGGATGTCGTGCATTCTGTCCGTAATGTCGGGGCAAGTATTGCCAGCGGTTCGTTTTTGACGGACGGAATGTTGATTGCGCCGTGTTCAATGAAAACTTTGGCTTCGGTTGCTCACGGGTTTGCCGATAATTTGCTCAGCCGTGCGGCGGATGTAACGTTGAAAGAGCGGCGCAGGCTGGTGTTGATGGTGCGTGAAGCGCCGTTAAACTTGGCACACATCGACAATATGCGCCGTGTAACAGAGATGGGCGGCATTGTGTTTCCTCCCGTTCCGGCTCTGTATCAGAAGCCCGAATCCATTGATGATATGATTACGCACAGCGTGTCTCATGCTTTGGACTTGTTCGGTATTGTTCAAACCGATGCGCCGCGCTGGCAGGGCTGATGTTTCAGACGGCCTGAAAATAAATTTAATACACTGAGAAAGAGGATAAAAATCATGCAAGCGATTCCTGCCAATATCGTTAAATTTTTGAGCAATCATCATGTCGTCAGTATTGCCGCTGCGGCAGACGGCGAAATTTGGGCGGCTTGTTGTTTTTATGTGTTTGATGAAGCCAATGCCCGCCTGATTGTGCTGACTTCTTTGAAAACAAAGCATGGCGGACTGATGAGCCGTTCTGCCAAAGTAGCCGGTACCATCGCCGGTCAGCCTGACAGTATCACGAAAATCAGCGGTGTTCAGTTTGCGGCGACTGCCGCTTTGATTAAAGATGAAGCGGATTTGAAAGCGGCGCAGTCTTTATTTTACAAAGCGCATCCTGCCGCTAGGGTGATGAAAAGTGATGTCTGGGCGTTGAATTTGGATAATGTAAAATTCACTGACAATAAATTGGTATTCGCACAAAAAACGTATTGGAATCGTGAGGATTAAGAAAAGGCCGTCTGAAAGATGAAATTTCAGACGGCCTTTGATGCTTTAAGAATTAATCGTGTCCGATGTCTACGGTTTTTTCTTTGTAACGTGTATCGGGAATCAAAACAATTTTATCGTCCACTTTGCCGATGGCTTTCACGTCTTTGCCCGGATAGTCCAGCTGGTGCAGGAAGTAGCGGATACAGTTCAAACGTGCGCGTTTTTTGTCGTCGGAGCGGATGATGACCCAAGGCGCGTCGCCGGTGTGGGTGTGGAAGAACATGGCGTTTTTGGCTTCGGTGTAGTCGTCCCAGCGGTCGAGCGACTGGATGTCCACGGGGGACAGTTTCCAGTGTTTCAGGGGGTCGTCACGACGGGAGATGAAGCGGCGGAGTTGTTCTTCACGGGATACGGAGAACCAGAATTTGAACAGGTGGATGCCGCTGGCAACAAGCATGCGTTCCAATTCAGGGGTTTGACGCATGAAGAGCAGGTATTCGTTAGGTTCGCAGAAGCCCATGACGCGTTCTACGCCGGCACGGTTGTACCATGAGCGGTCGAAGAATACCATTTCGCCTGCGGTCGGCAGGTTTTGGATGTAGCGTTGGAAATACCATTGGCCGCGTTCGGTAGTGGTCGGTTTTTCCAGTGCGACAACGCGTGCGCCGCGCGGGTTCAAATGTTCCATAAAGCGTTTGATGGTACCGCCTTTACCGGCTGCATCTCGGCCTTCAAACAGGCTGACGATGCGTTGGCCGGAATCTTTAACCCAGCTTTGTACTTTCAATAATTCGATTTGCAGCTTCTGTTTTTCTTTTTCGTAAACAGAACGGCGCATACGTTGTTTGTACGGGTAATTGGCAGGAAGCGGTGCGCTGCTGGAATCCTCGTCAGTGCCGCGTCCTTCGTGTTCCAAAACAGCCTTTTCGAATACTTGCAGCTGGTCTTGTTTCTCGCCCAGTTCAACATTCTCGAACGGTTCTAATTGGTGGTCTGCCATAAAGTCTCCTTATCGATTAAGTTTTAAATGATATAGTGTGGTATGGTTTGATTCTACCCTTTTATGCCTCGTTCGACTACATAAAATTACATTTGAGTGCTTTTTTTGAATTTGTCTGCTAACTTATGTAAAAGCAGCGTATAATCAGCCTATTTGTACAGCAATCATGCCTTATTTCGCCCTGTTTGACGATGCCGTGAGCGGCCGAGCAAAACTCTATCAAAATCATGTAGAAAGCCATCGGTTTTATCATAACGAACTGGATTCGTTAACAAGTATTTTGCAAGCCGGCTGGAAAAAGGGTTTGCATGCAGTGTTGTTTGCAGACTACGAATTCGGATTGCCGCTGATGGATATTCCGTCTGGCCGCAGTGGCAGTCTGCGTTTGCACTGGTTTGCCGATTATTCCGAAATCGATGCCGAAAACTGGCTGACCTATCATTCAGACGGCCTTGAGGCAGGTATTTCCACTCCCCGATTCTCCGTATCCGAAGCCGATTATCTCGAGCATATCCGTCAAATCCACGAAGCCATCCGCCGCGGCGATACCTATCAAATCAATTACACCGCACGACTGCACCTGCAAACTTACGGCAATCCGATCCAGCTTTACCGCCGCTTGCGCCAGCCTGTGCCGTATGCCGTTTTGTCTTGTCTGCCCGACGGGGCAGGGCAGGAGGCGTGGACTTTGTGTTTTTCTCCCGAACTTTTCCTCAAAATCGATTCAGACGGCCTGATTACAACTGAGCCGATGAAGGGCACTGCGCCGATTCTTCTTGACGGTCAAGATGAACGCCGCGCCGTTGAATTGCAAAACGACCCGAAAAACCGCGCCGAAAATGTGATGATTGTCGATTTGTTGCGCAATGACCTCGGCAAAATCGCGCAAACAGGCAAAGTACGCGTGCCTGAACCGTTTAAAGTTTCCTGTTTCGGCAGTGTTTGGCAGATGACCAGTGCCATCGAAGCGCAGGCGCTGGCTGGTGTTTCGGTTGCCGATATTCTCCGTGCAGCCTTCCCGTGCGGCAGTATCACCGGCGCACCCAAACGCATGAGTATGCAGATTATTGAGTCCCTTGAATCTGAGCCGCGCGGTTTGTACACAGGCAGCATCGGCTTTTTGCATCCGTGTGATACGGGTTTGGGGTTTGAAGGCGTGTTTAATGTCGTGATCCGCACTTTATCTCTGAAACCGGTTTCAGACGGCCTTTATCAAGGTGTTTATGGCGTGGGTTCGGGGATTGTGATTGATAGCGATCCGGAGGCCGAATATCGCGAGTGCGGTTGGAAGGCGCGCTTCCTCAATGAATTGCGGCCTGATTTCGGTATTTTTGAAACCATGCGCGTGGAAGACAAACAATGCCGTTTGCTTGATTTGCATTTGGGCCGTCTGAACAGCTCGGCGCAAGCACTCAACCTGACTTGGCCTGAAAACGCAATAGAGCAAATCCAACATTATATAGATGCGTTGCCAAGAGGGTTATTTAGAGTCAAAGTCGCCTTGTTTTCAGACGGCCTTGCATTGAGCCATGCGGCTGTTTCTGAATTGAGTGAACAACAATACGTCATCTTGAGTGAGTACACATTAAGCCAACGCGATTATCTGCGCCGTTTCAAAACCACGCGCCGTGAAATGTTTGACCAAGCGTGGAAAACGGCAGAAGGGCAGGGCGCATTTGACAGCTTGTTTTTCAATTCAGACGGCCTGTTGTTAGAGGGCGGAAGAAGCAATGTGTTTATCAAATATCAGGGACAATGGCTTACGCCGTCTTTGAATTTGGATATTTTGAACGGGGTAATGCGCCAAGCGGTATTGAAGCAGCCGCGGCTTTTAGGTGCGGATGCAATCAAGGAAACCCACATCACGCGTTCTATGTTGGAAAATGCGGAAGAAATCCGCTTAAGCAATGCTTTAAGGGGCATGTTTGCGGTTTCGCTCCGTAAATAAACGGCAAGGGTCAAATCATCGTGATTCAAATTGTCGTAAAGCGGCAATATCCGATAGAATACGTCATTTCAACATTGAGGCCGTCTGAAAGGGAAAACAATATGGCAAAAGCAAAAGGTGGATTGGGACGCGGTTTGGATTCGCTGATATCCAATGCGGTGGATAGCAGCAGTAGCGACCGCCTGACAACGGTTGCCATCGCCGATATTCAGCCCGGCCGCTATCAGGCGCGTGTGCAAATGGATGACGAAGCCTTGCAGGAATTGGCTGACTCCATTAAAGCGCAAGGTATTATCCAGCCGGTTATCGTACGCGAACGTGGTCTGTCTCAATATGAATTGATTGCCGGCGAACGCCGTTGGCGTGCTTCCCAGTTGGCCGGTTTGACCGAAATTCCCGTCGTCATCAAAACCATCAGCGACGAAACCGCGTTGGCCATGGGTTTGATTGAAAACCTGCAACGTGAAAACCTGAATCCGATTGAAGAGGCGCAAGGTTTGAAACGCCTCGCCGACGAATTCGGCCTGACCCACGAAACCATCGCAAAAGCCGTCGGTAAAAGCCGCAGCGCCATCTCCAACAGCCTGCGCCTGCTGAGCCTGCCTGAGCCGGTTCAGGAAATGCTTTACCAACGCCGTCTGGAAATGGGTCATGCCCGTGCGTTGCTGACCTTGCATGTAGTCGATCAATTGGAATTGGCGCAAAAAGCCGTCAAAAACGGCTGGTCGGTGCGCGAAGTAGAACGCCGCAGCCAGTTGGCACATCAAAAAGCCAAGCCCGAAGCAGCCAAAAACATCAGCCCGGATATCCGCCGCATCAATGATGCATTGACCGAGCATTTGGGTGTTAATGCCGAAGTCAAAACCAGCAATCAGAAAAAAGGCAAAATCGTGCTGCATTTTGATACGCCGGAAACATTCGAATATTTGCTGAAGCAGTTAGGCATCAATCAAGCGTTCTAACGGCTTTATAAACAGAACAGGCCGTCTGAAAAAAGCTTTTCAGACGGCCTGAATTTTTGATAAAAGGACTGGTCGTACAGATGTTTACAATACAAATCAAAATCTTCTGTAAAATCTGTGTAGCAACATGTAATTTGTGTTAAACTCCATTCCAGCAAAGATTTGTTTTATATGTGTTAATCATTTATTTGTGAAAGGTTCACAAAGATTAACATATTGCTTGACGTTAACAAACTTCTTGATTATATTAGCCTGCCTTGCTTTTTGGGGTACAAAGTACAATGAATCAGATAGTCCCATTGCAAGTGATTGTATTATTAATAATTTCAGTTGTTTGTGCGTTATTTTCCGGATTGCCCGGCTTCCTCTCTGCTTTGGCGGGAGGATTTTCGTACATTTTGCCTACCCTGGTTGCAGTTTTACTTTTAAAGTTTTCCCGCCGTAATCCCGATCTGCAAAGTTCGATGTTTGTCGGCGGAGAGGTTTTAAAAGTAGTGCTGTCGCTGGTATCTATGTCGGTCGTTTTTGCGATATGGCATCAATCGCTGGTATTTTTCCCATTCTTATTGGGGTTGCTCAGCGTCAGTCATTTGGTTTTTTTAGTATTGTTGAGAGTGAAACACTATGGCAGGTGAAACTATGACCGCTGCCGACTACATCAAGCACCACTTGCAAAGCTTGACCAGTATGTCGGATGTTACTCAGGGTCAAGGACTGAAAAACATTGCTGATTTTTCGTTCATTAACCTTGATGCAATCTTTTTTGCCGTTCTGTTGGGCGTAATCGGCAGCTTCCTTTTGTGGCGCGGTGCCAAAAAAGCGACGGCCGGTGTTCCCGGTCGTTTCCAAGCGGCTGTTGAAATTCTGTTCGAATTCGTGGATGACATGTGTAAAAGCATTATCCATAACGAACAATCGCGTAAAGCTGTTGCACCATTGGGTCTGACCTTGTTTGTCTGGATTCTCTTGATGAACGCCATGGATATGCTGCCGGTTGATTTGCTGCCGATGGCATGGCAAGGCATTACCGGTAATCATCATGCCCTGTTGCGCGTCGTACCGACTGCTGACTTGAATACGACTTTGGCTCTGGCGATTGGCGTATTGCTGATCTGTATTTACTACAATGTCAAAATCAAAGGCCTTGGCGGTTGGGTTCACGAGTTGTTCTGCGCACCTTTCGGTCCGTGGCTTGCTCCGGCCAACTTCCTGCTGAACTTGGTAGAGTTTTTGTCCAAAACCGTATCCCACGGTATGCGGTTGTTTGGTAATATGTATGCCGGCGAGCTAGTGTTCCTGTTGATCGCTCTGTTGGGCGGTGCATGGGCGTCAACTGGTAGTGTCGAAACTTTGGATCCGATTTTATTTGTGTTCCACCTGATTGCTGGTTTGGCTTGGGCGATTTTCCACATTTTGGTCATCACCTTGCAGGCATTTATTTTCATGGCGTTGGCGTTCGTATATATCGGACAGGCGCATGATGCACACTAATCAAGTAGTTTTTTCGTAGTTTGTTTTTTGTAGTTTAACCTTTACTATTTTAAGGAGTTTAAAAATGGGTTTGATTGCTATCGCATGTGGTTTGATCGTTGCCTTGGGCGCATTGGGTGCCTCTATCGGTATCGCAATGGTTGGTTCTAAATACTTGGAATCTTCTGCTCGCCAACCTGAGCTGATCGGTCCGCTGCAAACCAAACTGTTCTTGATCGCTGGTCTGATCGATGCGGCTTTCTTGATCGGTGTGGCTATTGCCCTGTTGTTCGCCTTCGTTAACCCGTTTGGTGCTGCGTAATCAAGACGGAGCGATCCGTTCAGATACAGGCTTGCCGTCTGTTTGATTAACCCAGATACGAAGGTTAAGTAACGTGAATATTAATGCAACCTTATTTGCGCAAATCCTAGTTTTCTTTGGCTTGGTTTGGTTTACGATGAAATTCGTATGGCCTCCGATTGCCAAAGCATTGGATGAGCGTGCCGCAAAAATCGCTGAGGGCTTGGCTGCCGCCGAGCGCGGTAAGAGCGATTTTGAGCAGGCAGAGAAAAAAGTTGCAGAACTTATGGCCGAAGGGCGTAATCAGGTAACCGAAATGGTTGCCAACGCCGAAAAA
Source organism: Neisseria sp. HMSC061H08 (assembly GCF_001836795.1). NCBI lineage: Bacteria > Pseudomonadati > Pseudomonadota > Betaproteobacteria > Neisseriales > Neisseriaceae > Neisseria > Neisseria sp. HMSC061H08. The sequence continues at coordinate 56,787 of NZ_KV830577.1, read as the reverse complement.
CGTGCTGCAAAAATTGTAGAAGAAGCCAAAGAGCAAGCTTCTCATGAAGCAGCACGCATTGCAGCCCAAGCAAAAGCTGATGTAGAGCAAGAAGTTAACCGTGCACGCGAAGTGTTGCGCGAACAGGTCGCTTCATTGGCTGTTAAAGGTGCGGAATCTATCCTGCGTAAAGAAGTCGATGCTTCCAAACATGCAGATCTGCTCAGTGCCTTAAAACAGGAGCTGTAATCTTATGGCAGAGTTCGCAACGATTGCCAGACCTTATGCGAAAGCATTGTTTAGTCTGGCTCAGGAAAAAAACCAAATCGAGTCTTGGTTGGGCGAACTGAAAGAACTCGCAGCGGTTGTTCAGGATGAGAAAGTCATTGCTTTCATCGAGCAGCCGGAAACGGGAGCTTCCGAAAAGGCAGAAACGCTCAAAGGTCTTGTCGGTATCAAAAATGTCGAATTGGCAAATTTTATTACCGTTTTGGCCGAGCACAAGCGTTTGCTGGTATTGCCGGAAATTTATGCCCAATATCAAGATTTGACCTTGATACACAACAATACGAAATCGGCAGTAATTTACAGCGCGTATGAGCTCAGTTCTCAGCAGCTGGCCGATGTTACCGATATCCTGACAAAACGCTTCAACAGCAAATTGGATGTGGTAACTAAAGTTGCCCCTGAATTAATCGGCGGCATCAAAGTAGAAGTGGGTGATCAGGTCTTGGATTTGTCCGTACAAGGCAAACTGAATGCTTTGTATGCGACTATGACAAATTAGGAGAGTTTTCATGCAGCTTAATCCTGCTGAAATTAGCGATTTGATTAAAGCCAAAATCGAAAATCTGTCCGTCAATACAGAAGTGCGTACCCGTGGTACCGTTGTTTCTGTTACAGACGGCATTGTGCGCATTCATGGCTTGTCAGACGCGATGCAAGGTGAGATGCTCGAATTCCCCGGTAACACTTTCGGTCTGGCCATGAACTTGGAGCGCGACTCCGTCGGTGCCGTAGTGTTGGGTGAGTACGAACACATTAAAGAAGGCGATACAGTTACCTGTACCGGCCGTATTTTGGAAGTGCCAATCGGTCGCGAATTGGTTGGCCGCGTAGTTGATGCATTGGGTCGTCCTATCGACGGTAAAGGTCCAATCAATACAACTTTGACTGCTCCAATCGAAAAAATCGCACCGGGTGTGATTGCGCGTAAATCGGTTGACCAACCCATGCAAACCGGCCTGAAAGCCATTGACTCTATGGTTCCGGTTGGTCGTGGCCAACGTGAGCTGATCATTGGTGACCGTCAAACCGGTAAAACAGCCGTAGCACTGGATGCCATCGTTAACCAAAAAGGTACAGGCGTTATCTGTATTTATGTGGCTATCGGTCAAAAAGCATCTTCTATTGCCAACGTAGTGCGCAAATTGGAAGAGCATGGCGCAATGGAACACACTATCGTGGTTGCTGCGACTGCTTCTGAAGCCGCTGCGCTGCAATACATTGCTCCTTACTCCGGTTGTACCATGGGTGAATTCTTCCGTGACCGCGGTGAAGATGCATTGATCGTATACGATGACTTGTCTAAACAAGCCGTTGCATACCGTCAAATTTCCCTGCTGCTGCGCCGTCCACCTGGCCGTGAAGCCTATCCTGGCGACGTATTTTACCTGCACTCCCGTCTGTTGGAACGTGCAGCCCGTGTCAGCGAAAACGAAGTTGAGAAACTGACCAATGGCGAAGTAAAAGGCAAAACCGGTTCTCTGACTGCGTTGCCGATTATTGAAACCCAAGCCGGTGACGTATCAGCATTCGTACCAACCAACGTAATTTCGATTACAGACGGCCAAATCTTCTTGGAAACCGACTTGTTCAACGCCGGTATCCGTCCTGCAATCAATGCCGGTATTTCCGTATCGCGCGTAGGTGGTGCGGCACAAACCAAAGTCATCAAAAAACTGGGTGGCGGTATCCGTTTGGCGTTGGCGCAGTACCGTGAATTGGCGGCGTTCTCACAATTTGCTTCCGATTTGGACGAAGCAACACGCAAACAGCTGCAACACGGTGAAGTGGTTACTGAATTGATGAAACAAAAACAATTCAGCACATTGAACACTGCCGAAATGGCATTGACTTTGTGGGCGATCAACAACGGTTCTTACGCAGATGTTCCGGTATCCAAAGCCTTGGCTTTCGAAGCAGAATTCCTGAGTTTCGTACGTACGCAACATCCTGAGGTTCTGGATGCGATTAATGCATCAGGCGCAATGTCTGACGAAAGCGAAAAAGCATTGACCGAAGCCATGAAATCTTTCAAATCTTCTTACGCTTACCAAGCATAAGTATTGAGATGAAAGGAGTCTGAAATGGCAGTCGGAAAAGAGATTCTCACCAAAATCCGTAGTGTTCAAAATACCCAAAAGATCACTAAAGCGATGCAAATGGTGTCGACCTCTAAAATGCGGAAGACTCAAGACCGGATGCGCTTAGCGCGTCCGTACGCCGAAAAAGTGCGTACAGTGATGAGCCATCTTGCACAGACCAATGCCGATCATGGTATCCAATTGTTGGAGCCGCACCGCGAAGTGCGTCGTGCCGGTTTCATTTTGATTACCTCGGATAAAGGTTTGTGCGGCGGCTTGAACGCAAACGTACTGAAAAAGTTTTTGGCGCAAGTTCAAGAGTATCAGGAACAAGGCATCGAAGTCGAAGTCGTGTGCCTGGGTAGTAAAGGTTTGGCTGCATGCCAAAGCATCGGTTTAAACGTTATTGCCAGTGCAACCAATTTGGGCGATACCCCGAAAATGGAAGCGTTGCTTGGCCCTTTGACCGAAATCTTCCAACGTTATGAGAAACATGAATTAGACCGTATCCATATGGTTTACTCACGTTTTATCAATACAATGCGCCAAGAGCCGCGTATGGAAGTTTTGCTGCCTATCGGTGAAAACGTTATTGACGACGGAACAGGTCATTCTTCATTTACTTGGGAATACCTCTACGAGCCGAGTCCTATCGCCGTATTGGAATATTTGGTTCGCCGCTATTTAGAGTCTGTGGTTTATCAGGCATTGAGCGACAACATGGCATCTGAACAAGCCGCGCGTATGGTAGCGATGAAAGCCGCAACCGACAACGCAGGCAATGCCATCAAAGAATTGCGCTTGGTGTACAACAAATCGCGTCAAGCCGCGATTACCACAGAATTGTCAGAAATTGTAGCAGGTGCAGCGGCAGTTTAATGCCGTCTGAAGCCTGAACAGGAAATTAGGATACGATAATGAGCCAAGGCAAAATCGTACAAGTTATTGGTGCGGTGGTTGACGTGGAATTTCCACGTGACGCTATCCCGCATGTTTACGATGCCCTGAAATTGGACGAGAACGGTCTGACTCTGGAAGTTCAACAGCTTCTGGGTGACGGCGTTGTCCGTACTATTGCAATGGGTAGTTCAGACGGCCTGAAACGCGGCATGTCTGTAAGCAATACTGGTGCGCCAATCACTGTGCCGGTAGGTAAAGGTACATTGGGTCGTATTGTCGACGTATTGGGTACGCCTGTTGATGAAGCAGGTCCGATCGATACCGACAAGAGCCGCGCCATTCACCAAACTGCTCCGAAATTCGACGAGTTGTCTTCAACTACCGAATTGCTGGAAACCGGTATTAAAGTGATCGACTTACTGTGTCCGTTTGCTAAGGGCGGTAAAGTAGGTCTGTTCGGTGGTGCCGGTGTGGGCAAAACCGTGAACATGATGGAATTGATCAACAACATCGCCAAAGCGCACAGCGGTCTGTCCGTGTTCGCAGGTGTGGGTGAGCGTACCCGTGAAGGTAACGACTTCTACCACGAGATGAAAGATTCCAACGTATTGGATAAAGTAGCCATGGTGTATGGTCAAATGAACGAACCTCCGGGCAACCGTCTGCGCGTTGCTTTGACCGGTTTGACCATGGCCGAATACTTCCGTGACGAAAAAGACGAAAACGGTAAAGGTCGCGACGTATTGTTCTTCGTTGACAACATCTACCGTTACACTCTGGCCGGTACCGAAGTATCTGCACTGTTGGGCCGTATGCCTTCTGCAGTGGGTTACCAACCGACATTGGCTGAAGAAATGGGTCGTTTGCAAGAGCGTATTACCTCTACCCAAACCGGTTCCATTACTTCCATCCAAGCCGTATATGTACCTGCGGATGACTTGACTGACCCGTCTCCAGCGACAACTTTCGCCCACTTGGACGCCACCGTCGTATTGAGCCGTGATATTGCCTCTTTGGGTATTTACCCGGCAGTTGACCCGCTTGATTCTACTTCACGCCAATTGGATCCGATGGTATTGGGTCAAGAACACTACGACGTAGCGCGCGGTGTACAGTCCACTCTGCAAAAATACAAAGAATTGCGCGACATTATCGCCATTCTGGGTATGGACGAATTGTCTGACGAAGACAAACTGACTGTAATGCGTGCCCGTAAAATCCAACGCTTCCTGTCTCAACCGTTCCACGTTGCAGAAGTGTTTACAGGTTCTCCAGGCAAATATGTCGCCCTGCGCGATACCATTGCCGGCTTTAAAGCCATCTTGAACGGCGAATACGACCATCTGCCTGAACAAGCGTTCTACATGGTAGGCGGTATCGAAGAAGCAGTTGAGAAAGCGAAAACCTTAAACTAAGGAGGTCGGCATGAGCGTCATGCAAGTTGAAGTGGTCAGTAGCGAGCAAAACATCTATTCGGGCGAAGCCAGCTTTGTGGTGGTTCCGACCGTTCAAGGTGAGCTTGGTATTTATCCACGACACGAGCCGATTATGAGTTTGGTACGCCCCGGCGCATTGCGTTTGACTGTTCCGGGTGAAGCTGAAGAAGTGCTGGTTGCCGTTTCCGGCGGTGTTTTAGAAGTACAGCCTGACAAGATTACCGTATTGGCAGACGTTGCCGTTCGCAGTACCGAAATGGATCAGGCACGTGCTGAAGAAGCTAAGAAAGCAGCCGAGGCAGGTGTTTCTGCAGCCAAAGATGATAAATCTCTGGCCGAAGCGCACAAAGCATTGGCAGCAGCCATTGCCCAGCTGAAAACTTTGGACTACCTTCGTTCGCAAAAAAACAAGTAATGTGGGTTCATTAAGAAAAAGCACAACGAAATGTTGTGCTTTTTTATTTACCTGAAGATAAGCAGCTTGGTATTGAAATGTCGATAGATGAGTAGATGGCAAACTTGAAATCGAAACGGTAGAATTAGTTTTTATGACTCAATTGTTGATGGATCATTGTCAAAGCAGTTAGCCTTGTTATTTAGCTAAGAATAGCCCACTCAATCTTTTTTAACCATAAAAAGCAGGTTGGATAATTCCTAATTTATTGCAACCGCAACAGATCTGAATTGGTCAGTATTGAAAATATTAGAATTTGTGGAAGTTTTTGTATAAACAAAAGGCCGTCTGAAAAGTTTCAGACGGCCTT